>CATVTM010000012.1 GCA_958346935.1 uncultured Collinsella sp.
GGCCACTTAATGTGGCCTCCGTCGTGAGCAGGACTGTAGAGCAGCAAATTAAACTCCGCGCCGGGCGCCACTCAGCCGGGTGCTCCAACCTAGTGCTCCATGCGTGCTTTCCGTCTTGCGCAGGACTGTAGAGCAGGAAACTTAATTCCGCGCCGCTCCCCGCCCGCGCCGGGCAAGCCCTCCCTTGTACTCCATCTCACTAAAGTGTATGATTCTGAACGTTACATGACTCACTTTACCTAACTAAAGTACTATCGAGGGGGAATACCATGAATACCGATATGTCTCGTCGTCAGTTTGTTGATCTAGCCGGCTCGCTCGCCACGGTGCTTGGCCTTGGTCTTGTCGGCTGCGGCGGTGGTGCTGGCAAGGGCTCCGCTGCTGGTTCTGCCGCGGCCAAGGATGTGAAGGGCGCCGCGGAGTCCAAGAAGCTCGTGGTGGGCTTTGACAAGTCCTACCCTCCGTACGGCTTTGTGGGCGATGACGGCGAGTACACGGGCTTTGACCTTGACCTTGCCAAGGCCGTTGCCGATAAGCAGGGCTGGGATGTCGATTACGAGGCCATCGATTGGGATGCCAAGGACACGCTGCTCAACTCCGGCGCCATCAACTGCATCTGGAACGGCTTTACCATGGAGGGCCGCGAGGACGACTACACGTTCTCCGAGCCGTATATGCTCAACGAGCAGGTGTTGGTGGTCAAGAAGGACGCGGGTATCAAGAGCTGGGACGATCTTGCCGGCAAGACCGTGATTACCCAGACTGATTCCGCTGCGCAGAATGTGCTCGAGGGCGACCAGAAGGATCTGGCCGCGACGTTTGCCACGCTCGATACCATCGGTGAGTACAACACGGCGTTTATGCAGCTCGAGAGTGGTGCGGTCGATGCCGTTGCCTGTGACCTCTCGATTGCTCAGTATCAGCTGGCCGCCAAGCCCGATGCCTATACGCAGCTCGACAAGCCGCTGTCCAGCGAGCACTACGCCGTCGGCTTTAAGAAGGGCGACACCAAGTCGGCCGATGCTGTAACCGAGTCACTCAAGGCGCTCTACGAGGACGGCACGGTCAAGGACCTGTGCGATAAGTATTCAAGCTACGGTCTATCCTTCGACAACTGGGTTTTGAAATAGCCACAGCACCCAACCTTGCGGCTCCAACCCTCCTCGCGTACCAAAGTACGCTTCGTCGGGCTTGTCGCTCGCAATCTTGGGCACTGTGCCTATTTCAATTAACACCTGCTGTTCCGTTACTGTGAAAGAGAGCTTGGGGTGTCTATTCAGGTCATGATGCAGATGCTTGGCCAGGGATTCTTGGTCAGCTTGCAGCTGTTTGTGCTGACGTTGCTCGGGTCGATTCCGCTGGGAATTCCCGTGGCGTTTATGCGCATGAGCAAAATTGCGCCGCTTCGCTGGATCGCGCGCATCTATATTTCGGTCATGCGCGGCACGCCGCTCATGCTACAGATGTTTGCCATCTACTTTGCCCCGTACTACGTGTTCGGCATCTCGCTCACGCCCGATTCCAAGTGGACGGCGTGCGTTGTGGCGTTCATCATCAACTACGCCGGCTACTTTGCCGAGATCTATCGCTCGGGCCTGCAGTCGATTCCGCGTGGTCAATATGAGGCCGCCGAGGTGCTGGGCTACTCGCGTCTGCAGACATTTTTGTACATCGTGATGCCGCAAGTTGCCAAACGCATTTTGCCGGCGATGGGCAACGAGATCATCACGCTGGTCAAGGACACGTCGCTGGCGTTCGCCATCGGCGTGGGCGAGATGTTCTCGACGGCCAAGGCGCTGGTCGCCTCGCAGGTGAGCATGGTGCCGTTTGCAATCGCGGCGCTGATCTACTGGGTCTTTAACTTTGTGGTCGAGATGCTGCTGGGCGCCGCCGAAAAGAAGCTGGACTATTATCATGACTAACTCAGTGATGAAAATCGAAAGCGCGCGCAAGGCGTTTGGCGTCAATGAGGTGCTCAAGGATATCTCGCTCGAGGTCAAGCGTGGCGAGGTCGTGGCGATTATCGGGCCTTCGGGCGGCGGTAAGTCAACGCTGTTGCGCTGCGCTACGCTGCTCGAGATGCTCGACGGCGGCTCGCTTTCGTTTGGCGACCTTGCGGTTGCGACGGATGCGGGATCGGGCGCGGTCTATGCGAAGGGAGATGTTCCCAAGCAGGCGCGCTCGCGATTCGGCCTGGTGTTCCAAAATTACAACCTGTTCCCGCACTATACCGTGATGAAAAACATCATCGACGCGCCGATCCGCGTGCTCAAGTGCCCGCGCGAGCAGGCGGAAGCCCGTGCGCACGAGCTGATTGCGCAGATGGGGCTTGTGGGCAACGAAAACAAAGTTCCGTGTGAGCTTTCGGGCGGTCAGCAGCAACGCGTGAGTATTGCCCGCGCCCTAGCGCTCGACCCAGAGATCCTGTTCTTTGACGAGCCGACTTCGGCGCTCGATCCCGAGCTGACGGCCGAGGTGCTGCGTGTCATTAAGGACCTGGCGGCGCAGAATATGACGATGGTAATCGTGACCCACGCGATGCAATTTGCACGCGATGTTGCCGACCGCGTGGTCTTTATGGACGGCGGTCGCATTGTCGAGGAGGGGCCTGCCGAGCAGGTCATAGACCATCCGCGCGAGCGGCGCACACGTGAGTTCTTGAGCCGTATCGAGGGATAGGCTCAGGTATTTACGCAACTATTAATTGAGGCGAAGCCGCCACAGGTCTTACGGTCTGTGGCGGCTTTTTGTTTACATCGACGGGGTTCAATAATTGCCTCACAAGCTTGTCTCTTCCTCTCGCCGCTTGTATTCATACGTGTGCCGAAAGGTATGCATGGACAGCCGCCCGTGAGGGTAGGGTGGTGGCATAGGACATTTGGAGGGTGAGTCGGCTCGGCTGCCGACCATGCTGCTCCCGGGACGGCACCGACCGCGAACTCTCCCCGTTGGCGTCGCGCATTGCGCGCGGCCCTGCAAGGAGGTCATCATGGGTGCTCCCAAGACCGGTAACGTAAGGAACGTGGTGCTCGTAGGCCAAGGCGGGGTGGGCAAGACTTCACTCGCCGAGGCCATGCTCCACCTTTCCGGCAAGACCGCCCGCCTGGGCGGCCACGACGGCACCAAGCCCACGCTCGACTATGACCCCGAAGAGGTCAAGCGTGCATTTTCCATCTCGACGACCATCGCGCCGATCGACTGGAAGGGCGCGCGCATCAATGTGCTCGATGCCCCGTGCTACCCCGATTTTATCGGCGACGCCTTTGCCGCGATGAGCGTCTGCGAGACGGCTCTGTTTGTGGTCGACGCCGAGGCCGGCCCGCAGCCCACGACGGTTAAGCTTTGGTACGCCGCCGAGGACCTGCGCCTGGCGCGTGCGGTGTTCGTGAACCGCCTGTCGCGTCCCGAGGCCAGCTTTGCGACCACGATGGGCCTGCTGCGGGAGCGTTTTGGCACGCGTTTGGGTGCCGTGACCCTCCCCTGGGGCGAGGGCGAGGACTTTGACGGCATTATCGACCTGGTGCGTATGAAGGCGCGCCACTGCAACGGCACCGAGGCCGTTGAGTCGGAGATTCCCGAGGAGTATCGTGCCCAGGCCGAGGAAGCCCACGACCATCTGTGCGAGCTGGTGGCCGAGGCTGACGACGAACTGATGATGAAGTACTTGGAAGGCGAGGAGACGCTGACGCAGGAGGAGCTTGAAGGCCTGCTGTCGAAGGCGATTGCCGAGCGCATCTTTGTGCCGGTCTTTGCGGGCGATTGCATTAAGGAACAGGGCGTCAACTCGCTGATGGACGATATTGCCACGTACTTCCCGGCGCCGACGGACTACGGCGAGATGCCGCTCATCGACGGCGACTCGCTCAAGATCTCGAGTGACGATGACCGCCCGGTGGCGTTTGTGTTTAAGACCCTGGCCGATCCGCAGCAGGGTCGCATCAGCTTTATCAAGGTGCTGACGGGCACGCTTGAGCCGGGCCTTGAGCTAATCAATGCGCGTACCCGCAAGAGCGATCGTCTGGCTCACCTGTATGTGATGTGCGGCCGCGACATGACCGAGGTCGGTCACGCCTATGCCGGCGATATCATCGTGGCGCCCAAGCTGGCGGCCGAGACGGGCGATACGCTCTCGATTACCGGCAAGGTCGAGGCTGCGGCGTTTAAGTTCCCCAACTCGCAGTACCGCATTGCCATCGAGGCCGAGAATCGCGGGGACGAAGAGAAGCTCTACACGTTTATCGAGAAGGCCTGTAAGGCCGATCCGACTATGAGCATCGACCGTGACGAGGAGACCGGCCAGACCATTATCTCCGCCGTGGGTGAGGCGCAGGTTTCGGTGCTGCTCAACCGTTTGGAGGACCGTACCAAGGTCGTGGCCAAGAGCGTGCCGATCCGCATTCCGTATCGCGAGACCATTCGCCGTACGGCAAGCGCGCAGGGCCGCCACAAGAAGCAGACCGGTGGCGCCGGTCAGTATGGCGACTGCTGGCTGCGCGTTGAGCCGCTCATTGGGCCCGACGGCACGAGCGATGGCTATGAGTTTGTAGACGAGGTCGTGGGTGGCCGCATCCCGCGCTCGCTCATCCCCGCCGTGGACAAGGGTGTCCAGGAGACCATGAAGGACGGCATCATTGCCGGCTACCCGCTCACGGGCATTCGCGTGGCTGTGTACGACGGCTCGTATCACAGCGTCGACTCCAACGAGATGGCGTTCCGCGCGGCGGCTCGCATCGGCCTGCGCAAGGCGTGCGCCGATGCCGACCCGGTGGTGCTGGAGCCCATCGAGGAAATCACGGTGACTATCCCCGAGAGCTACGCCGGCGCCGTGATGGGCGACATCTCGGCATCGCGCGGTCGCGTGACGGGCATGGAGACCGATGAGCGCGGCGACACCGTGGTCATCGCCCAGGCGCCGCTGGCCGAGTTGACGGATTACTCGACGCGCCTGCGCTCTATCACGCGCGGCACGGGTGACTTTACCATGAAGCCCGCTGGCTATGAGCAGGTTCCCTATGACGTTCAGGCCAAGCTGGTCGAGCGCTATGAGGAGGGTCGCGCCAAGTAGCGTGCGATTTTGCCTGCAATGTAGGTGCTGACGAAAGGGCCGCCTTGGGTAACCGGGGCGGCCTTATTTGATTCCTTGGGGACGGAGGAAAACGGATCATTTTTTGGGTTACGGGCAGCTTGGTCGGCCCTAAACTCCCGAGGTCTGGTTGCGGCCGGTGGCGTAGTCGATCTGCACATGCGGCTGCAGGTTGTAGCAGTACACGTGGAAGCAGAGGGTCTTGCCGTGGTCCTCGATCGATTGCGCCTCAAGGCGCACGCCACGGCAGACAAGTTCCTCTTCGTTATACATGGGCGTGACGCGGTAGAGCACATGGTTGCCCGTGTCGCGGATGTAGCCGAGAATCTGCTCCTCAAACGGCAGCATGCCCGTTTCGTTGAGATAGCGCGTGCCGGTGAGGAGATTTTTGCGGTTGGCGTTTTCGCCGCAGAGCGACCAGGCGATAAGGTGGCAGCGGTTGTAGAGGCTCTGGCCTGGAATAAAGTCGTAGCGCTGCTGGTGCCAACCGGCAGGATGGATACGCGAGATATCGCCGCGCTCGCCTTGACCGAGTGATTCGGGGCCCACGCAGGCGAGTGCTTTGCGGGTGCGGCCCAGGCTGTCGAGCTTGGAGAACTTCTTAAAGCAGCCCTCTTCTGTAGCGCGCTCGTATTCATCGAGCGTGAATGATGGTGTGCCGAGCGGGTGCGTGCTGTCGGCGCGAAGGGCAACGTAGGGGTTGCCGGCGTAGTCGGGAATGCTGCTGAGATAAACACCGCGGGCGCGGTTGAGGTCGGGGTTTTCGACCTCGTCGATGGGGGTGGCGGCACTGTCCGCGGAAACGTCGTCATCGGTGTCGGTTGCGGCGGAATCGGAGCCATCGCCAGAGTCCTGGCCGTTTTGAGGGTCCGGGGAGCTCGCCGTTCCCGATTCGAGCCGGGCAACCAGGTCTGCCTCGTCGTCGGTGCGGCTGGGGCTCTCGTTTTGTTTTTCGGCCAGAGCCGCCGCTTGCTCATCGCTTTGCGGCGACAGCAGCTTGGGCGCCCCGTCAAGCGATCCCGTAAACAGCGCAAACCCTAGCACCACGGTGGTGCCGATGGAAAGTATTTGCTTGTAGGCGGGCTTGCGCGACATTGAGGCTCCTGGATGGACGGTTGGGAATCTACCAGTCTAGCAGGAGCCGGCAAGGGCCGTTCTGTCGAACAAATACTTAAGATTTGAGACAAACGCTACTGATTCATTTGTCCCGCGGTCTAGATCGAGGTGGAGTCGAGCCAGTTGAGCTTGCACTCGAGAATGCGCTGCTCGCCGGGTTCGCTGCTTCCGTCAAGTAGGGCGAGCAGCATCTCGGCTGCTTCGCGACCTTCTTGGTCGACGGGCTCGATGATGGTGGAGACGGTCGGTGTGGTGAGATTAGTCCAGTCTTCGCAGTTGAGTCCCAAAAGGCCGATTTGCTGCGGAAGCAGATGGGCCATTGGCTGGAGGGCCTTGTAGACACGGGGAAGTGCCCACTGATTTTGCACGAAGATAAGGGTTCGCTTGGCGGGATTGAACTTGAATTTAAAGTATTCGGTGAGCTCGTTGATTGACGGCTTGTTGTGATCGATGGGAATCGCTTTGTAGAGCTGCCCGTTCGCTGCCAGCGCCTCGGCATACCCCTGAAAACGCTCCATGCGGGTGCGCATTTCGGTCATGTTGGCGGCAATGGAAAAGAAATCTTCGTAGCCGGCGTCGAGGAGTGCCTGTGTGGCGTTGTACACGCCGTCGTAAAGGTTGGTTTTGATCCAGCTGGTACCTGGGCTATAGATGGCCGCATCGAAAAAGACGACCGGCTTGCCGGCGCGTCTAATGCGGTCATGCACGGCTTTGAAGTTTGCCGTGGGCTGGATGATAAAGCCATCGACGCCCAGCGAGAGCATCTTGTCGACGTACATGAGCTCGGTCTCGGGGTTAAAGTTGCTCGTGCAAACGACCGCCTGGTAGCCCGCGGGGAGCATGACCTGCTCCATGCCATTGAGAACGAGCCCCGCCCATTTGTTGGTGTTATCCAAAATGATGATGGCAATGACGTGGGTTTGCTTGCCGGTGAGCGTCTGCGCTTGGGCGTTGGGAACGTATCCGAGTTCCTTAATGACGCGCGCGATTTTGTTCTGCGTCTTCTCGCTAAGCTTTTCTCGTTTGTCGTTGAGGTAATACGAGACGCTTGCCGTCGAGGTTCCCGCCTCTCGAGCGACGTCTGCGATCGTAACGCGCTGTTTTGCCACAGCGACTCCTTCCGACAGATGAGCATTTTCCAACATGATGACTTTGAGTCTTGGTGAAGGATACGCTTCGGTGAGCGGCTTTTTCCTTTCATATGAGTATGCAACAAATGCGGCATACGGGTGGGGGCGAAATTTGTGACCGGCATGCGTATCTGCCGTCTACCGAGAAAATCAAATACTTCTTGACTTTTGAAATCGAGGGCAAAATCGCAGGATTCATTTTTGGTTAAACGCATAACTAAATCGCATAACCAACGCTCTGACCTGCGCGTTTACCGAAATAAGCTGGCATTAAGAAAAACGAGCACCTATATTGTTCTTGTCGAAAAGACAGCAAGTCCAAACGGCAGGGGATGCTCCGGAGGCCTCCGCAAACGGTGTCTTGCGCACGCAACTCTATGAAAAGAGGGAAGCAATGAAGATCGTAGGCGTTGCCGCCTGTACTGTGGGTATCGCCCACACGTATATGGCCCAGAAGGCGATTCAGGATGAATGCGCCGCCCGTGGCATCGAGTGCAAGGTCGAGGCTCAGGGTGGCCTGGGTATCGAGAATGAGCTCACGCAGGAAGACGTGGACTCCGCCGACCTGGTCCTGGAGTCCGTCGACGTGGGTGTCGAGAACGAGGACCGTTTTGAGCAGAAGATGGCCGAGGGCAAGTTCCTGAAGGTCGGCACCTCTGATGTAATCGCCGATCCGGTAAAGATCATCGACCAGGCCATTGAGATCATCAAGGCGACGGGTGGCGCCGTTGACGCGCCCAAGGCCGAGGCCAAGGCAGAGAAGAAGGCCGTCTCCGCTGCCCCGCAGGCCCCGACACCGGCGTCCAAGCAGTCTATCTTTGCCGATCCTGGCAAGACGCTGCTCAATGCATTCAATACCGGCGTTTCCTATTTTATCCCCATCGTCGTTATCGGCGGCGTGTTTCTTGCCTTCTCGCTGGCATCCGGTACCGCCGGCGCCAACGGCATGGAGGTTACGAACCCGCTGATGGTGAGCCTTAACACCATCGGCATGGCCGGCATCTCCATGATGATCCCGGTGCTTGCGGCATACATCTCCTACTCGATGGCCGGCAAGCCCGCGCTCGCCCCCGGTTTTGTCCTG
Organism: uncultured Collinsella sp.; assembly: GCA_958346935.1. Taxonomy (GTDB): domain Bacteria; phylum Actinomycetota; class Coriobacteriia; order Coriobacteriales; family Coriobacteriaceae; genus Collinsella. The sequence goes on from CATVTM010000012.1 coordinate 8,414, forward strand.
GGCTACCTGGTCAATAACGCAGTCGTTACCCCTAACGGCAACAGCGTTTCGACCGGCTTCTTGGGCGCCATGATCATGGCGGTCATCTGCGGCTACTTTGTCCGCTGGATGAAGACCTGGAAGGTCAACAACACCATCCAGACCATCATGCCCATCCTGATCATCCCGATTCTGACCTCGCTTGTCCTGGGCATGGCCTATATCTACATCCTGGCCACGCCGCTTGGCTTTGTGATGGACTGGCTCACCGGCGTGCTCGGCAGCCTGCAGGGCGGTTCCGCAGTTGTCCTGGGTCTGGTCATTGGCGTTATGACCGCCTTCGATATGGGTGGCCCCATCAACAAGACCGCCTCGACCTTCACCATGGCCATCATGGCCTCCGGTATCTACGGTCCTAACGGTATGTTCCGCGTCGCCGTCGCCGTTCCCCCGATCGCCTGTGGCCTCGCTGCGCTCATCGCCAAGAACAAGTTCGATGACGCTGACCGCCAGATGGGCATCTCCGCGCTGTTCATGGGCTGCATCGGTATTACCGAGGGCGCTATCCCCTTCGCGGTCAAGGACCTCGGTCACACCCTGCCCGGCATTTGCATCGGCTCTGCCGTGGGTGCGGCACTTGCCGCCTTCCAGGGCATCGACTGCTACGTCCCGCACGGTGGCTTTATCGTCGCCCTTGCCACCAACAACGTCGCGCTGTTCTGCCTGGACATCGTGATTGGCGCCGTGGTCGCCGCTGCAATCCTGATTGCCATGAAGCCCACGCTCGATAAGCAGGCCAAGTAAACCTTTAAGGACTCCGGTTGTGCGGAGGGATGGATTTGACTCCGCACAACCGCCCCTACACAACAAAATCCATCCGTACTGATAGGGCCCACATCTGGGTCCCAGGGAACTTTTGTCAAAAATCCTCTGGAGAAGGAGAACAAAATGTCCAACCTCACCATCCGTCAGGCCGTTCAGGGCATGCTCAAGCTGCAGGATAGCGGCGATCACGCAACCATGGTCGGCATTGGCCCCATGAGCCCCAACCTGATTCAGGCCGTGTTCGAGCTTGCCAAGGACGAGGATTTCCCGCCCATGTTTATCGCCAGCCGCAACCAGGTCGATATGGACGAGATGGGCGCCGGCTACGTCAACGGTTGGGACCAGACGCGCTTTGCCGCCGACATCAAGAAGGTTGCCGACGAGGTGGGTTACACCGGTCCGTACTACCTGTGCCGCGATCACGGCGGTCCGTGGCAGCGCGACGAGGAGCGTAACGCCCACCTGCCCGAGGACGAGGCCATGGAGCTCGCCCGCAAGTCCTTCGTCGCCGACATGGAGGCGGGCTTTGACCTGCTGATGGTCGACCCCACCAAGGACCCCTATCAGATCGGCAAGGTTATTCCGCTCGACGTGGTGCTTCGCCGCACGATCGATCTTATCGACTACCTTGAGCAGTACCGTCGCGAGCATAACCTGCCCGAGGTCGCCTATGAGGTCGGTACCGAGGAGACCAATGGCGGCTTGACCTCTACCGATAAGTACGAGGAGTTCATTTCTCAGCTGCAGCCCGAGCTCGAGAAGCGCGGCTGCCCCATGCCCACCTTTATCGTCGGCCAGACCGGCACCCTTACCCGCTGGACGGAGCAGGTCGGTCACTACAACTTCAAGAACGCCCGCGAGCTTGCCGATATGGCCAAGCGCTATGGCGTGGGCCTGAAGGAGCACAACGCCGACTATCTGGACGACGCGACGCTGCTCGAGCACATCCCGGCACACGTGACCGCCTCCAACGTCGCTCCGCAGTATGGCACCGAGGAGACCCGCGCCTACCTCAAGCTCTGCGCCACCGAGCAGATCCTGGTCGACAACGGTCTGTGCGATGACCCCTCCGACCTGTATCACACGCTGCTGGTCAAGGCTATCAAGACCGAGCGCTGGCGCAAGTGGATGACTGGCGACGACGTCAACCTGCAGGTCGATGACATCCTTGCCGACGATGAGCTCAGCCTGAAGATCCTAGATGTCTCCGGCCACTATGCGTTCAACGATCCCGAGGTCAAGGAGCAGGTCGAGAAGCTCTATCGCAACCTCGCTGCCCAAGACATCGACGGCAAGCGCTTTGTGATCGAGCACATCAAGCGCCCGATCAAGCAGTACGTCGTCGGTCTTAACCTCAAGGGCGTCACGAGCCGCATCGAGAAGGCTCTCGAGGACTAAGTAGCTTTTCCTACACGACGCCGGGCCTGGGGCATGTCCCAGCCGCAGGCCCGGCACATAGGACAAAGGGACATCCCCTTTGTCCTATTTTTTGAGTTTTGGATTCCTTCGAAGGAGTTTGCACCATGAAGTTCTTTATCGATACCGCCAATCTGGACGAGATCGCCGAGGCCAAGAGCTGGGGCTGCCTGGCCGGTGTTACCACCAACCCGTCCCTGTACGCCAAGACCGGCGGCAAGCTTGCCGACTTTGAGCCGCATATGCTCAAGATTGCCGAGCTCTGCGAGGGCCTGCCCGTTTCCGCCGAGTCTACCGCTACCACTGCCGAGGGTATGATCGAGGAGGGCAAGCGCCTTGCCGCCCTCGCCCCCAACATCGTGGTCAAGCTTCCCGTGTGCGAGGCCGGCCTTGCCGCCTGCCGTGCGCTGGCCGATGCTGGCGTGCGCGTCAACATGACGCTCGTCTTCTCGCCGACGCAGGCCCTTATGGCCGCCAATGCCGGTGCTCGCTACATCAGCCCGTTTGTCGGTCGTTTCGATGACATCGCCGAGGACGGTATCTCGCAGCTCGACAACGTCGTGACCTGCATTAAGAACTACGACTGGACGGGCAAGAACGTCGACGACACCGTCGAGATCATCACCGCCTCGGTTCGTACGCCCAACCACGTGACCCAGGCCGCGCTACTCGGTGCCGATATTGCGACCGTGCCCATGGCCGCTCTCAAGAAGTGCCTGCATCATCCGCTGACCGACCAGGGCCTCGCCTCTTTTGAGGCTGACTGGCAGAAGGTCGTCGCTCAGGCTTAACGAGTGGATTGCCCCGGCATCGCGTCATCCGGTGCCGGGGTTGTTCTCAAGAGAGGAATTCGTATGACCAACCAGGAGCTGGCGAAGGTCGCCAATGAGGTCAGGAAGGGTGTCGTGACTGCGGTTCACGCGGCCAAGTCGGGACACCCGGGTGGATCGCTCGGTGCCGCCGACATCATGACGTATCTGTACTTTGAGGAAATGAATATCGATCCTGCCGACCCTCACAAGGCCGATCGCGATCGCTTTGTGCTCTCCAAGGGTCACGCGGCGCCGGGCCTGTATTCGGTGTTGGCAAATCGCGGCTATTTTCCCGTCGAAGAGCTCGAGACGCTCCGTCATATTGGCAGCCGACTGCAGGGCCATCCCAACATGAACGACGCCCCTGGCATCGATATGTCCACCGGATCGCTCGGTCAGGGCATCTCCGCCGCGGTTGGAATGGCACTCGCCGCAAAGCGCTGGGGTGACAGCTACCGCGTCTACACGTTGCTGGGCGACGGCGAGTGCGAGGAGGGCCAGGTGTGGGAGGCGGCCATGTTTGCCGGCAACCATGCGCTCGACAATCTTGTTGCCGTCGTCGACCACAACGGCTTGCAGATTGACGGCACGATCGATGAAGTCAACTCGGCCATGCCGCTCGCTGACAAGTTCCGCGCCTTTAAGTGGCATGTGATCGAGCTCGCCGACGGTAACGACATGGCGCAGATTGCCGCCGCCTTTGCCGAGGCCCGCAAAGTGAGCGACTCGCCCGTGGCCATTATCGCCGAGACGGTGAAGGGCAAGGGCGTCTCCTTTATGGAAAACCAGGTGGGCTGGCACGGCAAGGCACCCAACGATGAACAGTTTGAGCAGGCCATGGCCGAGCTCGCAGCGGCAGGGGAGGAGCTCTAATGGCAGACGTCAAGAAAGTCGCCACGCGCGTTAGCTATGGCGAGGCACTTGTCGAGCTGGGCAATGAGCGCGATGACTTTGTGGTTCTCGATGCCGACCTGGCCGCCGCCACGCAGACCGGTAAGTTTAAGGCTGCGCACCCTGAGCGCTTCTACGACGCCGGCATTGCCGAGAGCAACCTGATGGGGCTCGCCGCCGGCATCGCGACCACGGGCCACGTCGCCTTTGCGAGCACCTTTGCGATGTTTGCCGCCGGTCGCGCGTACGAACAAGTGCGTAATTCCATTGGCTATCCGCACCTCAACGTCAAAATCGGTGCCACGCATGCGGGTATCTCGGTCGGTGAAGACGGCGCCACGCATCAGTGCTGCGAGGACATCGCGCTCATGCGCACGATCCCGGGTATGACGGTAATCGTTCCCGCCGATGACATCGAGGCTCGCGCATGCGTGCGCGCCGCCTATGAGTTTGAGGGCCCGGTTTACATGCGCTTCGGCCGCCTGGCAACACCGGTCATCAACGATCACGAGGACTATGAGTTCAAGATTGGTCGCGGCGTGGTCGTGCGCGAGGGGTCCGATGTGACCATCATCGCTTGTGGCCTTATGGTCGCCGAGGCGCTTGAGGCTGCCGAGGCGCTCGCTGCCGATGGCGTCGACGCCGAGGTCATTAACATGCACACGATCAAGCCGCTCGACGAACGCTTGGTTGTCGCCAGCGCAAAGAAGACCGGTCGCGTGGTTACCGCCGAGGAACATTCGATTGTCGGCGGTCTTGGCGAGGCCGTTGCCGGCGTGCTCGCAGAGCAGCATCCGGTGCCGATGCGACGCGTCGGCGTGCGCGATGTGTATGGCGAGTCCGGCCCTGCGGTCGATTTGCTGCACAAGTACGGTTTGGACGCCGACGGCATCGAAGCTGCGGTCAGGTCCGTGTTGTAAGGAAGGTTTCCATGGGATTTGTATCTGCCAACCAAGTGACAATCGGGTATACCGCCGCCTCGCGCGAGGACGCCCTACATTATTTGTCCGAGCAGGCCATCGAGCTCGGCTTTGCCGATGACGCATCTGCCGTAGAGGCCGCCTTCATTGCTCGCGAGAACGAGGCCGAGACCGGCCTTGTCGCCGGTTTTGCCGTTCCGCATGCCAAAAGCGACGCGATCCACACGCCGGGCGTTGCCGTGCTTAAACTGACCGAGCCCGTTGAATGGCCGAGCTTCGATGGGGTGCCCGTCGATGTTGCGCTCGCGCTGTACGTGCCCGCCGGCGAGGCCGGAACTACGCACCTGCGTCTGCTCTCCAAGGCTGCCGTGATGCTGATGGACGCCGGCTTCCGTGACAAGGTGCGCGCGAGCACCGATCCCGTTGAGATTGCGGAGCTCATCAATAGCGGACTCGAAGACTAGAACGGTCATCCCGTTCAATCAATTGATCCTTCTCCAAGGAAAAGGGCCGCGACGCCGTATGGGTGTCACGGCCCTATTTGCGTTTCCCCAGATAAAACCTGCCAAAATAAACCTGTCCCTTTTTGGTAGGTCAGTTAACGCAGTCCAGGTTGAGCATATGCGAGTGAGCGGGCTCCGGGTGCGGTAAGGTGACGTGAAACAAGCGGGCGCTGACCTTTTGGTCGCGCCCGTGAAGTTGAACGTCAGATTGCCGTGCCCGGAGCCCGTGCAGCGCCGAGCAGTTGCGCCGTTTGTAAAACGGCGCAACCTACAGGTTCATGTTGCCGTGAATGTAGGGGGTGACCTCGGGGGAGATATGGTCGCAGCCCAGCTCGCGCAGCGCGGACTCGATGGCGGCGGGCAGCGGGGTCTTGCCCTTGTCGTCGACGGCGGCACCGCCGAGGGCGGCAATCTTGGCGACATCTGCGGGTGCGGCCTCGATATGCATGCAGCCGCCGACCAAGCGCGCACGTACCTGTGCCAGATCAAGATCGTGCAGGTAATCCTCGCAGGCGCGAATCAGGGAGACCTTCTCGCGCGTAAGCTCCTCGCCCGTGGGGACGCGCGTGGCAAGACATGCTCCCGCCGGCAGGTTCCAAACGGGATAGCCCCATGCGTGCAGTAGTTCGCGCTCTTCGTCCTTGGTAAAGCCGACCTCCATAAGGGGTGAGCGTACGCCGAGCTCTTCTGCCGCACGCATGCCGGGGCGGTAGTCACCGCGATCGCTTGCATTGCTGCCATCGATGACGGTGGGAAAGCCGAGCGACTTGGCGTGGTTGACGATGGCGGTAAAGCCGGCGTGCTTGCAGTGGTAGCAGCGATTGGCATCGTTGCAGGCTACTTGGGGGAGCTGCAGCTGATCAACCGAAAGATTGAGCACGGGGAGCTTAAAATGCGCCCCTTCATTGGCTTGTCCATCAACGGACCGCTCAAACGAGGCCTGTTCGGGCGTGCCGATGAGCGGCGTGGTGAGATGGACGAGGAGGGTATTGGTAGGCATGATGCGGGCGCAGACCGCGGCCAAAAAGCTGCTGTCGACACCACCGGAAAAGCCGATGGCGACGCGTCCGTATGCCAAAAGCAGCTGCTCGAGTGCTGCGAGTTTGTCCTGAAGCTCCTCTGCGGGTGCGGCGGTGTCTGAAAGCATGAAAGTTCCTTACAGTTATTAAAGCTCGGATGAAACTATAATCCCACCGAGCTGCTTGTCATAAGACTTCCAGCTATGTAACGAAAGTGCAATATGCTATATACGTTATATACAAGCTTGTAAAGTGCGGTAGAGTGGCAGTAATGCAATCCGGCGAGGGGGACCGATATGATCAAGGCTGTTATTTTTGACATGGATGGAACGCTGGTCGATACCGAGCGTTTGGGGATTAAGGCCTGGAAGGCAGGTGCCGCTGAGCTGGGGCTCGCGATTGATGAAGCGCTGATCCATCAGTTTATCGGTCGCACGCTGCCCGATGTTATGGATATCCTCGATAAGCATTATGGCAGCCACGAAACCACCGAGGCGATCTATCGTCGCCACAAGGAGATTCGCGACGAGATGGTCAAGACCGAACTGGAACTTAAGGCCGGCGCCGCCGAGTGCCTAGACGAGCTGCTGGCTGCGGGCTATCACGTTGGTCTAGCGACGTCGTCGCGCCTCGTTACGGCCGAGCGCAACCTTAAGATGGTCGGTCTTTTTGACAAGTTTGAAACGGTAACGTGTGGCGAAGACGTCGTGCACGGCAAGCCCGACCCCGAGATGTATCTGCTCGCCTGCGAGCGCGCGGGCTTTGCTCCCTAGGAATGTGCCGTGGTCGAGGATTCGCGCAACGGCTGCGTCTCGGGCATTACGGCCGGCTGCCATGTCTTTGCCGTCCCCGATATCGTGCCGCTGTCGCAGGACGTGGTGGATGGCTGCGAGGCCGTGCTCGATACGCTGTTCGATCTGGCGGCGGCGGTCAAGGCCGTGCGCTAGACAATTGCGGCGTTGAAACGAGCAATTGCTTACGTTTGCGCTTAAACAAAAGGGGTCCGGCAATGGTCGGGCCTCTTTTGCTTGAGCGGCGACTTAGCATACTTGCGGGCGTGCTATAGATACGCGCCGAGGTTGATGGCCGTGGCGTCGGTCTGGCTGCTTGCCTGGGTGCTGGCGCGTTCCAGCAGGAACGGCCGCACGAGTTCTTGGCGGTTGATGTCCTCCGCGGTGGTGGCTGCGGTGACGGTGCGCGCTGCAGAGCCGACGTGGATATGCTTGGTCTTTGTCGGGACCTTGTTCTCGATTTGCTCCATGAGCAGTTGGACACCCTTGCGGCCAATCTCGTAGCCCGGGGGCGCTACCGTAGTGAGCGGGACCGATCCGCTCCAAGCGAGCGGGTTGCCGTCGCATCCGGCCACGCGAACCTGCTCGGGGACGGAGATGCCTTTGTCGACCAATGCCGAGATAACGCCCGAGGCCAGCACGTCGGTCAGGCCGACGACAAAATCGGGGCGTTCATCGGCAGGGCGCCCGGCAATCTGAGCACCAATACTGTAGCCGTCGGCTGCGGTATTCCACTCTCCGGCGTCAATGACTTCAATTTTGATATCGGGATGCAGGGCGAGAGCCTTGTGAATGCCAAGTACGCGCAGGGTGAGCTGCATGAATGCCGCTCTGCCCACAACGGTGATATGGCGTGCGCCGCGGGCGATGGCGAGCTCGGCGATAATGCGCCCCTGCGCCTCGTTGTCGGCGGCTACGTAATAACCGGGTTCGGAACAGTGGATGTCCAGATGGACAATCGGCACGGGCATCTTGGTCATAGCGGGATGCCAGTCGGGGGACGCCATGGGCTGAACCATGACGCCGGACATCTGTGTGCCCATAAAGTAGCGCAGGTAATGGTCCTGGAGAATGCCGTCGTTATCGGCGTTGGCGATGAGCAAGTCATAGCCGTGCTTGCGTGCCTCGTTGTGGGCACCGCTGGCAATCTGGAGCGAAAAGCCGTGATCGAGACGGGGGAGGACCAGGCCAAAGGACTTGGTGGTGCCGCCGGCCAGCTGGCGAGCGCTTTGGTTGGGCAGGTAGCCCAAGCGATTGATGGTCTCGTTGATGAGCTTGAGGGTCTCGGGGCGCAGCTTTTCGGGATGGTTGAGCGCGTTGGAAACCGTGCCCAACGAAACCCCGGCCTCGCGCGCGACGTCGCTGATTTTTACCTTTGCCATAGCGGCCCCTTTGATGCGTTTCAAGTACAAGCCAGATTGTAGCATCGCCCGCCCCCAGGGTGTCAAAACCTGCCAATTAGGGACAGGTTTATTTTGGCAGGTTTTATCTGGGGAAACGCCGTTGCCAGCGCGACCACCACGAAGGGGACAGGCACCTTTGTGGTGGTTTGAGCTGCCTGGGCCTTCAATTGTCTCGATCTGTAACACCTGGACGGCAAAACCGGCTCTACCTGTTACAGATCGAGACATAGTGCCGGGGCCGAACTGTAATGTCTCGATCTGTAACACTAAGCCGGCTTCCGGAGCCCCAGATGTTACAGATCGAGATCTTTCGCCGGGACAGAGCGCCGGCCCGGTCCAAGCCACCGCAAAGGTGCCTGTCCCCATTGTGGTGGTTTGGACCGGCTGAACGTGTGTGCATCGGGTGGTATCTAAGTTGAGATACCACTTCTGGTATATCAGCTTGCGTTTGCGTGAGTACAATACTCGAACGTTATACGTCTCAGCGCCCCTTGTGCGTGGACGTCTTGCAGTCACGCGAACGAAGGGATTTATCTTATGTGCGGAATCGTCGGCTACACCGGCTCTGATATTGCAAAGAACATCCTGGTCACGGGCCTCAAGCGTATGGAGTATCGCGGCTATGACTCCTCGGGCGTCGCGCTCGAGGTGGGCGAGGGCGCCGCGGCGCACCTCGATGTCATTCGCCGCGTGGGCAAGGTCGCGGGCCTGGAGAGCGAGCTTTCCAACATCGACAGTGACGCTACCTGCGGTATCGGCCACACCCGTTGGGCCACCCACGGAAAGCCCTCCGTCGTTAACGCCCATCCCCACACCAGCTGCGACGGTCGTATCGCCATCGTCCACAATGGCATCATCGAGAACTTCGCCGAGCTGCGCGAAGAGCTGGAGGGCCGCGGCCACCACTTTAAGAGCGAGACCGACACCGAGGTCTTCGCGCATCTGATCGAAGAGGCTTATGCCGAGACGCACGACCTGATGGCCTCCGTGCGCGAAGCTTGCACCCACGTGGTTGGTGCCTATGGTCTGGCCGCCGTGTGCGCTGACGAGCCCGGCGTGATCGCCGTGGCCCGCAAGGATTCCCCGATCGTGGTCGGCGCGGGCGAGACCGGCGCCTATGTCGCCTCCGATGTCATCGCGCTCATCGACGCCACCCGCGATGTCGTGGTGCTCGAGGACGGTCAGTTTGCCAGGCTTACGCCCGCAGGCGTCGAGTACACCGACGAGGCCGGCAACGTTATCGAGCCCAAGGTCACCCACATCGACTGGGACCTGGACATGGCAGAAAAGGGCGGTTATCCCGACTTTATGCTCAAGGAAATCCACGAGCAGCCGCGCGTCGTGCGCGACACGCTGGTCGGCCGTATGACGCCGGCCGGCGAGCTCGACATCGACGAGCTGGGCCTTTCGCTCGAGGAGCTCAACGACATCGACCGCGTCTACGTGATCGCTTGCGGCACCAGCTATCACGCCGGACTCATCGCCAAGAATCTCATTGAGGGCTGGGCTCGCATCCCCACCGAGGTGGAGGCGGCCAGCGAGTTCCGTTATCGCAACCCCATCATCACGCCGACGACGCTTGTCGTTGCCGTGTCCCAGTCGGGCGAGACGGCCGATACCCTTGCCGCCATTCGCGACGCACGTATCAAGGGCGCCAAGGTCTTCGGCATCACCAACGTGGTGGGCAGCCCCGTGGCGCGTGAGAGCGACGGCGTCATCTACACCAAGGCCAACAAGGAGATTGCGGTCGCCTCGACCAAGAGCTTTATCGGCCAGGTTGTGAGCCTGACGCTGCTGGCTCTGCTGCTGGCGCAGGTCAAGTACCGCCTGACCACCAAGCAGGCGCGCATGCTGTTCCGCGAGCTTTCCGATACGGCCGAGCAGATCCAGTGGATTTTGGATACCCAAACCGAGGCCGTGCATGAGGCCGCCCTGCTGTGCAAGGACGCGCAGTCGGCGCTGTTCGTGGGCCGTGGCATGGGTGCCGCTATTTCCTACGAGGGTGCGCTTAAGCTCAAAGAGGTCAGCTACCTGCACGCCGAGGCGTATGCTGCCGGCGAGATGAAGCACGGCCCTATTGCCCTGATCGACCCGGGCTTCCCTGTCATCGCCGTGGCCACCAAGAGTGCCACCTACGACAAGACCGTGTCGAACCTTATGGAGTGCAAGGCGCGCGGTGCCAAAGTCATCGTCGTTGCCACCGAGGGCGACGAGGAGATCAACAAGATCGCCGACTGCATTATCCGCGTGCCAGCAGTCCGCGACGTGTTCAGCCCCATCACGGCGAGTGTCCCGCTGCAGTTGCTCGCCCGCGAGGTCGCCATCCTGCGCGGCTGCGACGTCGACCAGCCCCGTAACCTGGCCAAGAGCGTCACGGTAGAGTAGTTGGTTCCGCCGTTCTAGCGACTAAGGCCCGGCTCCGCATCAAGACGGAGCCGGGCCTTTTCTGCATTTGCCCAGATAAAACCTGCCAAAATGAACCTGTCCCTTTTTGGCAGGTTAGCGGAGCTTGCTGGTTTCGAAATAGTCGGGAAACTGGTCTAAGACCTCGGTTTGGTTGCGGAACATCATGTGCAGGTGCTTGCTCACCAAAAAGCTCGCCTCGATGGGGTCGCGACCGGCGATGGCGCGGCGGATCTTCTTGTGCTCATTCACGATATCCTGATTGTCTAGAACCTGCGTGGCAGCGCGCAGCCAGCGGAAACGCTCCAGGTCGGCGTTGGTCGCCTCGAGCCACGACCACACGGTGCTGCGACATGCGATGCTAAAAATCATGTGATGCATGAGGTTGTCGCTCAAAAAGAAGCCGATGCGATCCTCTTCGGCCATGGCCTTTTCCTGCAGCGCGATAGCGCGGTCGAGCTGCTCGATGCCGGCCGACGTGGCGCGCGCACAGCACTCCACAATCACCTGCTTTTCCAGATGCTCGCGGATGTAACAGGCACTCTCGGCAAGGGTGAGGTTGATGGGTGAGACGTAGGTACCGCTCTGGGGCACGGTGCGCACCAGGCCCTCTTGCGCCAGACGCACCAGTGCCTCGCGCACAGGGGTGCGCCCCATATCCAGGTCGTCGCAAAGTTGCTTGACGCCAAGCTTTTCGCCCGGCTTGTAGTCCAGGTAGACGATTTTGCGTCGAATGGTGTGGTAGGACTGGTCCTGTAGGCTCGTTTCCTGCTCGCCGACGTGCATCGATTCTTCCATAGCGCCTCGCAACTGTTCTATCAAACTCATATGTCAGTTGTTAATTATGCCGCGAACCAGCTCTCCGCGGTGGGTAATTCGGCTGTTGCCTGAGAACTATTGCGGCATCTTAGTCTGTGTTTGCGCAAGGCTGCGCTCAATGTTGCCGTATCATAAGCCGTCGCAAACGTGAAATAGAAAGAAGGAATCCCATATGCAACTGGCAAATATCGTACGCGAGCGCTGGAAAGGCGTCTTGTTCTGCCTAATCATCGCCATTCCCGCGACGTTGCTCGGCAAACAGGTTGAGGTGGTCGGCGGGCCGGTGTTTGCCATCCTCTTTGGCATGGTCCTGGCGCTCGTCTTTCCCAAGAATCGTCGCGAACAGCTCGCCGCTGGCGTCACCTATACGTCCAAAAAAGTCTTGCAGTACGCGGTTATCCTGCTTGGCTTTGGCATGAACCTCTCCCAGATTCTGTCCAAGGGCGCCCAGTCGCTGCCGATTATCGTGGCGACAATCTCGACCTCGCTTGTCATCGCCTTTGTGCTCTGCCACGTTATGAACGTGCCGGGTAAGATCGCGACGCTCGTGGGTGTGGGTTCGTCGATTTGCGGCGGTTCTGCCATCGCCGCGACCGCGCCCGTCATCGATGCCGACGATCGCGAGATTGCCCAGGCCATTTCGGTCATCTTCCTGTTTAACGTTATCGCGGCGCTCGTGTTTCCGACGCTTGGCGGCATGCTCGGGCTGACCAACGAGGGCTTCGGCCTGTTTGCCGGTACCGCCATCAACGACACTTCGTCCGTAACGGCTGCGGCGAGCGCTTGGGACAGCATGCATCCCGGCGCCAATGTGCTTGAGAGCGCCACGGTTGTTAAGCTCACCAGGACGCTGGCCATCATTCCCATCACGCTGGCGCTTGCTTGCTGGCAGATGCGTCTGGCGCGCAAGGCCGGCGGCGACGCCAAAAATACCTTCTCGTTTAAGCGCGCATTTCCCATGTTCGTGCTGTTTTTTGTGCTGGCGAGCGTGATCACCACGGTGTTCCAACTGCCCGCAACTGTCACAGCGCCCATTAAGGAGCTGTCGAAGTTCTTTATCGTGATGGCCATGGCGGCTATTGGCTTTAATACCGATATCGTCGAGCTGGTCAAAAAGGGTGGTAAGCCCATTGCGCTGGGCTTTTGCTGCTGGATTGGCATTGCGTGCATGAGCTTGGGAATGCAGCACGTGCTGGGAATCTGGTAGGCAAGGCAGCCGATTTGCGTGCTGCGTGCTGGCTGCCGCACGCCTGAGGTGGAGCGATAGGAGCTCTTGCGGGTATGGCTTGTCCGCAGGTTTATAAGTCCCGAAGAGCTCTTATCGCCCCGCCAGGATGGCGATGCGGGGCAACTCATATACTCGCAGCGCAGCCCCTTCTGCCCTATAGTGTTTGGTGAGCAATATCGTTCAATTTTGAAACATGCAACCGTGCGGCCGTCGGCGGTCGCACGGCACCGAGGACAGGGGCAAATCATGGATAGCGATGCCAAGCTGAATATCTTGATCGACGCCCTGGCTGCTGCCGGGGCGTCGGCATTAGCAATCGATGCGCGCGGGGACGTCGCGATCTCGACCATGGATGACGCGGCACTTGAACGGGATGTCGCGGCTTTTGTCGTCGAGCGCCTCGACCGTATAGGAGACGGCGCACGTCTGGTTATGGGACGTGCGGGTGCGCGCCTGAGCCTGACCGTTCGCCCCGCTGACAAAGAGAGCGTAAGCCTCTGGGTCGTCGTGGTCCGCGAGGTGCGCGGTGCCGCGGCGCATGCGGGCATCGAGTGGCTCAACGCCGACGAAGTTGAGGCCCGCTACGAATCGAGCGCGTACGGCATCGTTGAGGGGGCGGCCTCGGTGGCTGCACCGGTTGCCGAGAGCTATGCGCGCGGCGTGCCCCTTATGCTCGAGGGCGAGCTGGGAGCGGGTCAGGTTGAGATCGCCAAGCGCCTCTATCTGGATGGCCCTTTTGCCGATCAACCCTTTGTTTCCGTCGCGCTCGATGAACTCACCGATCGCGGTTGGCGCCATGTGCTCAAAAGCTCCGAATCGCCGCTGTTCCAAACGGGGCTGACACTTTGCATTGAGGGCTGGAATGCGGTTGGCCCCCAGCGCCTCCGCGAGCTGGTCTCCACGATGACCGACACCGCGTTGGCGACGCGCTGCCATGTGGTACTGACGGCGAATGACATGCCGGGCGGCGGCGAAAGTGATCAAGCCGCCTTTGTGACCGAGCGCTTCGCCTGCGCGGTGAGCGTGGCGCCGGCAATCGCCGAGCAGAGAGCCGCGTCGACGAAGGTCGCGCGGTATTTGGAATATCTCGCTGATGCATTTGGGACGGCAGCGCCCACGCTGTCTGTCGCGGCGACGAAGACGCTCGATGCTTACCGCTGGCCGCGCAATTATCTGCAGCTCCGCGAGGTCTCGGAACGACTGTATATATTGGTGGGGGCGGGCACGGTGGACCGCGCTATGGCGGAGGAAGTGCTCGCCCAAGAGGACGTGATTAAGACCGCAACCTTTGGCGCCCCGACACTCGAAAGCGACCTGTATATTCTGCGACCGCTGGCCGATACCGAGCGAGATATAGCGCATCTGGTTGTAGACCATCTCCATGGCAACCGAACCCGTGCGGCGGAGGTGCTGGGCATAAGCCGTACAACGCTGTGGCGCTTGCTGAAGGACGATGACCGTTGAGCGAGGCGCCCGTGACCGCGCGCGACGCGTGTGCTACAGTCCAAAGCGTTATTGTTTCGATTTGGTTACGGCGTGCGAGGGCATATGGCTGAGACTTCAAAACCGAGCCGCAGAAGGCGGAGTGCCGCGCCGGTCAGCCGACGCACAACATCGGTGACGTGGGGTAAACACGCCTCGGGGTTTGATGGCTCGTTCAAGCGCACTAAATACGGCTATCCTTCGGCAAGCGCCCGCTTGGCAATGCAGGCAGAGTCCTCACTGTGGGGCCGCAAACGCGTGGTGGGCTCAAAGCTCAAGCATGACGGAACGCTCGGTTACATCAGCCGCGGGGCAGCTCGCCGCAGCGGACTCAACCCGGCTGGTTGGCATCGTTATGTGCCGATCGCGGTCATCGTTGCAGCGATCGTCATCGCACTCGCTGCGCTTGGCTACGCCGGCGGTGGCGCCAACTTGGACGCAGTGTTTAAATCGCCCGAGCTCGCGCATGCAGGCACAGAAGTTGTCGAGGGCGCTCAGACCCAGACGGGCGTCGCGCCCCAGCGCGGCATCGTCGCGGCGGCCTCCACCATCGCCGACGCTCAAAAGGACGACGGCGAACAGGGCGACGGCGCCGAAACGACTCAAACGAACGAAACGACGACAACTCCACCGGCAAGATAAGTTGCAAGCGGGTCCGCCGTTCGTTAGAACGGCGGAACTAATTACTTTACATACACCACGTTGTCGCGGCGCGGCTTTGCCTCGGGTAGCGTGTCCTCGGCATAGCCCAGAATGCAGTGACCGACACCGCGCAGGCTGCCGTCGGCGGGCAGGCCCCAGCTGGCCAGCAGCTCCAGGCCCTCGGGCGAGTCAAAGACCTCATGCGCGCGGTGAATCCAGCACGAATCGACACCCAGTGCATAGGCGGCGTTGAGCAAGTTGCCCATGGCGAGCGAGCCGTCTTCCAGATGCGTGGGCACGCTGCGGTCAACCAGCACCACCACAACGGTCTTGGCGCCATAGAAGGGGTCGCCGTTGCTGCCCATGACCTGGGCGTTGAGCTGTGAGAGACGCTCGACGGTCGCGGGGTCGGTGACGGCGACAAACGTCACCGGTTGGCGGCCCATGCCGCTCGGTGCATATTGGCCAGCTTCGATAATACGTGCAAGCTTTTCGACCTCGACGGGACGATCGCTGTATTTGCGGCAGCTGCGGCGGTGGATGAGTGCTTCGATAGTCTCCATGGTGTCTCCTTGCGGTGGCGTTGCAGATGCCCCG
Organism: uncultured Collinsella sp.; assembly: GCA_958346935.1. GTDB lineage: Bacteria > Actinomycetota > Coriobacteriia > Coriobacteriales > Coriobacteriaceae > Collinsella. Next base: position 24,144 of record CATVTM010000012.1, read on the forward strand.
TTCATACCCGTCGGGCTCAAACGATAGACGGTCAATTGCCCGGCCAAAAGGGTAGATTCCAATTGGAAAAGTAGGTTTGCATAAAAGTACCTTCAGAATGTGACAAACAAATGGGATGGTTAAACGTTTTATCCCGTCTACCCTGCGGTTTTTTACCACTTGCCTAAATGACGAACGCATAACCCCTGATAAAGGTTTTACTAAAGGAGTACCAACGTTTATCAATGCGCCGTGGTGGCGCCGGGCCAGGAGGTAACATCATGTTCCAGGCTGGAGATGTCGTCGAGACCGACTTCGAAGGATTTCTGAAGCTGCTGCGTTCCAAGACGCGCGCTTTTGTGACGATTGATGATCACGAGTACTACATCACGCACACCGATGGCTATTGGCGTGTTCAGGATTGCGAGGCCCTCAACGACAAGGGCCACTTTACTGACTGCTCCGAGCTGGTCAATACGGTCTGCGAGGTCGTCGAGCTGCCGTGGATTGCCGGCAAGAGCCTGCATGACAGCTTCTCGGGCGCTACGGTCTATGAGGCCGTCGCCGCTTAACAGGCAATAAAACCCGATTTTCACGTGACCGCTGGCGCCGCCCCCGCGCCGGCGGTCTTTTTCTGCCGATAGGCCATAAAAATGCACGCATTCGCGGAGAGCCTGTTGACGATAGTCAAAACTCGGACTAATCTAGAGACACATAATTGGTCAAAAATCGGACAATCGAATGGTGGGATAGATGAATAGTGCGGTTGCGCTGGTCGACTTCGACCGGTTGATCAATGGACTCGACCATATCTATTCGGAGTTCTCGCGCGCCTGCGGCCTTTCGGACTGCGCCTATTGGATGCTCGTCGACACCAGCACGGCGGGCGGCAGTATTGCCGTAAGCCGTCTGACAAGCGAATGGTTCTACAGCAAGCAGACCATCAACTCGGCAATTAAAACCTTGACGGCGCGGGGTTTCGCAACGTTGGAGTTTGCCGAAGGCAGTCGTAAGAACAAGGTTGTGAGCCTGACCGAAGAGGGCAGGCGATTTGCCGAGCGTTATGCGCTGCCGGCACTCAAGGCCGAGCAGCGAGCCTTTGGCGCGCTTGAGCCGTGTGAGCAGCGCGAGATTATGCGCTTGATCGGAAAATTTTCCCATGCGCTCGGCGATGAGTGCGGCGCCTTTAAGCAGCATATCGCTGCCGAGAGCCAAGCCGAGAATCAAGGTGAGGGGGAGTCGTGCGACTGCTAATGAGGTTTATGAAGCCATATCGAGGGCTTGTCGCAGTGACGCTGCTGGTGCTGCTGGTGGATAACGTCGGTACGCTGTTGGTTCCCACGATGCTGGCGAACATGGTCAACACCGGTATTACCACGGGCGATGTCGACTACATTTTACGCAACGGCCTATACATGTTTATCGCGACCAGCATGGCTAGCGGCGGCACGGTGCTGGGCTGCTATCTTTCGGCGCGCCTGGCCGCCAACGTGGCTTGCGATATCCGCAATGCCGTGTACGACAAATCGCTCGAGCTCGCGGCCAGCGATTTTGAGCGCTTTGGCACCGGATCGATGATCACGCGCTCGCTCAACGACATCAACGTGATTCAGCAAGCGATTCTGCAGACGATTCAGCTGGTGCTGCCCGTGCCGTTTTTGGCGGTGGCGGGCATCATCTTCGCCTGGTTTATCGATCCTGCCATGGGCACGCTTCTGGGCGTAGTCGTTGCGATTGTGCTGGTGGCGGCGGTCTTTACGGTTGCCAACGCGGCTCCGATCTTTATGCGCTTGCAGAGCTTTATCGACCGCATGAACGTGGTGCTGCGCGAAAACATCGTGGGCGTGCGCGTCATCCGTGCGTTTAACAAGGAGCGTCACGAGGAGCGGCGCCTGGACGAGGTGTTTAGCGACTACGCCGCCAACGCCATCAAGGTCAACCACCTGTTTGTGGGCCTCGACAGCTCCAGCTTCTTTTTGATGAACATCGCCGAGGTGGCGGTGCTGTGGGTGGGCGGCAACCGCGTAGGCGCCCACGCCATGCAGATCGCGAGCATCTCGGCGGTGCTGGAGTATGCAATTCTGATCCTGTTCTTTGTGATGATGGCCCAGATGGTGGTGCTGACGCTTCCGCGTGCTGCCGCGTGCCTGAACCGTGCGCAGCAGGTGTTGGAGATTGAGCCGAGCATCGTCGATGGCGAGCGCACGCTGGATGACGGGGCGCGCGAGCCCCAAGACGAAGCCGATGCGGTGGCCGTGTTCGACCACATGTCGTTTCGCTTTGACGATGCCGACGAGGACACCCTGTGCGACCTGAGCTTTGCCTGCCATCGCGGTCAGACGACTGCGATCGTTGGCTCGACAGGCTCGGGCAAATCGACGGTGGCAAAGCTTCTGCTGCGCTTCCACGATGCCACCAAGGGCTCCATTCGCCTGAATGGTGTGGACCTGCGCGAGCTTACGCAAGACGAAATCCGCGGGCGCATTGCCTATGTGCCGCAGAAGGCGTGGCTGTTCTCGGGCACGGTGGCGAGCAACCTTCGCTTTGGTAACGAAGGCGCGACCGAGGGCGACATGCTCCACGCGCTTGAGGTTGCCCAGAGCACCTTTGTACTCGACCAACCGCAGGGGCTCGATACCCCGGTTGCCCAGGGCGGTACGAACTTTTCGGGCGGCCAGCGCCAGCGTTTGGCAATCGCCCGTGCGCTCATGAAGCATGCCGATCTATATATCTTCGATGACAGTTTTTCGGCCCTGGACTTTAAGACCGATGCGGCCCTGCGCCATGCATTGCAAGACGAGACGCGCGATGCCGCGGTGCTCATCATCGCGCAGCGCATCTCGACGATTCTGCACGCCGACCAGATTGTCGTGCTCAAGGATGGCGAGGTTGTGGGCTTGGGCACGCATGGCGAGCTTATGGAAACCTGCGAGGTGTACCGCGCCATCGCGGAATCGCAGATGAAGGGAGGTGAGTAACATGACCGAGGAGCTCAAGAAGCAGGGCGGCCTTGTCGATGCCGCCGCTGCGGACGCTGCCGAGGAAGCGGTCGAGCGGGCTGCCATGTCGACCGAGCTGGATGACGCCGCCAAGGCTGCAGCCGAGCGCGAGGCTCGCCGCCAAGCGCTCTACGAGGAAAACGAGCGCGCCGAGGACGAGCGCGCTCGCGCCGAGGCAGAGCGTATGCGCGACGTGGACGACGAAGACGAGGACGAGACGCCTCGGGATACCTGGGCGACGGTGCGCCGCCTGTGGAGTGAGGCTGCCGGCGACCACTGGCGCTTCTATATCGTGTTCGCGAGCATTGTGTTCTATGTCATCTTTAACACTGCCGCGCCGGCATATAGCGCCCGCGTGATCGATGAGCTGTGGGGCCACATTCAGGTAGCGTTTGTCAACAACGCCACCTTCAGCATCACCTGGGAGAACTGCGGCAGGACTATCTTCATCTACTTTTTGATTTGGACGGCCGCCGCTTCGTTCTACGCGCTCCAGAGCTTTTTGATGTCGAGCGTGGCCGAACGCCTCAATCTGCGCCTACGCAACCGCATCGCACAAAAGCTCAACCGTCTGCCGCTTGCCTACTTTGATGCACATCGCCCCGGCGAAGTGGTCAGCCGCGCGACCAACGACTTGGACAAGATGTCCGAGAGTATGCAGCGCGGATTGCTGCAGCTGCTGGTATCGATCGGTACCGTGACGGGTGCCATCATCATGATGTTCGTGTTTAGCGTGCCGCTCACGCTAGTCTTTTTGTTCTTTATGGCGTTGTCGCTGCTGGTGACCAAAGTGGTCTCGCGTCGCACGCATGATGTGACGGGCGAGCGTCAGGAGTGGGTGTCCAAGATTACGAGTGCGGTCGAGGAGGGCTACTCGGGCCGTCTGGTGATCCGCGCGTTTAACCGCGAGCGCCAGAGCTCCGCTGAGGTGCACGAGGCCTCGGGCGAGCTGGCCCGCGTGAGCACCAAGGCCGACTTTATGATCAACGCCGTCGGACCCGCGGTTCGCTTTATTGGTCGCCTGGCGCAGATCGTGATTGCGCTCGTGGGCTGCAGCATGCTGGTCGCCGGTCACATGACCGTCGGCGTGTTCCAGGCGTTCTTCCAGTTTATCTACGAGGCGTCCGAACCCATGACGCAGCTGTCGTTCACTTTCAACTCGCTGCAGAGCGCGCTGGCGAGTGCGGAGCGCGTGTTCGACCTGCTCGATGAGCCCGAGATGGAGGCCGATCCGCAGCCGGGCGAGGCTGCCAATCTGCCGGGTCGCGTGGAGGGCCGCGTCGCTTTTGAGCATGTGCGCTTTGGCTACACGCCCGAAAAGCCGCTCATGCGCGACGTGTCGTTTACCGCCGAACCGGGTCAGAAGATCGCGGTGGTGGGAACCACGGGCGCGGGCAAGACCACGCTCATCAACCTGCTCATGCGTTTCTACGAGATTGACGGCGGTCGCATCACGCTCGATGGCGTGGACGCGAGCCGCATGGACCGCGGCGAGCTGCGCCAGCAGTTTGGCATGGTGCTGCAGGATGCGTGGCTGTTTGATGGCACCATCGCCGAGAACATCGCCTACGGCTGTCCCGAGGCAACGCGCGACGAGATCGTGGCGGCCGCCCGTGCCGCGCAGGTCGACTTCTTTGTGCGCACCATGCCGCAGGGCTACGACACACGCGTGGCCAACGATTCCGAAAGCATCAGCCAGGGCCAGCGTCAGCTGCTGACTATCGCGCGCGTGCTGCTCAACAACCCGGCGATCCTCATTCTGGACGAGGCGACGTCGAGCGTGGATACGCGCACCGAGCTTGCCATCGGCCGTGCCATGGATGCGCTCATGCGCGGGCGCACGAGCTTTGTGATCGCGCACCGCCTGTCGACGATTGTGGATGCCGACCTGATCTTGGTCATGGACCACGGCAACATCATCGAGCAGGGCACGCACAAGGAGCTGCTGGCAGCAGAGGGCGCCTACGCCGACCTCTACCTGAGCCAGTTCGCATAAGGTGACAAAGGGACAGTCCCTTTGTCACATTCGAAAAGAAGGCGCGCCGGGGATGAACTCCCTGGCGCGCCTTTTGCGTTGGCGTTTATGTCGCGGCGGTTGCCTGCGGCCTTAGCGCTCGTGCACGAGCTTGGCGACGAGGGCCTTAAGCTCGGCGACCTCTTGCTCGAGCTCCTTGACGCGACGGGCGTTCTCGGTGATGCCCAGACGGTTGAGGGCGCTCTGCTCGGCGGCGTCGTCGGGCATGTACTCGCGATGCTGCTTGGCGTCGAAGCTCTCCTCGAACACGCGGCATCCGTTGCGTTTGATGATGCGCCCGGGAACGCCCACAACGGTGCAGTTGTCGGGTACGTCCTTGACGACGACCGAGTTGCCGCCGATTTTGACGTTGTTGCCGATGCGAATGTTGCCGAGCACCTTGGCGCCCGTGCCCACGGTGACGTTGTTGCCCAGGGTGGGGTGGCGCTTGCCGGTCTCGTTGCCGGTGCCGCCGAGCGTGACGCCCTGATAGAGCACGCAGTTGTCGCCCACAATGGTGGTCTCGCCAATGACGACGCCCATGGCGTGGTCGATAAAGAAATGCTTGCCGATCTGTGCGGCGGGGTGAATCTCAACACCGGTGATATGGCGGGTAATCTGCGAGAGCACGCGGGCGAGCGAGCGGTGACCGTGCTCCCAGAGCCAGTGCTCGGGCACATGGTTCCACTTGGCATGCAGGCCAGGGTAGGACAAGAAGATGACCAGGCCGTTTTGCGCGGCGGGGTCCTGCGCCTGGACGGTCTTGATGTCCTCACGAATGGTGTTGATAAAGCTCACCGGCCGCCCTCCCTTAGCGCCATGGCAATGCGATTCAATAAAGTATAGCGATTCGCTAGGGATTAGAAAGGACAATCTTGGCGGCTTTGCGCTACAAGTGTCAGTTATGCAAACTTGCTGGTAATGGGGTCATGCTTTTGTGGGGTTGCGCACGAGGGGGCGCCGCAACCGTATACTGGTCAACTTGGACGTGTCCGCGCCCATAACTGAGAGGTTTTACTTCATGGGTTTTATCAATTTCATTGCCGAGCTGCTTAAGGACCCGCGCACCGCGATCGCCAGCTGGATCGCCGCCGGCCCGCTCATGGCCTACGGCTGTGTGTTCCTGATCATCTTTATCGAGACGGGCGTGGTGTTCTTCCCGTTCCTTCCCGGCGACTCGCTGCTGTTTGCCTCGGGCTTCTTTGCCCACAACGGCGGCTTTAACATCGTGGCTTTGCTGGCCGTTGCATGGGCCGCTGCCATCTTGGGCGATCAGTGCAACTTTATGATCGGCCATTTCTTTGGCAAAAAGATCATTGCCTCGGGCAAGGTCAAGGCCATGACGCCCGAGCGCATCAAAAAGTCCGAGGATTTCTTGGACAAGTGGGGTCACCTGGCCATCTTCCTGGGCCGCTTCTTTCCGTTTATCCGCACCTTTGTGCCCTTTATCGCCGGCATGGGCGGCATGCACTGGCGCAACTTTGTCATCTTTAACGTGCTGGGCGGCATTACCTGGTCAACGCTCTTTACACTGCTGGGCTACTTCTTTGGTGGCATTCCCTTTGTGCAGGAGCACTTTGAGCTGCTAATCGTTGGCATCGTCGCCGTGTCGATCATCCCGACCGTGGTCGGTCTGGTTAAGGCAAAGCTGGGCAAAAAGAACGCGTAGATCGAGCCAGCGCGCAAACCGTGCAGTTGAGGCCCGTCACCGCTTACGGTGGCGGGCCTTTTTGCTTCAAGACTTTAGTCTGCTGGCCGCGCAGCGGCCAGCTTTAAACCACCCGCTACGCGGGTGGAGACAAACGGCTTTACAAAGCCACCCCTCCGACCGATATTGACGATTGTTCAGGCCGTCAAGAATTCGAGTCGAAGGGGTGGTCGCCATGGCCCAGAAGGCCTACAGCCTTTCCCACACGAAGTGGATGTGCAAGTACCACATCGTGTTCACGCCGAAGTATAGGCGCAAAGTGATCTACAACCAAATCAGGAGCGACATAGGGGAGATCCTCAGGAAGCTGTGCGAGTACAAGGGGATCGAGATAATCGAGGGGCACCTGATGCCCGACCACGTGCACGTGCTGCTGGCGATCCCGCCGAAGTACAGCGTCGCGAGCGTCATGGGCTACCTGAAGGGGAAGAGCTCGCTGATGATATTCGACAGGCACGCCAACCTCAAGTACAAGTTCGGCAACAGGAAGTTCTGGGCGGAGGGCTACTACGTGTCCACCGTCGGCCTGAACGAGGCGACGATCGCCAAGTACATCAGGGAGCAGGAGTCCCGCGACATCGCGCTGGACAAGCTGAGCGTGAAGGAGTACGAGGACCCCTTCAAGAGGAGGTGATCCTGCCGGTTCGACCGGCGCGCCACGGGTCAAGATGCACTAGGCCTGGACGAAGTCCGGGCCCGCGCCTTTAGACGCGAGCCCGGGGCCCGTGGGTTATACCCTAAGAGCAAACCACCCTTTTTAAGGGTGGTTCTGATTCGGTCAAATGAAAATACTTTACTTAGTTAAAGAAAAGCGTTTTATCAGACGCGTACGGGGAGTACAATCTCGTGCATGCGAATCGACGTGCCATCGGCTTTGATGCCGTTCGCGTGTCCCGTCCGGCTCTACGCTCCGGGCGTGTGACGTTGCGACGCGGTCGGCCTCGGTCCTTGCGTGCGAGTTCGCGAGTATGCAACTGTGTATGTAAGGAGCGACATATGACTGTCGAGAAGAAGGATATCGATTGGGGTAGCCTCGGCTTTGGCTACATGAAGACCGATTACAGTTACGAGGCCCATTGGAAGGATGGCGAGTGGGACGAGGGCGGTCTGACCACCGACCACACCCTGCATGTCTCCGAGTGCGGTGGCATCTTCCATTACTGCCAGGAGGTCTTTGAGGGCCTGAAGGCCTACACCGCCGAGGACGGTAGCATCGTCTGCTTCCGTCCCGACATGAACGCCGAGCGTATGTACAACTCTGCGCAGCGCCTCGAGATGCCCCCGTTCCCCAAGGACAAGTTCGTTGAGGCCGTCAAGCAGGTCGTTTCTGCCAACGCCGCCTGGGTTCCGCCCTTCGGTTCCGGCGCGACCCTGTACGTGCGTCCGTTTATGATCGGCTCCGGTGACGTGATCGGCGTGGCTCCCGCTCCTGAGTACACGTTCCGTATTCTCGTGACCCCGGTCGGTCCGTACTTTAAGGGTGGCCTCAAGCCCGTCAAGCTGCGCGTTTCCGAGTACGACCGCGCCGCACCGCACGGCACCGGCAATATCAAGGCCGGCCTGAACTACGCCATGTCCCTCAAGCCCACGATGGAGGCCCATCGCGAGGGTTATGCCGAGAACCTGTATCTCGACTCCGAGTCCCGCACCTATGTCGAGGAGACCGGTGGCGCTAACGTCCTGTTCGTGAAGGAGGATGGCACCCTCGTCGTTCCGCAGTCGCACACCGACTCCATCCTGCCCTCCATCACCCGCCGTTCGCTCGTTCAGGTCGCCAAGGACCTGGGCATTACCGTCGACGAGCGCCCCGTCGAGTGGGCCGAGGTCAAGGCCGGCACCTTTGTCGAGTGCGGCCTGTGCGGCACCGCCGCCGTCATCTCCCCGGTTGGCGAGATCGACAACAAGGTTTATGGCGCCGATGAGACCGTGACCTTCCCGGCCGGCTGCACCGAGATCGGCCCCGTGATGAAGAAGCTTCGCGAGACCCTGACTGGCATCCAGTCCGGCGCTGTCGAGGATAAGCACAACTGGGTCTACACCGTGGCGTAAGCTGCCATAGCTGTTCGGCCCGAGGGCAACCTTCCTTTCCGGTGCGTCCTCGGACATGAAAGAACCTCCGCTGCGCGCTTCGTGCGGCGGAGGTTCTTTCGTCCTGCGGAGTGCGCCGGAAAGGAAGGTTGCCCTCGGGCCTGCGTTACCTCGGCGCTGCCGTTACGGGCAATATAGATCTGAATAAAGATGGTGCGCGGCCTTTTAGGCCGCGCTTTTGTTTTGGTTCGCGCCATGTGGGGGTGATGGCGACGTGCATTTTTGCGAGTATTCTGCAATCGAAGGCCCCTGCATACCGACCTCGGGCAAAAAATCGGGATTTCTCGATGTTTTCTACGAATGATGGGCGGGGTTATGGGCTGACAGCGGGTGATTTGCAGGGATATTCGCGGTCTTTGGCCTTTGTCGTGGCGCCCGGTGCTCTTGGTTATGTTGAATACTCCCAAAAATGCACGGCGCTTAGAGGGGGACCTACGCGAAAAAGGAAACCGCCCCGTCGAAGTATGCATTCGACGGGGCGGTTTATGCATTTGGCCGATTAAGGATGCGCTGCCAAACTACTAGAACTTGACGGTCGGGGCCTGGCGGGCGGCTTCAGCGGCCTCGAAGCCCTGGCGCTCCTTAAACTGGAAGATGCCGGCAAAGATGACAGCCGGGAACGTCTGAATGGCGTTGTTGTAGCTGAGCACGCAATCGTTGTAGCTCTGGCGTGCGTAGCTAATCTTGTTCTCGGTATCCTCGAGCGATGCCTGCAGCTGCGTAAAGTTGGTGTTTGCCTTAAGATCGGGGTAGGCTTCGGCTACGGCGAAGAGCTGACGCAGCGCACCGGTCAGCACGTTGTCGGCTTCCATCTTGGCCTCGGGCGTGGTGGCCTTGACGGCGGTGTTACGCGCGCTGATCACGGCGGAGAGCGTCTCCTGCTCGTGCTTGGCGTAGCCCTTGACGGTCTCGACCAGGTTGGGGATCAGGTCGTTGCGGCGCTGCAGCTGCGTATCGATGTTCTGCCAGGCGTTATCGATGCGGTTACGCTTGGTGACCATGTTGTTGTAGATGCCGGCGATGGCGCAGACAATCACAATGACAACAACGATGCCGATGATGACGGTAATCATGATGTCTCCGTTTCGAATGGCCGCGGCGGCATGCGCCAGCTGCCGTTGGTATAACGCTACTAGTATACCCGCAACGTTTTGCCGTGCCGAACTTTCCGGCAAGCGTTATGTTTTCGTCGGGGTCGGCACCGGGGCAAAGCGCGCGAGGTACAGGTGTAAGATATGCGACAGATTGACGAGTGTTGTCTTTGCCCTGAGGATGGCGATACGGATGGACCTTCGCATCAAGAAAACCTATCGTGCCCTGTTCGATGCCTTTACCGAGCTTTTGGAAGAGTATCGGTTTGAGGATTTGACGGTTGCTATGCTTTGCGACCGGGCCCTGATTCGCCGCACAACGTTCTATAAGCATTTTCGTGATAAAAACGATTACTTTGCCTTCTATATCGATGAGCTTATGACGGGCTTGCCGCAAAACCGGACCGATGCAGCGGACGCGGAGCCGCTTGATGACGTACGGGCGCTTCGCCATGAGGTCTTTGACGATGCCATGAATATGATTCTGGCGCATGAGCAGCTCATGGATAACCTTTTGGCCAGCAGCATGTCGGGCATGCTGACCGGCATGATTTGCGACCGCATTGCGCGTTCCATCCGCGAGCGTGTGATGAGCTCGCTTGCCGAAGATGCCCTGGCGCCCGTTTCGCTCGAGACGACATCGGAGTTTATCGCCGGTGCCATTATTCGACTGTTCACAAATTGGTGGGAGTCGGGTCACGATCTTGAGCGTCGACCCGAGATGGCCGACGTGGTCGATGCACTGTTTGAGCGGACCATGACACCGGTGCATCACTAAAAGTGGCGGAGAGAGGGGGATTCGAACCCCCGGAACGCTCTCGCGCTCAACGGTTTTCAAGACCGCCGCATTCAACCGCTCTGCCATCTCTCCGTGAGTCGTAATGATAGCATCGTTTTGAATTTGCAACAGGGAAGGCGAACGATGACGATCACCGAAATCGACGAGAAGTTCATGCGCGAGGCGTTGGCGGAGGCGCGAGCCGCCGCGGCAGTGGGCGAGGTGCCCATCGGAGCCGTAGTGGTGCGCGACGGCGAGATCGTCGCGAGGGCGCACAATCGGCGCGAGCTCGACCAGGACCCTTCGGCGCATGCAGAGTTCGCGGCCCTGTGCGCCGCTGCCCAGGCGCTTGGCCGCTGGCGCCTTTCCGACTGTACGGTCTATGTAACACTCGAGCCTTGCTGCATGTGCGCGGGTCTTATGGTCAACGCGCGCGTCGGACGCTGCGTGTATGGCGCGAGCGACGCCAAGGCGGGCGCACTGGGTTCGCTGTATGACCTGAATGCCGATTCGCGCCTGAACCATCGGTTTAATGTGACCACCGGCGTGCTGGCGGATGAGTGTCGTGAGGTGTTGAGCGGGTATTTTTGTGGGCTGCGTGGTGCCGATGGTGCTGGCTGCGGTTGTGGGACCGATCTTGAGGCACATGCCGCTCACGCTGAGGCGCTCGCGTGTGCCGAAGATATCGTCGTTGAGGTGGTCGATTTTGGTGCCGCGTGCCGCCGGCCCCGCCGTGTGCTGTTGGCGATTGATTCCTTTAAAGGTAGCGTTTCGAGCGCGCAGGCGGAGGCGGCGGTTGCCGAAGGCGTGCGCCGCGTTTGGCTCGATGCCCAAGTGGCCACGTTGCCGCTGGCAGATGGTGGTGAGGGAACGCTCGACGCCGTTGCCGCTTGCGGTGGCGAGCTTGTGACCTGCGAGGTTGCAGGGCCCTTTGGCGAGCGTGTGCCTGCCCGGATGCTGGTTGATGTCGAGCGCGAGTCCGCGGTCATCGAGATGGCCGAGGCGGCCGGCATTGGGTATTCGCCTTGCACGGAGTCGTCGGCGCTGGCTGCTACGACCTATGGCGTGGGCGAGCTCATGCTTCGCGCGGTTCGCACGGGCGCAAAGACTATCTATATTGGCTTGGGCGGCAGTGCCACCAACGACGGTGGCGCCGGCATGCTGCAGGCGCTGGGCGCGCGCCTTGTCGATGATCAGGGCTGCGATGTCGCACCCGGTCTTGCCGGCCTTGAGCAGGTGGCGAGCGTTGATTTGGCGCCAGCGCTGCAGGCTTTGGATGGCGCTCGTATCGTTGTGCTATCGGATGTCGAGAATCCGCTCGTGGGACGCCGAGGCGCTCTGGCGGTGTTCGGCGGGCAGAAGGGCCTGCCGACGGATGACGCCGAGGCGCTTCACAAGTGCGACAGCTGGATGGTCGGCTACGGCCGCCTGCTCGATACGGCGATTGCCGGAGCTCGAGCCCAGGGATTGCTGTGCACACCTGAGAGCGCACGGACATTTGGCTCGGTGCTCGGCGTGCCCGGTGCGGGCGCTGCCGGTGGCTTGGGCGCCGCGCTGCTGGCGCTCGGCGCGGAGCTGCGTTCGGGCGTGGAGACGGTGCTCGATCTCGTGGGATTTGACGAGCGCGTGCGCGAAGTCGACCTGGTCATAACGGGTGAGGGCAATATGGACGAGCAGTCCGCCGCCGGTAAGGCGCCGGTGGGTGTGGCTCGTCGCGCGAAGCGATATGGCAAGCCGGTGGTCGCCGTCGTGGGCGGTCGCGCCGTCAACCTGGATGCGGTGTATGGGCAGGGCATCGACCTTGTACTGCCGATCTGTCGCAAGCCCATGCCCCTCGACCAGGCGCTCGGTGTGCAGGAGGCCACAACCAACCTCATTTGCGCCGGCGAGGCAGCTGCCCAAGCCTATGACCTCGCTCGCCTCTAAAACCCATTCCCCCAATAACTTGCGGTGAAATACGGAGTGTTTTTGCCTTTAAGGTGCCAATTCAGTCCGTATTCCACCGCAACTTCGTGAATTGCCATCCGAGGCCTGTCGACATGGGTCTCGAGTCGGACCGTTTGCCACGAAATGCGGCCATCTACTACGTTAAACCGGTCACCCTCGACCATCCCGGAATTTGCAAAAACAAAACCGCAGGTAGAGAGCTGGCCGATTTTCGAAAAAGTCGGCTATGGTTGACCCCTGCGG
>CATVTM010000013.1 GCA_958346935.1 uncultured Collinsella sp.
ACGTATTCCAGTGCGGGCGCCAGCTATGGCTACAAGATGCTCTGGATGCTTCCCGTCATGACCGTGCTGCTTATCGTGACGCAGGAGACCGCGGCGCGCTGCGGTTGCGTCACGGGTAAGGGCCTGGCTTCGCTCATCCGCGAGCGCTTTGGCGTGCGCAAGAGCGTGCTGGCCATGGCGGCGCTGTTGATCGCCAACACGGCCGTTACTATTTCGGAGTTCGCGGGTATCGCGAGCGGCCTCGCCCTCTTTGGCGTCCCGGCGAGCATCTCGGTGCCGTTGGTGGCGCTGCTGGTGTGGATGCTTACCATGTCGGGTAGTTTCCAGCGCATCGAGAAGATTCTGCTGCTGGTGAGCTGCGTGTTCGTGACCTATATTGTCGCCGCGTTTATGGCTGGCCCCAACTGGGGTGAGGTCGCGGTCGACCTGGTCGTGCCCAACATTCAAAATGACCCCAGCTACGTGTCGCTCGTGGTTGCAACGATCGGTACCACCATCGCGCCGTGGATGATTTTCTTGGCGCAGAACAACGTGGTCGATAAGAACGCGGGCGAGGACGATATCGTGCTGCAGCGTATCGATACCGTAAGCGGCTCGATCGCTGCCGATATCATCGCCGGCTTCATTATCATCACGACCGGCACGGTGCTGTTCCCGGCGGGTATCCAGATTAGCGACGCTGCCGACGCCGCCCGTGCGCTGGAACCTATCGCGGGTCAGTGGTCCACGGTGCTGTTCGCCTCGGGCCTGGTCGCTGCGAGCTTCTTGGCTGCCTGCGTGCTGCCGGGCGTTACGTCCAGCGCCATCTGCGAGGCTTTTGGTTGGGAGCGCGGCGCCGACCGCAGCTGGGACGAGGCTCCGGTCTACCGTGGCATCATTACGGCTATTATCGGTATCTCTGCCGTGCTGGTGCTCATGCCCGGTGTCGATCTGTTCCAGATTATGATGACCTCGCAGGTCATCAACGGCGTGCTACTGCCCGTGGTTCTGGTGTTCCAGGTGGTTATCGCCGCCGACCGTCACATTATGGGCGCCAACCGCAACGGCCGCGTGTGGAACGTGCTCACGTGGGCGACCATCGGCGTGATTACGGTGCTGACGGTCGTCATGTTTGTGCTGCAGGCGATGGGTTACAGCGCTTAACGTCCCTTTTGGGTTTCGAGCAGGCCGCAGCAATGGGTTGCGGCTTGTTTTTTTGCTTGCTATAGGGGGGTTAGTTATATCGCAGTGGGCAAAAATGCCAAATATGAGTACTGTTGCTATATGGATATCATTTATAACCAATAAAATAATGAACACAATGAGAATTGTGTTCATTAAAATTTGCCTCGGCAGGTCTGGTTGGTTGCCGCATGGATGCGCAGGGGTCACTCAGGCGTTATTTTCGGCGGTTTTGCCTGCTACTAAAATGGTAACAGTACTCATATTTGCCATTTTTTGCCCACGACCCCTTGGCATGTTGTTGCGAAGCCGCCCCCGGACTGGAATTGACAGCCCAGGGGCGGCTTTCGCTTGTCGCAGGAGTGTCCTGTCCCCAGGTCCGGCATAAAAGGAACGTCCCTAACTGCCGCAGGGGGCGTCGGCCGCGGCCGACGCCCCCTGCGGGTGCAAGCAGATTTGACTGCGCGTTACTTATCGGTACCCAGCTTGTGCGGCTTGAAGGCGAGCGCGTTGACGAGTGCGTCGGTGGCAGACTTGACCGCTGCCGGCTGCGGGTCGTTGACGTGGTCCTCGGGGTGCACGGGCAGGTCCTTCTTGACCGCGTCGTGGATCAAGTTGAGATACTCGGTCACGCCGGTGGTCGATAGATGCGTGCCATCGCCGTCGAACAGGTCATTTCGGTTGGCGCTGTATCCGTACCAGTCGATAACGCGCACGTTCTTGTAGCGCGTGGCAGCGTTGGCAATGGCCTGGTTGGTCGAACCAACCCACGGCTGCGGGCTGCGCGTGTTTACAAACACCACGATGCGCTTGTCTCCGGCATCGGACATGATGGCATCGATCTGGTCGTCGGTCACCAAGCCGTTGGTGCCCAGGGCAAAGACCACGATTTTGCCGGCAAGGTTCTGCTGGATATAGCCCTCAAATGTCGCACGGCCTGCATCGAATTGGCGGCCCTTTTCGGCATCGATGTGGCTGTGCGGGAACACGCCATCAAAGGAGTCCACGGCGCGCAGTGACACGGAGTCACCGATCATCAGCAGGTCATAGGAGCCGTCCGCGAAGCCGTCGTTGTCCTTGTCGGTGTCGTCTGCCGCTTGCTGGTCCTTGGGCGTGGCGTTTTTGGCTTCTTTGTTGAGGACTTCGGCACCTTCGCCGCTGAGCGCAGACGTCTCGGGCACAAAGACCAAGCCGCCCAGTGCAACGACCAGTACGACAGCGCAGGCGGCGCAAACGGGAATATGCGCGCGCACCCAATTGGCAGGCGTGGTGGTGCCATCGCGGAACTCGGAGACGGTGCGTCCGAAGGCGCCCTTCCTAAACGGTGTCTCGATAAAGCGATAGGAACATTCGGCCACGGCGACCACCAGCAGTACCTGCAAAATGTACTGCCACCAGGGCGTATCGTTGATGTTGGCGACCGGGTTCATGAGCAGCAACAGCGGATAGTGCCACAGGTAGATGCTGTAGGAGCGCTTGCCAACCCATACGAGCGGCTCGGCGGATAGCGCGCGGGCCACCATTCCCTGGGGCTGCACGCAGGCCGCGATGACCATGAGCGTAAGGATGGAGCACAGCAGCGTGCCTCCGCGATACTGGAATGCCGTGTAGCCGTTGGTGAGCGCGACCATGGCGGCAAGGCCAACCAGGCCCACGACGCCCAACACATCGATGGATGCGGGTGAGGACCAAAAGCGCACGAGGGCGCTCGGCTGTGCCAGGGCGGTATCGGCTGATTCGTCGGCCTTCTTGTCAGGCTTGTCCTCGGCGTTCTTGCCGTGCTTGGCGGCGTCAGCCAGGCGATTGAGCCCCAAACGATGAGCGAGACGTACCGGCGCCAGGTCGCGATCGGGGATAAAGGCCATCCAGGCGCCCAGCAGCAGCGAGAACACGCGGGTGTCGGTGCCGTAGTACACGCGGCTGGGGTCGGCGGCGGGGTTATAGAGCACCATCATGGCGATGGCGGAGAAAGCAGCCAGGCCCAGAACCACGCGGCGCGTGTTGGGCTTGCTCATGTGCATGGATACCATAGCGAGCAGCAGCGGGGGCCAAACCAGGTAGAACTGTTCCTCGATGGCGAGCGACCAAAAGTGCGTAAGCGGCGAGGGGTCGCCCAGAGCATTGAAGTACGAGACGTTTTGGGCAATCTGCCACCAGTTGTTGAAGAACAACAGCGACGGCAGAATGTCGGGGCGCATCTTGGTGAGCATCACGTGGTTGAAGACGGTGCACAGCGCACAGGTCACCACCACGACGGTCACCACGGCGGGGACCAGGCGACGGATGCGGCGGACCCAGAAGCTCTTGAGGTCGATGCGGCCGGTCTTAGCGACTTCGTTGAGCAGCAAGCGCGTGATCAGATAGCCCGAAAGCACAAAGAAGATCGTGACGCCGAGCAGGCCGCCCTGCGCCCACGTGAGGTTGAGGTGATAGAGCACCACCGCGACGACGGCAAGCGTACGCAGACCGTCGAGTGCAGGGATGTAGCGGGACTTGGGGCGAGCAGGCGTCTGCTCCGCGGCGGGAGTGTTGGCGCGGCCCGCGTTGTTGGCAGAAGCGCGATGGGGGCTCGCGGTGCGTCGCGGTTCGTTGGCACGGCGTCCGCCCTTCACGCGTTCGTGCGGTGCCGGCTCGTTGCCCGTGCGGCGTCGACCGCGCGAGCCCGATTGCGAGAGTTGTTCCATAAAACATCATCCAATGACGAGAATAATCAGCACGTATTCATTGTAGCTTCCTGCCCCTGTGAATGCTTGCTGCTGGCGCAAGCTCAAGCGCGCGTCCACATCAAAGTGGACTAAAGTTATAGGGGGTGCGAGAGTGCACAATCGTTGGTCGACGGTGGGCGCAAAGCCTGAAGACGAGGAGGTTTCCATGGCGGATCACAGCATCGTTGCGGTGTTCGGCAGCATGAACATGGACCTTTCGGTGGCGTGCGAGCGCATGCCGCGTGCGGGCGAGACCGTTGGCGGCAGCGGGTTTATCACCAACGCCGGCGGCAAAGGCGCCAACCAGGCCGTAGCTGCTGCGCGCATGGGCGCGCACACGCATATGATCGGCGCGGTCGGCTGCGACGCATTTGGCACGTCGCTCGTGGCGGGGCTCCAAGACGCCGGCGTGGACTGTGTCTTTGTAGCGCGTCGCGATGACGTGGAGACGGGAACGGCGACCATCATTCGCTGCGAGGGTGACAACCGCATCGTGCTGTCGCCGGGTGCCAACCATGCGCTCGCGGGCGAGGATGTTGCCCGCGCGCTGAGGCGTCTGGTAGCCGATGAGCTCGACGGAGACGCCAGCGATATTGCCCCGGCTGCCGGAAGCGTCTTTATCGCCCAGGGCGAATGTGACCTTGCGGCGACGGCCGAGGCGCTTGTTTGCGCTCACGAGCTCGGGTTCTATACGGTCTTTAATCCGGCGCCTGCCTGCGAGTTGCCTGCGGAGGCCTGGCCTGCGGTCGACCTGGTCTGTCCCAACGAGACTGAGTGCCAGGTGCTGACGGGCATCTTGCCCGCGGATGATGCGAGCTGCGTCGCGGCGCTCAATGCCCTGCTCGCCAAGGGTGCCGGAGCTGCGGTCATCACGTTGGGCGGCGCCGGGTCGGTTACGCTCGGCGATGACGGCGAGCCGCTGCGCATGCCGGCGCTCTCGAGCACGTTGGTCGATACGACGGCCGCGGGCGATACATTTATCGGTGCGCTTGCCGCGGCTCGCCTGGAGGGCCTGCCGCTCTTTGAGTGCATGGCGGCGGGCGCTCGCGCCTCGGCGGTGACGGTGTCTCGCCTGGGCGCTCAGCAATCAATTCCCACGCGTGCGGAAGTCGAGCACAAGTTTGGTTTAGACGGTTTGGATGTAGACGGAGAAGCGGAGTAGAACAATGGCAACCAAGAAGCTGATCCTTGATCTGGATATGGGTGTGGATGATGCGATGGCGCTTGCCTATGCCATCGCGAGCCCCGAGGTGGAGCTCGTCGGCATCACCACGTGCTTTGGCAACGTGCGCGTCGAGCAGTCGGCGCACAACTGCTTGGCGGTGCTCGACCTGTTGGGTCGTCCCGAGGTGCCGGTGTACCTGGGCGCCGATCGTCCCGTGAAGGCGACCGAACCCTACACGCCGCCGGCGTCCACCACGCTTATCCACGGCAAGAACGGCATCGGCGGCGCAAGCGTGCCCGCCTCGCCGTACGAGCCGGTGGGCGCGATGTCGGCCGATGGCAATGCGGCGGTCGATTACCTGATTGATGCCGCGCGTACCTATGGTCCCGACTTGGTCTATGTGGCGACCGGTCCGCTCTCCAACCTGGCGCTCGCCCTTGAGCGCGACGCGGCGGCGATGATGTCTATCGGCCGCGTGGTGGTGATGGGTGGCGCCCTGACCGTGCCCGGCAACGTGAGCGCCGGTGCCGAGGCCAACATGGCGAGCGACCCCGAGGCCGCTGACGCCGTGCTGCGCTCGGGCCGCAAACTCACCATGGTTGGTCTTGACGTGACGCATCGCGTGGTGCTGACGCGCCGCGACATTGCCGGTTGGACGGGCTCGGGCACCATGGCGGGCTGCGCATTTGCGAGTATGGTCGAGCACTACATTGGCTCGTACGAGATGAACGCCCCTTACCTGGGCGGCTGCGCGCTGCACGATCCGCTTGCCGTTGCCGTGGCGATTGATCCCACGCTCGTGGGCGCACTTGGTTGCAACTTGCGCGTCGACCTGCTCGGCGAGTATCGCGGCCGCACTATCTGCGACGAGCATCGCCTGTCCGACCCCGACAAGAGCGCGCTTGTGGCACTCACCGTGGACGCCCCGCGCTTTCTGTCCGAGTTCAAGGCGCGCATGGCCCGCATCCTAGGCTAGGCTCGGGATCGAAGCACGCCCATCTGCTCGATGTGGCCGCTGGCGGGCCGACATCTACCGTTCGCCAGCCCGATGGTCCCCGGGGCGGGGAGAGCGCTATAATGCATTCTGCATCTTGGATTGTTACTCCTGTGTGGAGGCATGCCCAAGAGCAATACAACACGGATTGTTACGTAAGGCATGACCGCAATAGCACTGCTATTGGCTATCATGCCTTTTTCTGTGAGTGTTCTTGAAAGGAGGTTCACCATGCTTGCAATTAAAAAGCTTAACAACAACGCGGTTCTTTGCCGTGACGGACAGGGGCGAGATGTCATCGCCATGGGCAGGGGCGTCGGTTTCGGCGGAGATTTTCCTCGAGAGCTCCCTCTTTCTAAAATCGAGCATACGTTTTACGACATCGATCCTAAAGGACAAGATGTCATGAGGGATCTTCCCTCGGATATCGTGATGTTTGCGGCGAAAGTTATGGACATCGTTGCCAACGAACTGCCCTACGACCTCTCGACCAATGCGACGCTGTTCATGGCTGATCACCTGTCGTTTGCCGTTGCGCGAGCCCAAAAGGGGGTCCGCATCGCGATGCCTCTTGCCTATGAAGTGCGGGAGACGTATCCGAAGGAATACAAGGCTGCCCAGTTTATCGTCATGCGACTCGAGAAGGAGCTCGGAGAGCGGCTTCCCAAGGATGAGATTGCCAGTATTGCGATGAATCTCGTGAACGCACGGGTTGTTGAAGCCGTCAAAGCCACGGCCGAGCCCGCAAAGCAGTTCGACGATATGCTCGAGGACGTTATCGAGATTCTCGAAAGCGATTTCCGCATTATTGTCGACCGCGATTCCTTTGATTTCACCCGCTTCGCCACGCATCTGCGGTACCTGTTCAAGCGCATTCAAGCCGGCGAGTCGCTGAACAGCGCCAACATGCAGATGTACAAGAACTTTCGTGAGGAGTTTCCGCAGTTGGCAGAGTGCGTGAAGCATATCGGTTCCTATTGTCGTGAAACGTGGGACGCCACGCTCTCCGAGGAGGAGGAACTCTATCTGATGATCCATCTCAACCGGATCATCTCCAAAAAAGGATTGTAACCCGTAGCCATTCGGGGCATGACCTTTGCCGATTCGAACAGTAAGCCAAGATTGTGCAAAGGAGCCAATGATGGCAAATTACAAAAAGGTGGCAGAGCAGATTCTCTCCACTGTGGGCGGGGCGGAAAACGTGGCTTCGGTTACGCATTGCATGACGCGCCTGCGCTTCAACCTCAAGGATGAAAGCCTCTCGAATGATGAGAAGCTTGAGGACATCTCGTCTATCATCAGCGTCGTGCACGCCGGAGGGCAGGTGCAGCTGGTGGTCGGGCCCACGGTCGACAAGGTCTACGACGAGGTTTGTAAGCAGGGCGGATTCGAGGTCACGGTATCGATTGACGAGGAACTCGATGGCCCTCAGCTTAGCTGGAAGGAGCGCTTGGCGCCCAAGCACCTCTTCAATCAGCTGCTCGATGCCGTGAGCGGCGCTATCACCCCGATCCTTCCGATCTTTTGTGTCGCCGGTATCTTCAAGATGCTCGTTATTCTGTTTGGGCCCGAAGGCGCCGGTTTTATGTCCGAAACGAGCGACCTGTATCGGATCCTTTCCCTGGTGGGCGATGCGGCGTATTACTACTTCCCGGTGTTTGCCGCCTATAGCTCGGCTAAGAAGTTCAAAACGAGTCCTGTGCTGGCACTGCTCATCGCTGTTGTGATGATTTATCCCGACATGCTCGCTATTGTTGAGGACGGAAAGCCTTTCAGCGTCTTCGGCATCCCCATGCAGCTCGTCAACTACACCCAGGCTGTTCTTCCGGTCATCTTGATCACCTGGGCCCAGTCCTATGTTGAGCGCTTCTTTAAGAAGATCTCGCCTGATATGTTGCGCATTCTGATCGTACCCGTGGGTACGGTGCTCGTGATGTTGCCGGTCGCGCTGTGCCTCTGCGGCCCTGCCGTCCAATTTGTCATGGGCCTTGTGGCCGATTTCATCATTTGGCTCGCCTCTGTTGCCGGTCCCGCTGCGACCGCGGTTATCGGCGCATTCTGGAATCTGATCATCGCCACCGGCATGCACGTGCCGATCTATACCGCCATATTGCCCGCCGCGCTCCAGAACGGTTACGACGCCATCTTATACCCCGGCACCGCGGTTGTAGCCTACACCACGCTTGCCATCGCGCTCGCCTATGGCCTGCGCGCTAAGGACAAGGAGAGTCGAGCCACGGGCTGGAACTTGTTCATCACCTATGCCTTCGGTCGCGTGAGTGAGCCCATCATCTACGGCATCCTGTTTCGCGACAAGAAGGCTCTTGCCTGGAACATGATTGGTGGTGCTGTCGGTGGTCTGCTGGTAAGCCTTCTTCATGCCAACGTCTATATCTTCACTGGCGTTGGTTTCCCATGGATGAACGTGCTCATGTTTGCTCAGGATATCATCCCTGGCACCATCGGGTGTCTTGCTGGCGGTGCCGTGACGTTTGCGTTGGCGATGATTTTTGGATTTGAAGGACAGGAGAAGATGCCGTTGAAGTCCAAGAGCGGCGATTCTGAGGCCGTTGAATCCGTCGAGGCATAAGAGGCTACTACACAAATATGCTCCCCAGCCGTTGCGCGGTCCGACCCCTTGGCCGCGCAACGGTACTGTGCTGTTGCGCGGCACTTGCCGAGTCCGTTGCGTTCGACAGTGTGGGCCGGGAATTTGATAGAAAGGACGACACCATAATGTTTAGAGAAGATTTTTTATGGGGCGGGGCTCTGGCTGCAAACCAGTGCGAGGGAGGATGGAACGAAGGCGGTCGCGGTTTAGCCAATTCCGACATGCTGCCGTTTGGCGATCAACGCATGGACGTCATGCGGGGAGACCTTGATCCGCGTGCGTTGGCACCCGACAGCTTCTATCCCGCTCGCAAGGGCATTGATTTTTACCATAGGTACAAGCAGGATATTGAACTGTTTGCCCAGATGGGTTTTAAATGCCTGCGCTTATCAATCGCCTGGAGCCGCATTTTTCCCAAAGGAGACGAAGCCGAGCCCAATGAAGAAGGCCTTGCCTTTTACGAGGATGTTTTTAGGACGTGTCGCGCGCATGACATTGAGCCTTTGGTGACGCTCAACCACTATGATGTCCCCATGCATCTCGTCGATGCGTATGGCGGATGGCGCGATCGCAGGTTGGTCGACCTGTTCGAGCGATATTCGCGTACCGTGTTCGAGCGCTATCGGGGATTGGTCAATTATTGGCTGACCTTTAACGAGATCAACATCATGACGCAGGCGTGCTTTATGGCGGCGGGGATCATCTTCGAGCAAGGGGAGAATCGCTATGCAACGGTTCACACGGCCGTGCACCATGTATTGGTTGCGAGCGCCCGTGCGGTCGGGGCGTGTCATGAACTGTGCCCTGGGGCGAAGATCGGTTGCATGCTCAACGCAGGTGTCTTCTATCCGGCTACATGTGATCCGGACGATGTGCTGGCTGCGCAGGCTGAGAATCGCAGCCATTACATGTTTACCGACGTCCAGGTGCGCGGTGCGTACCCGAGCTATGTTCTCAAGGAATACGCCCGCCATGGTTTTGAGGTGCCCTATCGGGATGATGACCGCGAAGTACTGGCTGCAAACCTGGTCGATTTCGTCTCGTTTTCGTATTACTCGACGCGCGTCGCAAAAGCGCATGCGGAAGGTCAGTTCGATTCGAACCTTCTTCGCTCGGCGCCTAATCCGTATCTAAAACAGGAGCCTTGGGGGAGGTTTATCGACCCCAAAGGGCTGCGCGTCACCATGAATGAAATCTGGGATCGCTATCAAAAGCCGCTGTTCATCGTCGAAAACGGTTTGGGTGCTCCTGATGTGCCGGAAGATTCGGGTGAAATAGAAGACGACTATCGAGTTGAATACCTGCGGGCCCACATCGAGGCGATGAGGGAGACCGTCGAGCTCGACGGGGTGGAACTCATGGGATATACCTGTTGGGGCCCGATCGATTTGGTTTCGGTCGCCACAGGACAGATGCGTAAGCGCTACGGGTTTATCTATGTCGATCGAGACGATAGCGGTGCGGGCTCGTTTGAGAGACGTAAAAAGAAAAGCTTCGAATGGTACCGACGCGTAATAGCAAGCAATGGCGAAGACCTTGCGTAATAACGTTAAGATGGACAAATGCGCCCGTTGGGGGAATAGTCGTGCCACTTCGCTTGACAACAGGCTAAACTAGCTAATAAACATTTACTATTCTGTTTAGATTGAATTTGCGGTCGTTTAGTTGCCGAGCCACGGGGCGGTCAAGCCACGATGCTCGGCCGCGACCGATGCTAGGGGGAACGATGGCTAAAGCAAGCGTCCGCGAGATCAGCCGCATTACCGGCTTTTCGCCCGCAACCGTGTCCAACGCGCTCAACCGCAAGCGCAGCGTGAGCGAGGAGACCGCCAAGGTCATCCTGGAGTGCGCGCAGTCGCTTGGCTATCAGCAGTCGACGCAGCTCGAGAGCATCCAGTTTGTGCTTGCGCGCAAGACGGGCGCCATCCTGGACGAGAGCACCTTCCATCCCGCGGTCATCGAGGGCGTGGAGCGCCAGGCGCGTCGCCACGGCATGAGCACGAGCTTTGTCTCGCTCGACTTTAGCGACCTGGACGCCGTGCGCCCGCAGGTCGAGGGCCTGATCGCCGACCCGTCGGCCGCCATCGTGCTGATGGGTACCGAGCTGGGCGAGGAGGACTACGCCCTGTTCGCCGACGCTGCCGCCCACCTGATTGTGCTCGACGGCTGGAGCGATCGCCAGTACTTCGATGCCGTAGTCATCGCCAACACCGATTCGGTGCTGCGTGCCGTGGATTACCTTATCGAGAAAGGCCACAGGCAAATCGGCTATCTGGCGGGCGACCTTCGGATCCGCAACTTTAAGGACCGCGAGCGCGGCTATCGCCAAGCGCTTGAGGACGCGGATCTTGAGGCCAACCCGGCATGGCACGTCACGCTGGGTACCACGCTCGAGGGCGCTTATCACGACATGGGCGTGTGGCTCGACAACGTCTCGCGCGACGATCTGCCGACGGCTTTCTTTGCCGAGAACGACGTGCTCGCCGTGGGCGCCATGCGCGCGTTCAACGAGCACGGTATTCGCGTGCCCGAGGATGTCTCGATCATCGGCTTTGACGACCTGTCTTTGGGCGCCTTCTCCAACCCGCCGCTCACCACGGTGCATGTTCCCAAGCACGAGGTGGGCGAGATCGCGGTGCGTCGCCTGGTGGGCAACATCCGCAACCCCAAGAGCTATACCTGCAAGACGGCCGTGTCGACCTATTTTGTCGAGCGCCAAAGCGTGCGTGAGATCTAGGCTGAACGGCGCCCGTTCGCAATAGATGCGGACATGCCGCGGGCGGATACATAGAGCATCACAGATGGAGGGCCCTTCGGGGCCCTCTTTTTGTTCCCCTTGTATGTTCAGTTTGTTTACATACCGTTTAGGCTGATTTCTCTACCGCTTACGGGTATTTCGCGTTACACTTCTAAACAAAAGAGTAAAACATTTAGTAAACAGAACAAAACGAAACACGCGTCTGTTTACTGAACATACAACTAGGGGAGGACGTACATGGATAAGATTAAGCTCGGCTTTGTGCCCACGCGCCGCAGCATCTTTAGCGCGCCGGACGCGCTTAAGTATCGCGGCCTGACGGCTGACCGCCTGCGCGAGATCGGTGTCGACATCGTGGACATCGACGACATTAACGACGAGGGCCTGCTCTTTGACGACAGCCATATCGAGCCTATCGTCAAGAAGTTCCGCGCCGAAGGCGTCGACGGCATCATGCTGTGCCACGCTAACTTTGGCACCGAGTACGTTTGCGCCCGTCTTGCCCGCGAGCTCGGTCTGCCTGTGCTGCTGTGGGGTCCGCGTGACGAGCGTCCCGAGCCCGATGGCACCCGCCTGCGCGATAGCCAGTGCGGCCTGTTCGCCACCGGCAAGGTTCTGCGCCGCTTCCAGGTTCCCTTTACCTATATGACCAACTGCCGCCTGACTGACCCCGAGTTCGAGCGCGGCGTCTGGGACTTTTTGGCCGTATGCAATGTGGTCAAGACCTTCAAGCACACTCGCATCCTGCAGATGGCGACCCGTCCATTCGACTTCTGGTCCACCATGTGCAACGAGGGCGAGCTGCTCGAGAAGTTCAATATTCAGCTTTCGCCCATCCCCATGACCGAACTCGTTCAGGCTGTGCACGACGCTCAGGCCGACGAGCAGGCCATGGCCGCCATGCTCGACCACATTTGTCACAGCTTTGAGATCTGCATACCCGAGGACAAGGTCCCCGCGGTCGCAGGGCTCGCCATCGCTATGAAGCGCCTGGTCGAGAAGTACGGCTGCAACGCCGGCGCCATCCAGTGCTGGAACGCCCTGCAGGACGAGCTGGGCATTATGCCCTGCGCCGCCAACGCCATCCTCAACGAGATGGGCATTCCCATCGTATGCGAGACCGATATCCACGGCGCCATCACCGCGCTGATGGTCGAGGCCGCCGATCTTGGCCGTCACCGCGGCATGTTCGCCGACTGGACCGTCCGCCATCCCGACAACGAGAACGGCGAGCTGTTGCAGCACTGCGGCCCCTGGCCCTGCAGCTGCGCGGCCGTCAAGCCCAAGCTCACCTATCCGCTGGCCTTCGATCACCCCGGCGCGCTGACGGCCGAGGCCAAGCACGGCGACCTCACCCTTGCCCGCTTTGACGGCGACAACGGCGAGTACTCGCTGCTGCTGGGCAATGCCCGCGGCATCGACGGCCCGGCCGGTATGGGCACCTACCTGTGGGTCGAGGTCGAGAACCTCAAGCGCCTCGAGGCAAAGATCGTCGAGGGCCCCTACATCCACCACTGCGTGGCCATCCACGCCAACGTGGTGCCGGTGCTCTACGAGGCATGCAAGTACATCGGCATCCAGCCCGACCTGTACGACCCCATCGAAGAAGACGTCAAAGCCTACCTGCGAGGAGAGTAGAAATGGCAACTATCGAAGAGCTTGAGTCCCTGCGCTGGGACCTCCGCCGCGATTGCGTCGACATCATCATGGCCGGCGCCGGCGGCCACATCGGCGGCGACATGTCGGTGATCGACGCCCTCATGACCCTCTACGCCAACCATCTGAACATTTCGCCCGAGACCGTCGACGATCCCAACCGCGATCGCTTCGTGCTCTCCAAGGGCCACGCCATGGAGGCCTACTACGCGGTGCTGTGTCACGAGGGCTACCTGGACCTCGACGACGTCAAGGCCCGCTTCTCCAAGTTCGGCAGCCCCTACATCGGCCATCCCAACAACAAGCTCAAGGGCATCGAGATGAACTCGGGTTCGCTGGGCCATGGCCTGCCCGTGGCCGTCGGCATGGCGCTTGCCGGCAAGATGGACGGCCGCGACTACCGCGTCTACACCATCATGGGCGACGGCGAGCTTGCCGAGGGCTCGGTCTGGGAAGGCGCCATGAGCGGCGGCAACTACCAGCTCGATAACCTGTGCGCGCTCGTGGACCGTAACCGCCTGCAGATTAGCGGCAGCACCGAGGACGTCATGAAGCAGGATTCGCAGGAGGAGCGCTGGGCCGCCTTCGGCTGGAACGTGCTCTCCATTCCGGGCAACGACGTTCGAGCTATCGACGCCGCGCTGACGCTTGCGGCAGAGACCAGCGGAAAGCCCACGGTCATCATTCTCAACACGGTGAAGGGCTATGGCTCGCCCGTCATGGAGGACAAGGCCGCCTGGCATCACCACCTGCCCAACGATGAGGAATATGCCCAGATCATCGCCGATTTCGCTGCTCATAAGGAGGCCATCAATGGCTAACAAGATCGCCAACCGCAAGGTTATCTGCGACACGCTGCTCGAGGCCGCCGAGACCGATAAGGACATCGTCGTCCTGTGCTCCGACTCCCGCGGCTCCGCATCGCTCACGCCGTTCTTCGATCAGTATCCCCAGCAGTCCGTCGAAGTCGGCATCGCCGAGCAGGACCTGGTGAGTATTGCCGCCGGCATGGCTTCGTGCGGCAAGAAGGCCTGGGCCGCCTCGCCGGCGTCCTTTGTGACCACGCGCTCGTATGAGCAGTGCAAGGTCGACGTCTCGTACTCCAACACCAACGTCAAGCTCATCGGCATCTCGGGCGGCGTGTCCTACGGCGCCCTGGGTATGAGCCACCACTCTGCGCAGGATATCGCCGCCATGAGCGCGATTCCCAACATGCGCGTGTATCTGCCGAGCGACCGCTTCCAGACCGCCGAGCTCGTGCGTGCCCTGGTCGCCGACAGTAAGCCCGCCTACATCCGCGTGGGCCGCAACCCGGTCGAGGACGTGTACACCGAGGAAGAGTGCCCGTTCGAGATGGATCGCGCCACCTGGGTGCGCCGCGGTACCGATGTGACGATCGTGGCCACCGGCGAGATGGTCCGCCACGCCGTGGACGCCGCCGATCTGCTGGCCGAGCAGGGCATCTCGGCAACGGTGCTCGACATGTACTGCGTCAAGCCGCTCGACGCCGAGGCCGTGATTGAGGCCGCCGGGGCCACGCGCGCCGTCGTGACCGTCGAGGAGCACAGCCCCTTCGGTGGCCTGGGTTCCATGGTCGCGCAGGTCGTGGGCGAGCATTGCCCGCGTCCGGTCAAGTGCCTGAGCCTGCCCGACGCGCCGGTCATTACCGGCACCTCGCCCGAGGTCTTCGCGCACTACGGCCTCACCGGCGAAGGAATCGCCAAGACCGTTGCCGAGTTCCTCGGCAACTAGTAGACACAGACGCTGCGCGGCCGCCAAGCACCGCACCTTGCCGTTCAAACCGTCGCTTGCGTACACAAAGTACGCGGCGCTCCTCTTTCACGGCAATCTGCGGCACTTGGCGGTCGCTCGCTCCTTGTCCGCCAGGCTGTCTTTGCTTTGGCGGAAGGAATGGGAGAGTACATGAGCAACTACATCATCGGAATCGATCAGTCCACGCAGGGCACCAAGGCGCTGCTGGTGGACGAGGGCGGCCATCTGATCCATCGTGCCGACCGCGCACATCGCCAGATCGTCAACGAGGCCGGCTGGGTGAGCCATGATCCGGCCGAGATCGCGGCCAACGTCCTGGCCGTGGCGCGTGCCGTGGTGGAGGAGACTGGGGTCGACCCGGCCGATGTCGCCGGCATCGGTATTTCCAACCAGCGCGAGACCACCGTTGCCTGGAACCGCAAAACGGGCGAACCGCTGTGCGACGCCGTGGTGTGGCAGTGCGCCCGTGCCCGCGAGCTGTGCGACGAGCTGGCCGCACGCGAGGGCGTGTCCGAGTTGGTGCGCGACACGACGGGTCTGGTGCTCTCACCCTACTATCCGGCGGGCAAGATGGCCTGGATTCTCGCAAACGTTCCGGCGGCTGCCGAGGCCGCTGCGGCGGGCGAGCTGTGCCTGGGCACGATTGACGCCTGGGTGGTCTGGACGCTCACGGGTGGCGCGGAATTTCGCTGCGACTGGTCCAACGCCAGCCGCACGCAGCTGTTCGACCTGCGCCGCGGCTGCTGGAGCGAGCCGGTGTGCCAGGCCTTTGGTGTCGATCCGGCCTGCCTACCGCAGGTGACCGATTCCGACGGTCTGTTCGGCACGACGGACCTGGGCGGCTTTTTGCCGGCGCCCGTGCCCGTGCACGGCGTGCTCGGCGATAGCCACGCAGCCCTGTTTGCACAGGGCTGCCACAGCCGTGGCATGGCCAAGGCGACGTATGGCACCGGCAGTTCGGTCATGATGAACGTCGGCGACGAGTTCGTCGCCAGCTCGCACGGGCTTTCGAGCTCACTTGCGTGGCGCATGGACGGCGTGACCGAGTACGTGCTCGAGGGCAACGTGAGCTACGCCGGCGCCGTCAAGACGTGGCTGCGCGACGACCTGGAGCTCATCAATAACCCCGAAGAGGTCACCGACCTGTGCTATGCCGCCAGCCCGGCGAGCCGCGTCTACTTTGTGCCGGCGTTTACCGGCCTGGGTGCGCCGCACTGGGCGAGCGACGCCGAGGGCTGCGTCTTTGGCATGACGCGCACCACGGGTCGCGCGGAGTTCGTAAAGGCCGCCGACGAGTCGATCGCCTATCAGATCTTCGACGTGATCGATGCGATGGTCGAGGATTCGGGTGCGGCGTTGGCCGAGCTTCGCGTTGACGGCGGTCCCACGCGCGATGCGTACCTGATGCAGTTTGAGAGCGACCTGGTGGGCTCGCCCATCCGCATCGCGAGCAACGACGAGATGAGCGGCCTGGGCGCGGCTTGGGCCTGCGGCATTGCTCTGGGCATGTACACGCGCGACGTGGTTGACGTCTACGGCGCCCGCGGCATCGTGGAGCCTTCGATGCCCGCCGACGAGCGAGCCAAAAAGATCGCCGGCTGGCGCCACGCCGTTAAATCAACAATTGCATACACGGCCTAGCATGATTTTTCTGGGACGGGGATCAAAAAATCATTGGTCCCCGTCCCAGGTAGTTAATTTGGGACGGGGCTTTTTTGACTGGTATGATTGGTGCGACCATTCCAACCAGTTAAAAGAGCCCCGTCCCAAATTGACTATCGAGAGGATCTGCCATGGAGCGCATTGCGAGCTTTTCTGTCGATCATCTGCTGCTTGAGCCCGGCGTGTACGTGAGCCGCATCGACCGCGATCCGGCGACCGGTGCCGCCGTCACCACCTTTGACCTGCGCCTGACCACGCCTAACAAGGAACCGGTTATGAACACCGCCGAGTGCCATACCATCGAGCACCTGGGGGCGACGTTTCTTCGCAATCACGCCGAGTGGTCGAGCCGTATCGTCTACTTTGGCCCCATGGGCTGCCGCACGGGCTTTTACCTGGTCGTGTTTGGCGAGGTGACGAGCGAGGAGATTCTACCGCTCGTGCGCGAGCTCTTTGAGTTCGTCGCCGGCTTTGAGGGCGATGTCCCCGGCGCCGCTCCCGAAGAGTGCGGTAACTACCTGGACCAGAACCTTCCCATGGCCAACTGGCTCGCACGCCGCTACCTCGACCGCGATCTGGCCGATATCGACGAGAAGCACCTGCACTATCAGCAGGCGTAAGGGCCCACCGCCCAAAACGCGCGCATCGGGCGCCCTCGCTTATACGGGGGCGCCTTTTTGTTGAGTGGTCAGGACGAGCGTTCAAAACCGCTCGTGTTTGTTCTAGAATGTTCGTATAGTCACAATTACGAACAGGAGTGAACATGCATATCTATTCTGTTGCCGATCCCGAGTTCAAGTCCTACGGCCGCGTGTGGGACGACGTGCCCTCCAACCTGACCGCCCCACTCGTCGAGGCGCTTTCCGCCACGCCCGTCCCCGAGGGTAGCAAGTATGTGGCCTCCGCGCCCGAGCTGGAGCAGGTCGAAGGCGCCGACACGCTCGGTCTGCTCATGTACGGCGGCCGCCCCTTCCAGCTGGGCTGGTGCAACGGCCATAACACGAAGCTCAACTGCCTGGAGTATCACCGCGCCAGCGAGTTTAACCTGGGCGCCCGCGATTTTATCCTGCTGCTGGCCAAGCGCGAGCAGATCGTCGACGGCAAGCTCGACACCGCGCAGGTCAAGGCCTTCCGCGCGCCGGCCGGCACGCTCGTCGAGGTCTACGCCACGACGCTCCACTACACGCCGTGCATGGTCGACGGCGGCGGCTTCCAGGTGATGGTCGCGCTGCCCGCCGGCACTAACGGTCCTCGTCCCGAGGCTGCGGCCGACATGCCCGCCGCCGGTGACAGCTACTGCTACTGGAAGGCCGACAAGTGGGTCCTCTGCCACGCCGATAGCCCCAAGGCTGCCGAAGGCGGCTACGTGGGCCTCATCGGAAAGAACCTCGACATCACCTGCGACTAACCTCACTAACTTGCGGTGGAATAGTTCCTGTTTGGGGGTCATGGGCCGGAAAACAGGAACTATTTCACCGCAACTGCTAAAACCACCACAAAGGTGCCTGTCCCCTTTGCGGTGGTTTGTCTGCAGTTACAGCTGACTTCGCAGGTAGTCAGCCATATAAGGAACGGCGAAGCGCACGTACCCGCGGCGGGCCTGTTCGATCACACCGGCGTCGATAAGACGACGGCGATACTTTTGTGCGTAGTCGGGCGTAACTGACATGCGCTCGGCTACATCAGAAATGCGCGACATGGCATCTTCGTCGTCTGCCATCGCGGCGAGAAACGCAACGTCTTGGTCCGAGAGCGCGGCGAGCGTCGTCTCGCACACATCGTTTTCGAAATCGACTTTTGACGCCTCAATGGCTCCGTCGACTAACTCTCGTGTTACGCGTCCTCCTGCCTGGCAACGATTGGCGATGTTGTAGCCGATGAGCTGCAGCATGTAGGGCGAGCCCTGGGTTGCGCGAGCGGCATCCAGCCGAAGATCGCTTGGGATATCAAGGTCGAGCTCTTCGAAGGCCCGCTGGTAATAGGCATCGACATCTCCGACTGAAAGCGGTTCGAGCGTGACTTTGCGCGCGCGGTTGAGAAATGTCAGCACACGGTCGTTGAGTGTTGCCGAGACCGCTCCCGGAAGGCCCGCCATGACGAGCGCGACGTTGAGTCGTTCGCCGACCAGCTCTTGATAGACGGTGACGAGTTGTCTGATCTCGGGCGAATTGGCCTGGAGCTCATCGATGAGGATGAGGATGCCATGTCCTTGCTCGGTTAGTTTGCGCGCTAGTTGCGTGAGCTTGAACTGGAAACTCTTGGTTTCCTGCACATCGCGCGTGAACTCAAGGCCGGCTGAGAAACCGAAGACGCTCAGGCTGCCGCCCGTGAGTTTAGGGAGATGGCGTTTGTTGGCATAGGGCTCGCCCGCCTCTTGGATTTTTTCAACAATGCGCTCGAGCATGTCCTCGGAGGCAACGGTGGGCGTGGCGACGACGAAGCCAAGCTTGCGAGCGCGATCGGCGAGCTCCCACAGGAGAACCGTCTTGCCGCTTCCTCGCTGGCCGAGCATGAGCATGGCGCGGTCTCGATTGCCCGGCTCCTGTTCAAGGCCGGAGATGAATGTTGAAATTACATTTCCTCGCCCAACGAGATAGGATGGGCGATTTCCAAATGAAGGGGAGAAGATGGTTTCAGTCATAAGTCTCCTTTCCTTTTTTTCCTATTTTTTCCTTTTTTTCCTATTCAGTCAAATTGACTACTGGTCGAGGGCGGCTTCAGGGGGGGCTCATCGAAAAGAACCTCGACATCAACGAAGACCGGGACCTTCTGTCTCGTTCTGTAACATCTAGCAGGCTAAATCGTCTTTTCCTGTTACAGAACGAGACAAACTGCAGGGGGCTGCCCGAAAATCTCGATCTGTAACACCAGGCTCGGTTTTAACGGTCTAACTGTTACAGATTGAGACAAACCGGCGGAGCGGACTATCTCTCGGGTCCAAACCACCACAAAGGTGCCTGTCCTCTTTTTGGTGGTTGGGTATCAGAAAGTGTCAGGCGTGGGCGGTTGCTGGGCGCCTGCGTGCGAAAAGAAGTGTCGACCTGCGTCGTTGTCGTTGAGCGGCGTCCCATTTGCGGGGATACTGAAGCCACGACAAGCAGCGTATGAAAGGATCGATGCATGGCTTTCCGTAATGACTTCCTGTGGGGCGGCGCGACGGCTGCCAACCAGTGCGAGGGCGCCTACAACGTGGACGGCCGCGGCTTGGCCAACGTGGACGTGGCCCCGCACGGCTCCGAGCGCTACGCGGTGGTCTCCGGCCAGCGCAAGATGCTCGACTTCGAGGACGGCTACTACTATCCCGCGCAGACCGGCATCGATTTCTACCATCACTACAAGGAGGACATCGCCCTCTTTGCCGAGATGGGCTTTAAGACCTTCCGCATGAGCCTGGCCTGGACCCGCATCTTCCCCAACGGTGACGAGACCGAGCCCAACGAGGCCGGCCTGGCCTTCTACGAGGACGTGTTCCGCGAGTGCCAGAAGCACGGCATCGAGCCACTCGTGACCATCACGCACTTTGACTGCCCGATCCACCTCATCAAGGAGTACGGCGGCTGGCGCAACCGCAAGCTCATCGACTTCTACAAGAACCTCGCGACCACGATCTTCACCCGCTACAAGGGCCTGGTGAAGTACTGGCTCACCTTTAACGAGATCAACATGATCCTGCACCTGCCGTTTATGGGTGCCGGCCTGGTCTTTGAGGAGGGCGAGAACAAGGAGGCCGTCGAGTATCTGGCCGCCCACAACGAGCTCGTCGCCAGCGCTTGGGCCACCAAGATCGCTCACGAGATCGATCCCGAGGTCAAGATTGGCTGCATGCTCGCTGCCGGCACCTACTACCCCTACAGCTGCCGTCCGGGCGATGTGCGCCAGGCCCAGCTCGACAACCAGGACAACTACTTCTTCGTTGACGTTCAGAGCCGTGGCTATTACCCGGCCTATGCCGTCAAGAAGCTCGAGCGTCTGGGCATCGACGTGGGCATGACCGACGAGGACCGCGAGATCCTGGCCGCCAACACCGTCGACTTCATCAGCTTTAGCTACTACAGCACCCGCTGCTCCGCCGGTGCCGACAACCCCGAGGTCGAGAAGACCCAAGGCAACGCCTTCGCCGGCGCCAAGAACCCCTACCTGCAGCAGAGCCAGTGGGGCTGGGCCATCGACCCGCTGGGCTTCCGTATCACCCTCAACGACCTGTACGACCGCTATCAGAAGCCGCTGTTCGTGGTCGAGAACGGCTTGGGCGCCAAGGACGTTGTCGAGGAGGACGGCTCCATCAACGACGACTACCGTATCGATTACCTGCGCCAGCACATCGCCGCGATGCGCGATGCCGTGACTGAGGACGGCGTCGACCTGCTGGGCTACACCACCTGGGGCCCGATCGACTTGGTCTCGGCCGGCACGGGCGAGATGTCCAAACGCTACGGCTTCATCTACGTGGACCGCGACGACGCCGGCAACGGCACCCTCAAGCGCTCCAAGAAGAAGAGCTTCGACTGGTACAAGCACGTTATCGAGACGAACGGCGAAGATTTGGCCTAGGCTTTCCCAGCCACCGCACCTTGGGCCTCATTCGTCGCTTGCGTACCTTAAGTACGCGGCGCTCCTCATTCGACCCAATCTGCGGCACCTGGAAAACCCTGGACTCAAATCTTACAGACCTGGCTTAGGCTTTCCCGGCAATCATAGCCTCCTAACCAAGGCGCCCGGCGAGCAGTTTGCGCTCGCCGGGCGCTTTGCCGTCTGCGGATTTTGGGACATGCGGCCCGTTTTTTGAGCCTGCCTGTCGGTACACTAAAAGCACTATGGGTACCCGTGAGCGACATATCGGCCATGCGGCCGCCCGATCCGCGCCGGTGGCGGATCCCAGGGGCGGCAGGCTCTTCGCCATGCCGCGATTCCTCGTTGGCATAACGCACCTGGTGTACCGTCGCCGCGCCTTCGTCATTGCCGGCGTCATAACCGCACTCTTTCTTCTGCTTTTGGCGGTCTTGCCGGTGTTATTCGCCTCTGATCCCAAGCTCTCCAGCATCGTGCCCGCCTATAGCGAGGTGTCCAAAGAAGTCGTGGACGGGCTTATCCATTCGAGCTCGATTCCGTTGCTTGTCGCTGCGATCGCCTTTTCAATCTGGGGCGTGCTGGTTTACCTGCGCTGTCTGGATTACGTTTTGCGCCGGCGCCTCGTTGCCGTTGCTACCATCTGCGCCCTGTGGATGATCGAGGTCATCCTCAAGTACAAGTCGTTCACGCCGTTCTATGCCACGATCTTGTGGTACCTGTACTACGTCCCCATGACGCTCGTTCCGCTGCTCTATCAGCTGTGCGGCCTGCGTCTTGCAGGCTTGGAGCAACATCGTGCGGGCCGCCGCTACCGTACGGCCTTGTGGACTGCGGCCATCCTGCTCATGGTGTTTGTGCTTACCAACGATTTTCACCAGCAGGTCTTTCACTTCGATCGCTCAAGTGACACCTGGAGCAACGACTACACGTACGGCTGGGGCTATTTCGCCGTGCTCATATGGACGGCCTTTAACTTTGTCACCTTTTTCATTTTGGTGGGGCGTTCCTCGTCCTTCCGCATTCAGCGCTTTTCGGGCACGGCGGCACTCGTGCTGCTGGGCGGCGCGTTCTTTGCCATCTCGTATGCCCTGCGCGTGCCGTGGGCATGGAAACTCAACTTTTCGCTCGTCTACTGCGTGCTGTGCGTGGTGACGCTTGAGATTTGCCTCGATTGCGGCGTCATTCCGTCGTATCACGACATCGCCGGCATCTTCGATACCCTGCCGCTCGACCTTAAGGTCCTAACGCGCGACCTGCAGGAAGTTTATGCCACGCCGGTATCAAAGCCGATTCCGGCGGGCGTGCGCGAGGAGCTGCGCGCTCAAGAACTCGGACACTCCCACGCCTTTGCCGTCGTTTCCAATCCCGATGTGATGTATCGCTCCTTTCCACTGTTGGGCGGGTCGGCCTTGCTTGCTCAGGACGTATCGGAGGTCAACGAACTCAACCGCGAGCTGGCGCATCGGCGTATGGAACTGCAGCGCCAAAACGAACTGCTCACGGCCGACTACGACCTTAAAGCGCATCTGGCAGATCAAGAGGCCGAGGCCTTGTTGGTCAAAGACGTTGATCAGGCACTTGCCCGCGCACTCGGCGAGATGTATGGGCTGCTGAGCGCGCTGCCGCCGTTAACCGACGAGGCATCCTCGCACGAGCGGTACCGCATGCTGCAGTGTGCCAAGATGCTTGTCGCCTATTGCAAGCGCAAAGGCTCGCTCACGCTGGCACAGCACGGGGAGAGCGGTTTTGACCGCGACCGTATCCAGCTGATCGCCAACGAGATGGCAAGCGATCTGCGCACCATCGATGTCGACTGCGCCTCGATTATTGCCATACGGCGCCCCATGCATGCCAGCGCGGTGAGCGCGCTGTACGATTGCGTGTACGATTTTGCGTTCTTCGCTTACACCACCGACCATCCGGCGCTCATGTATCACCTGAGCGACCACGATTCGTGCAGCGTGGAGCTGCGCGCCACGCTCTTCTCCAATGACGAGGAGGACTTGTCGCAGACGCCGGCTGCCCACGAACTCGAAAGCGCGCTGCAGGGGCGCAACGTGGCATATCGCCTTGAGGGCGAGTCCGGTCAGCTGCGCATGATCGTATTGATGCCGCGGGCAGGTGAGTGACGATGCAGATTCTGCTTATCCTTCCCCAAATCGTTGCGCTCGATATCGTCTTTGCTCTGGCGGCGTGCCTGCAGACCATTCACGTTCCGCTCATCGCATCGCGCCGCTCGTCCTACAACCGCAAAGTGATTTGCGCCTACGAGGCGAGCCTTGTGCTGCACTTGATTATCTCGGCCGTCATCTTGTTCGCGTTGTCTGGCTCGTATTTGGTGGCGCCGCCTCACGTCACCGCCGAGGCGGCGGGCGCGCTGCTATGGCTCAACGCTGCGATTGCCGCCTATGGCGCGGTCCTTATGGTGCATTATCGTCGACCCGTCATGATGGTTGAGCTGCTGCTCGTTGCCGCCGTGACGCCGCCAGTGGTTTATGCCATGGGGCCGGCATGGACCGCGGTCCTTATCGCGGAGGGCGCGTTCTTCCTGTTCCGCTCCGTCGCGGCGCTTTTGATGGACGTGCGCAACCGCCAGGAGGACATCACGGCGTTTTCGACGATCGAGACTATTAACGTGATCCCCGTCGGCATTCTGTATCTGGATTCGAAGGGCCGCCCGCTGCTCATGAACCGCTGCATGCGCAGGAACCTTGTGGAGCTTCACATGCCCACCGACCTGCACGACATGAGCGATACGTGGGGCGGTCTTCGAAAACTCAGTGCGCAGATGCCCGAGAGCAGCAAAAACCGCGTTCGAATCGACCTGGACCGCTTTGGGGAGGCACGTGCGGTGGTCGAGGTTTCCCCCTCCGAGATTCGTCTGTTCGCGTGCGATGAGATTATGGTTTCGGGCCGCCCCTTTGAGCGCATTATCGGCTTGGACGTGACGGAGTACGCACATGCCCACGACCGTCTGGCGCAGGCCAACCACCTGCTCGAGCTTGCGGGCCAAGAGCTCCAGGCCCAGATCGAAGAAGTCAAAAAGGTTGCCGACAATGCGGCCTACCTGCGTATGCGCGCCCGCGTACACGACGTGATCGGGCAGCGCCTGTCCATTCTCCATCGATACTTGGAGGAGGGGCGTCTGGATGACGAGTCGCTCGAGCAGATTGACCCGCTGCTGCGCTCGATTGCCGCCGACCTGCGTAGCGGTGGCGACAGCGAGCCGGCGGAGCAGCTCGGCGATATCGTTCATGCCTTTGGCCTGGTGAGCGTGCAGATCGATGTGGATGGATCGCTTCCGGACGATGCACACGTCGCTGCCGCCTTTTTGCAGATTATCCGCGAAGCCTCGACCAATGCCACCAAGCATGCGCAGGCGCATCGGGTCCATGTGCGCTTGTGGCAGGAGGGGACGGATGCTGACGCCGTCGCGCACATGACGATTTCTAACGACGGGTTCCCGGCCCCCGTATCGTATCGCGAGGGAACGGGTATCCCAGGTATGAGGCATGTCGCGCAAGATCTGGGTGGCAGCCTAGAGGTCCACGCCACCCCGCCCTTTACGCTTACGGTATCCATTCCGCTTAACGCCAACGACACGTCCCAAAGGAGAAACTCATGATCCGCGTGTTAATTGTCGAAGATCAGGCCATCCTGCGCGAGAGCCTGGCGCGCTCCGTTGGCGACCAGCCCGATATGACCGTCGTTGCCGCGATCGCCGATGCCTCCGAGGCCTTGGGTGTCGCGCTCAAGGAGCGCCCGGACATGATACTGATGGACGTGTGCACCGAACACGATTCAAACGGCATCGTGGCGGCGGCACGCATCAAGGAGCAGCTGCTCGAGTGTCGCATCATTATCATGACAGGCATGCCCGAGATCACCTTTGTCGATCAGGCCCGCGAGGCGGGCGTTGATAGCTTTGTGTACAAGAACGTCGGTATCGACGAGTTGTTCGCCGTGATGCGCTCCACGTTGGCTGGCTACTGCACGTTTCCCAAGCCGCCCGAGAGCATTTTTTCGGGTACAGCAGCCCTCGACGATGTCGAGCTATCGATTTTGCGCCTTGCCTGCGAGGGCAAAAGTCGTCGCGAGATCGCGGCCGAGCTGTTTATGAGTGAGGGCACCATCAAGCGCCGCATCTCGGAGATCCTGAGCAAGACCGGCTACGACAACATCATGCGCCTGGCCGTGCATGCGGTGACCGAGGGCAGCATCGTTCCCAACATGGAGCGCCCGTAATCGACGCGCTCACCCGTGTTCCGGCGCCGCAAAGATAGGCCGCCCACCGTTTCGCATCTAAAAACGGCGGGCGGCCTGCTTGTATGGGCAGTGCTGTCGGCATAAAGCGGCGGGGCCGCAGGATCATCTCCTGCGGCCCCGTCTGGTGTGCGCGGATGTGTCCGCCAATCCGCGGCTGTCGTGGTCTACCGCTACGCGATGGTTGCGCTGTAGGAGGCGACGTCCTCGTAGGAATCGGTCAGGTAGGCGTCGATGCCGATGGTCGTGTTGACCAGGTCGTCAAGGCTGTCAAGCTCGCCGCTCGAGAACGTGAATTCCTCGGTGGCGTTGGTGCCGGGCATCAGGTGAGCCGAGAACCAGGGTTCCTTCATGGTGCCGTTGACGTTGGTCTTGCCGGAGGGAGCGTAGAAGGTCAGGTCCTTGTCGCTCTTGTTGGTGATGTTGACGACAAAGCCGATGTCGCCCCAGTCATCCTTGAACTTTTCGGTGATGGTGATGGTGCACAGATCGTCATCGGCGACAGTGACGGCGGGGGAGATTTCGACGCTCTGGACATCGTCGTCTTCGACGGCCTCATCGATTTCCTCTTCCTTCTCGGCCGCCTCGCGATCCTTCTTCACCGTACCGGACAGGTCCTTGTCGGACTTGGTAAAGACAAGATTGCCGTCATCTTCTTCGAGGATGAGTTTGCCGTCCTTGAGCTTCATGTCATGCGACTCATCTTCGGCGGTGATCGTTACGGTGGTGGCGTCCTTGGCTTCCCATTTCAGGTCGGCGACCTCAAGGAACATATCGAGGACGCCTGTGCCGTCCTCGTCGAGGATCAGGACGCAGTTGAGGCCCCACTCCTTGAGCATATCCATGTACTCATCGGTGAGCTCTTCGCCATCCAAGGTTCCACCCGAGTACTGCCAGCTGCCGACGAAGTTGGCCTTGGGGTCCTTGCCGCCGCCGCTGCAGCCCGTCAGGGCAAAGGCGAGCGCCAGGACGCATGTCAGAAATGCGAGTACGGACTTTTTGAACGTTGTCTTCATGGTGTCCTCCTTCATCGAACGAAACCCATAGAAGCAAATGCGGGGGTGGCGGATCCCCCGCCAATTACCAGATAGAGGGGCTAGGGCCTGGGCGTTCCGCAGTTGCTGCAGAACTTGCCGCCGTTTTCGCTGCCGCAGTTGGGGCAGAACCACTTGGCCGGTGCCGGGGCGGGTGCGGGACTGCCACACTCGGAGCAGAACTTGCCGGTGTTGGTGGCGCCGCAGCTGCAGGTCCACGTGCCGGCCGCAGGTGCGGCGGCGGGAGCCGGTGCGGGGGCGGGAGCCGGAGCCGGCTGCGGGGCGGCCTGCTGCTGTGCCTGGCCGGCGGCGAACAGCTGGCTGGCGTTCATGCCGCCCATGCCACCTGCCATGCCCATGCCCATAAAGCCTGCCATCGCGCCGTTGGGGTTGGCGGCTGCTGCGCGCATTGCGTCGCTCTGGGCGCTGGCGATGTTGGCGGCTGCCATGGTGGGATCGCGCATGACCGCGGCCTTCTGCAGGTCCTTGATCATCTGCTCGTCCTCTTGCGAGGCGGCGATGGAGTTGACGCCAAAGCTCACGATCTCGACGCCGCGCAGGTCGCGCCAGTCGGCCGAGAGGACCTCGTTGAGCGCGCGGGCGAGCTCGGTGGTGTGGCCGGGGATGGCGCTGTAGCGGATGCCCATCTCCGAGATCTTGGCAAAGGCGGGCTGCAGGGCGGTGAGCAGCTCGGACTTAAGCTGGCTGTCGATCTTGTCGCGCGTGTAGCTATCGGTCACGTTGCCGCATACGTTGGTGTAGAACAGCAGCGGGTTGGTGATGCGGTACGAATACTCGCCGTTGCAGCGCACGGAGATGTCGACGTCCAGGCCAATGTTGTTATCGACCACGCGGAAGGGCACGGGCGAGGCGGTGCCGTACTTGTTGCCGATGATCTCCTTGGTGTTGATGAAGTAGACGCGCTGGTCCTTGCCCGCGTCGCCGCCAAAGGTAAAGCGGCTGCCGATATTGGCGAAGGTCTCCTTGATGGAATCGCCCAGGTTGCCGCTAAAGACGCTCGGCTCGCTGCCGGTATCGAAGACGAACTCACCGGGCTCCAGCGCGACTTCGATGATCTTGCCGTTTTGCACCACGAGCATGCCCTGGCCGTCGTTGACGGCGATGACCGAGCCGTTGGAGATGACGTTGTCCTCGCCGCGCGTGTTGGAGCTGCGGCCGCCGGTGCGCTTGCTGCCCTTGCAGGCCAAGACGTCAGCAGGCATCGATTCGCAGTAGATAAATTCCTTCCACTGGTCGGCCATGACGCCGCCGGCA
Source organism: uncultured Collinsella sp. (assembly GCA_958346935.1). Classification (GTDB taxonomy): domain Bacteria; phylum Actinomycetota; class Coriobacteriia; order Coriobacteriales; family Coriobacteriaceae; genus Collinsella. The sequence continues at coordinate 27,627 of CATVTM010000013.1, forward strand.
GCTCCCAATCCAGCTTTCAAGAGTCCCATGGTGATCTTCCTTTCTCGTCAAAGGCCGGGTGGTATTGGTTGGATTGCTTAGTCGTCCTTGTCGTCTTTCATGACAACGGTGGTCTCGGTGTGGCTGAAGGTGTCGTGCTTCTCGGTCAGGTCGAGCTCGCCACAATACTCATCGGCATGGGTTGCTTCGTTGGCTGTCTTGAGCTGGCCTACCAGTAGCACGTCTCCGATAATCACGATGATCAGCGGCGCGATGATGTTGATGAGGATGCCCTCGATATCAAAGGTGAGGTAATCCGGATCGAAGGCGTTCTCACCCATAAAGAGAATCTGGGAGAGGATAAATCCGATCACAAAGAACAGCACCGAGGCGATGGCGAGCTTGGGCTTGGAGCAGGGGAGCTCGCCGACCAAGCGGCCGGTCTGGCCGTTCATGGCAAACAGGTAGCTCTTGCCGTTCCACGAGGTGGAGAGCATCCAGACGGGGAACAGGGCGTAGTCGCTGTCTTCCCAGGTGTAGTCGAGCTGCTTGCTTTCGACCGTGGCATCGTCGTATTCGTCGACGACGGTCTCGCGCAGGGCCGAGATCGTGCTTTCTTCCATGCGGCGCTCGGCGCGCGCCTTGCAGGTCTCGCAGTCCTCGTCGTAACGGTTGGCGATGTAGCCGGGCATATATGCGACCGAGAACGGACGCAGTGCGTCGTAGTCAAACGGCTCGATGGCGTCCATGTGGCCGTCGGGCATCTTGGATGATCCGTCGACGGGCACGCGCTTAAACGAGATATTGCCCTTGCGATAGGCATCGTAGTGGTCGGTGGTCGTGACGGTGCGGTCGGATTCCTCGGTCACGGTCTCGTTGGTCGCGTCAAAGTACACTTCGCCGTCAACGCGGGCGCCGTAGAGCCAAAACGGCACGTAGACACCTTGGACCTCGTCGATATGGTTGCCGGTGACAAAGCTCTTGGGCAGCAAGATCTTGCCCTTGTAGTGTTCCTTGAGTGCGGCCGTGACGTCATCGCGCCCGAGCTTAAACGGAATCACCAGGTCGGGCGAGAAGTCGCCAGAGAGCTGGCCGGGCGCCACGGCGGAGTTGCCGCAGTACGGGCAGGTGGTGACGGCGACGGTGCCGTCGGACACGAGCTCGGCGCCGCACGACGAGCAGATGTAGCCGGCGTTTTGGGCCAGCTCCTGCACGGCATCGTCGACAGCAGGCTTGGGCGTTGCGGCTGCCGCATCGGCTTTGGCATCTGCCTTGTCCTGGCGCTCGCGATAGAGGGCCTCGACTTCTTCGACTTCAAAACGAGAATCGCAGTAGTCGCAGACGAGCTTTTGCTCGGCACTGGCAAAGTGAAGGGGGCCGCCACACGCGGGGCATTGATAGTTGACGCTCTCGAAGGCCATGATCGGTCCTTTCGCTGCCGGAGGCTATGCGCCGATGGCGCCGCCGCAGTATTCGCAGCGCCCACTGGCATCGGGAATGGTGGTGGCTCCGCAGAAGGGGCAGGTCACCGCGGTCTTGGGAGCCTTGGCGGCCACGACGCTGTCGCGCGTCTCCTGGCGCAGCTGCACCAGCGCATCGCGGACTTCGGTTGCCTGGCGCTTGGCCTCGCGATATTCGATGGAGCCGCGCTGATCGATGGTGGAGTCGTTCACGCGCAGGTTGATCTCGGTAAAGTACGGCGTGTTGACGTGGATGGTCAGATTAAAGTCGTAATCCAGGTCGTAGCGCGGCGGGTTGTAGCTCTCGCGCTCGCCGTCCTTGGTCTCGCGGTAGATCTCGGTGCGCTGCTCGTCGATATCCATATCGCAGCCGAGTACCTGCGAGAACTCGATGATGTCGGGATTGGCGTCGCGCCAGCGGCTCTGCGAAGTGATGATCAACAGGCCCGCGTCCTCATCGAGCATAATATTGGTGCGCCCGGCAGAAAGCGTGCGCGTGGGGTTGAACGAAGACAGGCGCTCGGCGTTGGCCTCGCGGTAGGCGAGTTGCTCACGGATATCGTCCGCGGTGCTGGAGCGATAGCCGTGAAAGTAGGGGGAGAGCTTGCCGGCGCACTCTTTGCACAGGTAGCCTTCATTGATTTTTGTCTTACCTAGAAGTCCCAGCTCGGTACCGCAAATCGCGCACTCTTTCTTCTCGAACATCTTGTCAAAGAAGCCCATGGCTGCCTCCCATCAACTGGTAGCGTGTGTCACTTTTGATGATGGGGGAGTGCGCGATCTTTCACGATACCCAGACGGCTCAAGGAGTCTTCACAACTGGGACACATGGCCCATTTTTCATCCGACACATAGGGACACTCCTTGCTGCGGGTAGTCATTGGGCACTCATTGGGGACGTACTTAAATGAGTGGCAGCTGGGGACACTCCTGGCCGAGCTAGAGATCGCGCGCGTCCCTTCTGGTCCATGCGGCTCAAAATCGCGGCGTGATGTGGACGGCTGGGGTCGAATTGGCAACATTTCGAGCCTGGCTTCGATATTGAGACTGGTTCTTTATTAAAATAGATTTCCAGACAATTGAGCGGCTGGGGGGTTAACCATGAGGGACCTGGGAGACACAATCGCATACCTGCGCCGGGGCATACGGGAGATTCTGTGCCTGGCGCTTTTCGTTTTTACGTTTTTGGCTGTCGAGTACCTCTTTGATGTGCGCGTCGCCGAGTTTGTACCGTCGAATGAGGTTGTCATTTACGAGAGCATCGTCATTGGTGCGAGCGTGATCGGCTTTTTCGTGCGCCCTCTTCTGTACTATCGTCGCCCTCAGGCGATTGCTGCGACGAGTGACATCACAGGCGTGCTGTTGGTGCCGGCATTGCTGCTGATGATTATGGCGGTGCAGTTCCAAGTGGTGATTGCCGGGGGCTTGGTTGCCTGTTGCGCTCTGGGCTACTGCGGATCGACCGCCCATGCCAACTTTGCGCGTCGTTTTGCGCGGACCCCTTGCCTGGCGCGTGCCGCGGCGCTTTCCTATGCTGCCGGCATTCTGGTTCAGGTGCTCAACCATATGGTAATGCCCGCGGGAATTCCGCAACAATTTGTGCTGATTGCCTGCGCGATTGCGCAGGTAGGGCTGCTCCATGTCGCCCGGCGAGCCAAGCTGCGCGACGAGGCTGCGCCCGAGTTTGAGGCTGAGATTGCCGAGCTATCGGTCGATGCGTCGGAATATGGCGCCAAGTGGCAGGAAGCCCCCGAGGCAAAGGCGGCTTTTCATGCCGCCGTGGTGCGTCTGACGGTGGCGACCGCCTGCCTCACGGGCGTATTCGCCGCTCTCAATGCGGGGCTTACGACCTCGCATGCCGCCGGCGCTATCGACTTGGGTGACTGGCCGCGCCTGTTGCTCATCTTGAGCGTCCTTGCCGCCGGCGTCTTGTATGACCTGCACGGACGCTCGTACATGAACATCATCATGACGTGTGCCGCCATGCTGTCCACACTCTCGTTCTTTCTGCTTATCACCGATGCTAATGGCGGTAATGTACTTGCCGCCACGATGATTTTCTACCTGGGCTCGGGCTTTTTCGTGGTGTTCTTTACCGCGAAGTTCGCTGCCGTTTCGATGTATGCCCGCTGGGCGTATCTGTGGCCATGCATGGGTCGCGTCATCAACAATATCTGCACGCTGCTGGTGACGGCGCCGGCGGTGGCGATTATCTCGAGCCAAAACGTGCTGACGGCAGTTGCCGTGGTGCTTGTGCTGTTTGTGGGCATTGCGATTTCGCTGCTGGGACAGTTTGGGCAAGGCGCCGACGGTTCGGCATCGCGCGGGGGGGGGGTTGGCGTTTGCCGTCGATGACCTTGGCGAGATCCATGCGCCCGAACGGGCCGATACGGTGCCGCCGGAGGCTCCGGAGCTGTCGTTTAACGAGCGTCTTGAGGGCTTTGTCGCCGCCTTTGGCCTTACCAAGCGCGAGCGCGATGTCCTGGAGGCCCTGGTTGCATCGGACGACAGCGTGCAGGATGTGGCGGCGTCGCTCTTCCTTTCGCGCTCCACGCTCTACCGCCATATCGCCTCGATTAACAAAAAGGTTGAAGTGACGTCACGCGTGGCGCTCATCAACTACTTCTGGTCCTGGACGCCCCAAGACTAGCAACCGGGCAAACGCCAAAACCGCCACAAAGGGGACAGACACCTTTGTGGCGGTTTGGAGGCAGGCAGCCCAATCCCGCCGGTTTGTCTCGATCTGTAACAGTTGCTCAGCAAAACCGAGCCCAGATGTTACAGATTGAGATATTTCGGCGCGACCGCTGCATTTGTCTCAATCTGTAACAGGTAGAGGCGATTTTGCCGGCTAAGTGTTACAGATTGAGACGTTGGGGATGCAGCGCCGTGCTAACCGTCACCTTTAATGGTGGTTTTCGGTCGCCGGCTTGGTAAAGCGTGTCGGCGCGGCACCCCAAGCATCCTTGACGGTGGCGCCAGTGGAGCTACAGCAGCTCGTCGTGGCGGGCGATATAGCAATGCTTGGCAAGCTGCGTGAGCGCGATGTAGGCGGCGACGATACCAACGAGCAGCGCAAAGAAGCTCGCGGGCAATGCCATGAGCCCCAGGGCATCGGCGATGGGGCTTGCCGGCAGCCAGGTGACGAGCGCCAGGCCCAGCACGGTAAGAACGCACAATGCGGGCGCGGCGTGGTCGCGCGGGCTCGGCAGATGCGGGGAGCGCAACATGTGGACCACGAGTGTCTGCGACCACATGGACTCGACAAACCAGCCGCTCTGGAAGAGCGCAGCAAAGGTCGCCATACCCGCGACGTCGCCCGCGGCGGCAAGCTCGGACCAGCTTGCGTCCACGGCGGCGGGGCACACGACAAAGAAGAGCGCGGCGAAGGTCACGATGTCAAACAGCGAGCTCACGGGGCCCAGCTCGAGCATAAAGCCCTTGATGGATGCGGCGTCCCAGGCACGCGGGCGGGCAGTCCAGGCGTCGTCGACCGTGTCCCACGGCAGTGCGATGCACACGATCTCGTAGACCAGCGACAGCAGTACCAGCTGCAGGGCGCTCATGGGCAAAAACGGCAAGAACAGGCTCGCGACGGTCACGGACAGCACATTGCCAAAGTTGGAGCTCACCGTGGTCTTGAGGTACTTGAGCAGGTTGCCGTAAGTGCGGCGGCCTTCGATGATGCCGCGCTCGAGCACGCCCAGGTCCTTCTGAAGCAAGATGATATCGGCGGATTCCTTGGCAATATCGACGGCCGAATCGACCGAGATGCCGCAATCGCTCGCACGCATGGCGGCGGCGTCGTTGATGCCGTCGCCCATAAAGCCCACGGTGTGGCCGAGCATCTCGCGCATGACACGTACCAGGCGCGCCTTCTGCAGCGGCGAGAGCTTGGCGAAGAGGTGGGTTTTCTCGGCGCGCTTGGCAAGTTCGGCGTCATCGAGCGCATCGATCTCGGAGCCGAGCAAGACGTTGCTCGCATCGATACCAATCTGCTCGCAGACGGTGGCGGCGACGCGGTCGTTGTCGCCGGTTAGGACCTTGACCGCCACGCCCTTGGCCTCGAGGGTGGCGACGGCGCCCGCGGCACTTGCTTTGGGCGGATCGAGGAAGGCCAAAAAGCCCATCAGCACCATGTCGCACTCGTCGGCGATGCCAAACTCGCCCACGCAGCGCGGATTGGTCTTCTGCGCCACGGCAATTACGCGTAGGCCCTCGGCGTTAAGTCCGGCGATCTGCTTGCGAATCTGGGCGAGCTTCTCGTCGGTGAGCGGCTGAGCGATGCCATCGATCTCGACAAAGGAGCAGATCTCGAGCATTTCCTCGGCAGCGCCCTTGGTAACCATCTGGGTTTTGCCTTGGGCGTCGGCGACAACTACGCTCAGGCGACGGCGCGAGAAATCGAAGGGAACCTCGTCGACCTTGGTGTAGCGGTCGCGCAGGCTCTGGCCCAGCATGGAATCGGGTGCGACGGTCGAGGGCGTCACATCGGCACGGTCGATTACGGCCAGGTCGATAAGATTTTTGAGGCCGGTCTGGAAGAAGCTGTTCAAAAACGCATGGCGCAGCACGCGCGCGTCCTCGTTGCCATCGGTGTTGAGGTAGCGCTCGAGCACGATGCGGTCTTCGGTGAGGGTGCCGGTCTTGTCGCAGCACAGGACGTCCATCGCTCCGAGGTTTTGAATCGCCGGCAGCTCCTTGACGATAACCTGGCGACGGGCGAGGTCCTTGGCGCCCTGCGACAGGCTCGTGGTCACGATGACGGGAAGCATCTGCGGCGTGATGCCCACGGCCACGCTCGTGGCGAACAGCAGCGCGTCGATGACGTTGCCCTTGGTGGCGGCGTTGATGGCAAAGACGGCCGGCGCCATAACGAGCATCAGGCGCACCAGCAGCATGGAGACGCTCGAGACGCCGCGGTCAAACGCGCTCTTTTCGCCGCGCCCGTTGAGCATCTTGGCGATGCCGCCCAGGTAGGTGTCCGAGCCGGTGGCAACGACAAGCGCCATGGCGGCGCCGTTTTGCACGGAGGTGCCGGTAAAGACGATGTTCTTGCAGGCAGAGAGTGGCAGTGCGGAGCCGTCGGCGCCCTCGACGACGGTGACGGCGGTGGTCTTCTCGACGGCCTCGCTCTCGCCGGTGAGTGCGGACTCGATCACAAACAGGTCGCGCGCGGTGATGATGCGGGCATCTGCCGGCACCATATCGCCGGCAGAGAGACGGATCACATCACCGGGGACGAGCTCGTCGAAGGGGATCTCGATGCGCTCGCCGTCGCGCAGGGCGGTGCAAGTGTTGGAGACCAGGTCCTTGAGGGCCTCGGCCGCATTGCCGCTGCGGGCTTCCTGGATAAACTTCATGCCGCCCGATACCAGCAGCATGGTGCCGATGACGATGACCGTGGAGGGGTCGCGCTGCGGTTCGGGCACGGCGAGCACGTCGATGTAGAGCGAGACCAGTGCGAGCGCGGCGAGGATGCCGGCGAAGGGATCGATGAACGCGTCGGCGATGCGGCGGGCGAGCGTTTTGGTCGTTGCCTCGATGGTGTTGGGGCCGACGGCGTTCAGGCGCTCAGTTGCCTGCTCGACGGTGAGGCCGTTTGCCGTGGCGTCAAGCAGTACGAGGGCGTCCTCGGCACTATGGGTGGCGGCGAATATGGTGTTCTTGGACAGGCCGGTATGAGCGGCAGGGCGCGCCGTGCGGCGGCGCTTGGAGATGGCTTCGAGTACCGTGACGGTTTTGAGCATCAGCATAGGGTCCTCCTTGTTGAGGGGAGTTAGCGTACGTGTCGTATTTGCTTCAAAAAACCTAGATGTCGCTCACGTCAAGCTCTTGAGCCCACAAAGGGTGCAGCGCGCCTTTGCGGTGGTTTTGGCGATCTGCCGGTGGCGTTTATGCGTGTGCGGAGTCCTCGCGGCGTGCCGAGGGCGACATGCAGGTTTTTCGACTAGGACTGCCTTCCATGGCACACCTCCTAAAGGCTGAGCGCAGCGCGCTTTGGGTATCTCGTACCCCTTTTTAATCCGCCCGTATTCTTGATGAGGGGGTTTGACATGTCAACCCCATTGTTCGGAAAACCATTCCCCCTGACAAAGCCTTTACAGAATGCCGTGGCCCCAAAGCGCGCCCGCATCGACGCTTCGCCTGCGCTAAACTGGAAGGCACGTACGCGATTACGAGAGGAGCCCGCATGGAGGCTTACAAGCAAGAGTTCATCAAGTTTATGGTCGAGTCCGACGTTCTTAAGTTCGGCAGCTTTACGCTCAAGAGCGGCCGTCAGTCCCCGTTCTTTATGAACGCCGGCGCTTACGTGACGGGCTATCAGCTCAAGAAGCTGGGCGAGTATTACGCCCAAGCCATCCACGATAACTTTGGCGACGACTTTGACGTCCTGTTTGGGCCGGCCTACAAGGGTATTCCGCTGGCTGTTGTTACCGCCATTGCCTACCACGAGCTGTACGGCAAGGAGGTCAAGTACTGCTGTGACCGCAAGGAGGCCAAGGACCACGGTGCCGATAAGGGCAACCTGCTGGGTTATGAGCCCAAGGACGGCGACCGCGTGGTCATGGTCGAGGACGTTACCACCAGCGGCAAGTCCATCGACGAGACCTATCCCAAGGTCAAGGCTGCTGCCGATGTCGAGATCAAGGGCCTGATCGTGTCCCTCAACCGCATGGAGGTCGGCAAGGGCGGCGTGACCACCGCGCAGAAGGAGATCGAGGCAAAGTACGGTTTCCCCGTCGCGAGCATTGTTTCCATGGCCGAGGTCGTCGAGACCCTCTACAACCACGAGATCGACGGCAAGGTTGTCAT
>CATVTM010000014.1 GCA_958346935.1 uncultured Collinsella sp.
GTTGAAAAATGGGGCGGTTCCCCATATTATTAATGACGTCGACAGGCGGGGTGGTTCCCCGCGTACGTGCCATCTGAGTAACCGAGGGGAGGGCGCATATGGGAATGACTGGTGCATACGAGCGCAATCTCGATGCAAAAGGTCGTCTGTCCCTGCCTGCACCCCTTCGCGAGGAGCTTGGAGAGCATGTTCGCGTGTTCAAAGCCCTGGATGTCGATGCTCTGTACGTGTTCTCTGCCGAGGCCTTCGATAAGTGGGTCGAAGGACTCTTCGCGGGTCGTGAGGGCCACGAGGGTTTTAACCCGCGTGACATTAATGACCAGAAGCTCATGAGGGCGATCAACAAGCGCACCACGTCGATGGACGTGGACAGCGCTGGTCGTATCGGTCTTTCCGAGTCTCTCCGCAAGCAGGCGAACCTCGACCGCGAGGTCACGGTTGTGGGCAACTACGACCACCTTGAGGTTTGGGATCGCGCCGCGGCCGATGAGGACGATGACGATGAGGCCCTGCTGGACCTCTTCTTCTCGTAAGGGCAAGGCACGGGTAACGGATGGAGCGTGGGATCTTGACACAAGAATATCGGCATGAACCTGTCATGCTCGGCGAAGTGCTTGAGTCGCTGCGGCTAAAGAGCGGCTCCGTTGTCTGCGATTGCACCCTTGGCGGTGCCGGCCATTCGGTAAAGATGGCCGCGCAGGTGGGGGAGACGGGCCTTTTGCTCGGCGTCGATCAGGACGACATGGCCCTCGAGGCCGCTGGCGCCCGTCTGGACCGCGAGGTTCCCGGCGTTCCGCACCAGCTGCTGAAGGGCAACTTCGGCGACTTGGACGAGCTGCTTTGCTCGGCCGAGGTGCCCGGGGTCGATGGCTTCCTGTTCGATTTGGGCGTTTCGTCACCGCAACTCGATATCCCTGGCAGGGGCTTTTCGTATAACGAGGACGCCCCATTGGACATGCGGATGGATCCGGGTAATAACACCTTAAACGCAGCTGAGGTCATCAACACCTATAACGAACACGACCTCGCCCGGATTCTACGCGTCTACGGCGAAGAGAAGTTCGCCTCGCAGATCGCGCGCGAGATCGTGCGCCGCCGCGAGCAAGAACCGATCGAAACCACCGGCCAATTTGTCGAGATCATCAAGGCGGGTATCCCGGCTGCCGCTCGTCGGCATGGTGGACACCCGGCCAAGAAAAGTTTCCAGGCCATTCGCATCGAGGTCAATCACGAGCTCGATGTGCTCGAACGGGGGCTTGATGCCGCCACCAGGTGGCTCAACCCGGGCGGACGTATCTGTGTCATCTCGTATCACTCGCTCGAGGACCGTATCGTAAAGAACCACTTTAAGGAGATGAGCCAGGGGTGCACGTGTCCGCCGGAGATTCCGGTGTGCGTGTGCGGCAACGTGCCGATACTCAAGGTCATCACCCGCAAACCCTTGGTTGCCCAGCCTGATGAGGTTGAGCGCAACCCTCGGGCGAGATCAGCCAAAATCCGCGTGGCGCAGCGACTGTAGGCGCGACCGCGCGATATTGGACCTCCCGCTCGCACCATAAACGAAGCTTAAACACACTACCAACGTACTCGGGATGGGAGGCGGCATATCATGGGCTACAACACTTCAAGCGCAGCACTCGCCTATGATATGAACGCCATGCCCGCCTATCGTGAGACGCCGCAGGCCCCCGTTGCTCCCCGTGAGCAGCGCACGCCGCGCTTTGATGTCTACACGGGCGCGGGCCGTCAGGCAAACCAGGCGGTAAGCCCGGTTTTCATGAGCGTTCTTAAAACGTTTTGCATCATTGCGGCTATCTTCATGACGATCGGCGTCGCCCGCGTGGCGCTCGCCGGCGTTACGGCCCAGGTGCTCAACAGCAACGCCGAGCTTACCAACACGCTCGAAAAGGCGACCGATGAGAGCTCCGACCTGGAGGTCATGCATTCGGTCTATGGCGCCGACACGCGCATTCGCGACCTTGCGGGCGCTTATGGCATGGTGGAGCCCAGCGAGAGCGTTACACTTGACTTTTCGCAGGATGCAGCCGCGGGCGCCAACGCGACCGCGACCGCTCAGTAGCAAGACGGTAACTGAGTATGACAAATGACTATCGCCGCGGTTCCGATGGGGGCCGCGGTTCTGGACGTCCCTCGTCGCGGGGACGTTCTGGTTATCAAGGAACGGGTCGGCAATCTTACAACGCCGGGCAGTCCCGTGGCAACGACCCGGCGTCGCGACTTCGCGGCTCGGGCGGCCCTCAAGTGCATAACACCAGGTCGCGCAAGAGTTCGTCGACCGAATGGCTCACAGGCGCGCCTCTGCCTCGCCGCAAAGCCGTCATGGGATTCATTGGGCTTGGCTTGGGCTTGGGCGTCTTTCGCCTTGCCGACTATCAAATTGTCGAAGCCGATAAACTGCGCGAGCGTGCCGATGCGCGCCGCCTGCTTGCGCAGACCCTCTATGCCAAACGCGGCACCATCTACGACCGCAACGGTAACGTGCTGGCGTCGTCGGTCGAATGTCGCAACATCGCCGTGAACCCGCAGCTTGTCGATGATGTTGACAAGACGGTGTCGGCGCTGGTCAAGGCAACTGGAATCGATAAAAAGACCTGCCGCAAGCTCGTCGAGTCCGATGGCACCTGGGTGTATATCAAGCGCCAGGTGGACGAAGACGATGCTGCGGCGCTGGAGAAAAAGAACCTGCCCGGCGTGCTTTTTGAGCAGGCCATGAAGCGCGTATATCCATACGGCAATCTGGCATCGCAGGTGCTGGGTGTAGTGAATGTAGACAACGACGGCTTGACGGGTCTCGAAAAGCAATACAACAAGCTTCTGACCGGCACGAACGGTTCTCTTGTGCGCGAGCGCGCGAGGGACGGCAGCTATATCGCCGGCGGTGCCTATAAAAAGGTGGCGGCGGTCGACGGCGTTGATATCGTGACGACGCTCGACGTCAATATCCAGCGTGCGGCCGAGGATGCCCTGGCAGAGGCTGTCGAGAAGACAAAGGCCAAGAACGGCTCGGCGCTGGTCACCGATCCTACGACAGGCGAGATCTTGGCAGCCTGCTCGTATCCGACCTACGACCAGACCGATCTGGAGAACGCCAAGACCGAGGATATGAACCTGCGCCTGGTCACCGACGCCTACGAGCCCGGCTCGGTCTTTAAGACGCTCGTGGCGGGCGCCGGCTTCGACTTGGGCGTCGTGCGATCGAGTACGTCGTTTGAGGTGCCGGCGAGCATCAAGGTGGGCGACGATACCGTCACCGATGCCGACAAGCGCGACTACGCCATGACCATGGATGTGCGCGAGATGATGCGCCGTTCGTCCAACGTGGGATTTGTCCTGGTGGGGCGCAAGATCGGTGCCGACGACTTTGCTGCCTATGTGGACAAGTGGGGCATCGGTCACAGCTCTGGTGTCGATTTTCCGGGCGAGAGCCTGGGCATCGTCAAGGAGCGTGACCAGTATGACGGCGCCACTCTGGGATCGATGAGCTTTGGACAGGCGCTGTCTGTCTCGCCGATTGAGGTCGCACGTGCCGTGGGCGGCATCGCCAACGGCGGCGTGATGATGACCCCGCACTTCTATAAGTCCAGCAAAGGCGACGAGAAGGACTGGGGCGAAGGCGAGCGCGCGATTTCGGAGGACGCCGCATCCCAGGTGACATCGTGCATGCAGACGGTCGTGTCCGAGGGAACGGGCGTTGGCGGCGCGGTTGACGGCTATGACGTGGCGGGTAAGACCGGTACGGCCGAACGAGCCGACGAGAACGGCGGCTACCTCAAGGAGAACTACATGTCGTCCTTTATGGGCTTTGCACCGGCACAATCGCCCAAGGTGCTGTGCTATATCACGCTCGACGGAACGCCGAGCGGCTCGGATGCCGCTGCGGTGCCGTTCCAGTCCATTATGGCCAACGCGCTCGACGTGCTGGGTATCCCGCACACGAAGTAGGGGGTTACAATCTTTGGGGCGTGGTTTGTTGTCCCATATGAGGGGTGTTCACACGCCCTGCACCACGCATGCGCGGCGCTGGGATACAATACGCCGATAGCATTATTAGGTTTACAGGGGAGCTGCAATGATAGAGATCGCCGTCAACAACCTCGCGGCCGCAACAGGGGCCCGAACCGTGACGGGAGAAGCCGATCAGGTATGCCGCGGGTGCGTTATCGACTCGCGCCAGGTCAAGGAAGGGACGATTTTCGTCGCCTTTCCCGGTGAAAACGTCGACGGCAATGATTTTGCTTCCCGTGCCGTCCAGTCGGGTGCCGGCGCCGTCGTGATGACGCGTGAGCCTGAGGCCGAGCTGGTCTCGCTGGCGCAGGACAAGGGCTGTGCCATCTTGCTGACCGATGATCCCGAGGAGTTTCTGCTGCGTTTGGCGCACGCGTACCGTCTGGAGCTTGGCTGCCTGGTCGTTGGTATTACCGGTTCCATCGGCAAGACGACGACCAAGGACGTGCTCGCCGCTGTGCTCGCCAAGCGCTATCGTGTCTGGGCCACCAAGGGCAATTTCAATAACCTGATCGGCATGCCGCTCACGGTGCTTTCCGCTCCGGCCGATACCGAGGTCCTGGTGCTCGAGATGGGCATGAACCATTTCCACGAGATTGAGCGCCTGTCCCAGTCCGCCAATCCCAACCTTGCCATCGTGAGCAAGATCGGCACCTCTCATATCGGCATTTTGGGCAGCCGCGAGAACATCGCCCGCGCTAAGGCCGAGATTGTCCAGGGTATGTGCGCCGCCGGCGACTTCTTGCCGCTGCTGGTTTTGGGCGGCGAGGACGACTTTACGCCGTTCATTCGCGATACGTTCGCCCAGCCTGCTGGTATCGACGTGATGCTGGCCGGCGTTTCGGACGATGATGAGGTCCGTGCCCGCGACATTCGTGTTGATGACGAGGGCCGTCCGGTCTTTACGCTCGATTTTGGCCGGGGTGAGACGATCGATACCATGCTTGCCATCCCCGGCGTGCAGTCCGTTCCTAATGCCGTTAAGGCCGCCGCGGTTGCCTATCGCCTGGGTGTGACGCCCGAGCAGATCGATGCTGCCTTTAGAGGCCTCACGATCACCGGTCACCGCCAGGAGATCAAGCGCGCCAAGAGCGGTGCCCGCGTCATTGACGATTCCTACAACGCCAGCGCCGAATCCATGGCTGCTGGTCTCGATCTGCTGTGCTCGCTTTCGTGCACGGGGTCTCGCATGGCGATCTTGGGCGAGATGGGCGAGATGGGCGATGAGGCTCCTCGCATGCATGAGCTCGTGGGCGCCTATGCCGCCGCCAAGAAGCTCGACATGCTGGCGTGCGTGGGTGGTGAGCTGGCCCAGCTTATGGCCGATGCCGCGCGCATGATGGGCATGGACGAGGACCGCATCCAGGTGTTCTCTGATTATCAGCAGGTGCTCGACCGCATGGGCGGCGCGCTTGAAAAACATGATGTTGTACTGGTCAAGGGTTCCCGCTTTGTTGAGCTCGACCGCTTTGTGGAAGGTGTGTGCTAGCCCATGTTCGGCAATCCCTCATATCCAACGTATCAGGCTTTTTTGGGGCTTGGCATCGCCGCCGCCATTGCGCTGCTGCTCATGCCGTGGTGGATCAAGCTGCTCAAGGTCGAGGGTATCGGCCAGCAGGTTCGTGCCGACGGTCCCAAGCGTCATTTGGTTAAGCAGGGAACGCCCACCATGGGTGGTGTTGTCATCCTCGTCGCGATCTCGCTGACCTGCCTGCTGATGGGCAAGCTCACCACCGAGCTCGTGCTCGTGCTGCTCGCCACGCTGGCGACCGGCGTGCTGGGCCTGATCGACGACCTGACCTCCGTTACGCATGGGCGCTCGCTCGGTCTGACGCCTCATGCCAAGATGATCGGCCTAACCATTATCTGTGTCACCTTTACGGTACTTGCCGTTAACTGGTGCGGCGTCGCCCCCGAGATTCGTTTTCCCGGCGGCCTGACGATTGACCTCGGTGTTCTTTCGACCACCATCTGCGGCCTTTCGTTCCCGTGGCTCTACATTGTCTTTTGCTGGCTGATGATTGCCGGTCTTTCTAATGCCGTGAACCTGACCGATGGCCTTGACGGTCTTGCTGGCGGCACCTCCATGATCGCCATGCTCGCCATGGCTGCCATGGCGTTTTTGCACGGAGACGTGAACCTGTCCATCTTCTGCACCGCGTGTGCCGGTGCCTGCTTGGGCTTTCTGTGGTTCAACTGCTATCCGGCGAGCATCTTTATGGGTGATACCGGCTCGCTTGCTCTGGGCGCCGCGTTTGCCTGTACGTCCATCATGACTAACACCGAGGTCGTCTCCCTCATCATCGGCGGCCTGTTTATCGTTGAGACCCTGTCGGTCATGATTCAGGTTGTCTACTTCCACTTTACGCACAAGCGCGTCTTCCTTATGGCGCCCATCCATCATCATTTCGAAAAGAAGGGTTGGGCCGAGACCAAGGTCGTCATCCGTTTTTGGATTATCGCTGCGGCATTTGGTGCCGTTGGCCTTGCTCTGTTCTTCCAGTTGGGATAGTGGTCTTTCATGCCTCTTGCTGATGTCTTTAGCCTGCTCGTTTTGGGTCAGGGCAAATCCGGCCTCGATGTCGCCCGCTGGGCGCTGGCACATCCAGAGCGCGTAAGCGCCGTTACCGTGTATGGCGGCGGCACCTCTGAGCCCAATGACGCCACGCGTGCGCTCGAGGCTGCTGGTGCGTCGTTTGTCTATGGGACCGAACAGGTCGAGGGCGCCTATGACGTATGCGTGACGTGCCCGGGCATCTCGGAGTTCTCGGGCTTCTTTAAGGCCGGGCGCGAACATGCCGCTCAGATTATGGGTGAGCCAGAGTTTGCCTATCGCCTGTCGCCCGATAACTGGATTGCCATCACGGGCACCAACGGTAAGACGACCACCACGTCGCTGACTGATTATCTGCTCAAGGCTGCCGGCGAGGCCAGCGTAGCTGTCGGCAACATCGGCGAGCCGCCGGTCAACGAGATTGACGGCCGAGCCCACAACGAGTGGTTTGTGGCTGAGCTCTCGAGCTATCAGATTGCTACGACCACCGAGCTCCACCCTCGCGTGGCAGTGCTGCTCAACATCACTCCCGACCACTTGGGCTGGCATAAGAGCCATAAGAACTATGCGCTTGCCAAGATCAAGCTGTTTGACAATATGGTCGATGACGATCTGGTGGTTGTCGACGTCGAAGACGCCGGCATTCACGAGTTCGATGAGTACATCTATACGCCGGGTCGCCGCATCTGCAAGGTCGCTTTTGACGAGCCCGAGGGTGCAGACGCCGCCTTTGTGCGCGACGGCAAAATGGTCGTGCGCCTGAAGGGCGTCGAGACTCAGCTTGTCGCCACGTCCGAGCTCAAGATCTCGGGCCACCACAATGTCATCAATGCCTTATGTGCCGCCACGGCTGCTCTGGCCGTCGGTGCCGATGTCGATGGTGTCCGCCGCGGTCTGGCCTCGTTCCAGCCGCTCGAGCATCGCGTGGAGCCGTGCGGCGAGATTGACGGTGTGCGCTACGTCAACGATTCCAAGGCGACCAACACCGACGCGGTCGAGAAGGCACTGACGGCATTTCCCGATGACGACGTGATCTTGCTGCTCGGCGGCCACGATAAGGGCACGCCGCTCACGGACTTCGCGCGCGTTGTTATGGATAACGTGCGCTCGGTCGTCTGCTTTGGCGATGCGCGCGAGCGCTTCACCGCCGCTATGGACGAGGCCGATGTCGATGGCGATGTGGATATCGCCCAGGCGGATGACCTACGCGATGCCGTGGACGTTGCCCGTTCGCTGTCTAGCCGTGGCGACGTGATCTTACTTTCTCCTGCCTGCTCTTCGTTCGATGAGTTCTCGGGCTATGAGGAGCGCGGCCGCGTGTTTAAGGACTATGTGGCCCAGCTTGCCGCTGCAGCGAAATCGCAAATGGAATAGGGGTTGCCGGTGAGAGTGGAGAGCCCCCGACAAGGTATGAGGAGGCCCGACTCGGACCGTGCTTCCTCGCGGCGTAGCACACCGCGTTCCGGTCGCGGCGGGCAGTCGTTTAGCGAACGCTATATTGCCGGCGTTCCCGCCCGCATCATGCGCCCCCGTCTGATATTCATGGCCTGTCTGTTTATCTTGGTGTGTTTTGGCCTGCTGATGGTGTACTCGGCGTCTTCGGTCGAGGCGCTGCACGAGAATGGCTCAGCGACGTTTTTTCTGGGTCGACAGGCTGCGTTTGCCGTGGTCGGTGTTCTGGCGCTGATTGCCATCGTGCGCGTTTTGCCGGACAGCTGGTTTGGGGAGGATGTGCTCAGGATCTTCCTCATAGGCATGATAGGGCTACTGTTTCTGGTGTTCTTGGTGGGCAGCGGCAGCCGTGGCGCCACCCGCTGGCTCAACATCGCCGGCATTCAGTTCCAGCCTTCCGAGTTTTTAAAGCCATTTGCCATTGCGTATTCGGCCATCATGCTTGATCGCTTCTTTTCGCCCGGTGGCAACATCAACGAATTCCTTCGCAAGATGGGCATCTACCTGGGCATTCCGCTCTTTCTGATCTTTATCCAGCCCGATTTCGGTACCGTCCTGATCATCCTGCTGACCCTCATGTGCATGGCGTTGTTTGCGGGTCTCGACCCCAAATTTATCATCGGCGTGATAATCTTCGGCATTCTCGTGATCGTGATTGCGCTTGTTGCAGAGCCGTACCGTATGGTGCGTATTCAGGTTGCCTTGAACCCTTGGGCCGACGAGTATGGTGACGGCTATCAGGCCACGCTTGCCATCATGGCCTTTGCCTCGGGCGGTCTGTTCGGCCGTGGCATCGGCAACTCAACCATGAAGTACTCGTATCTGCCCGAGGCGCACAATGACTACATCCTGGCCATCATTGGCGAGGAAGTCGGTTTTGTCGGAACCGTGCTGTTCTTCTTGGTGTTTGCGATGCTGATCTACTCGGCGTTTCGCATTGCCGAGCAGGCGACCGATCGTCGGGGCGCGCTCATGGCGTCTGGCTCCGCGGTCATTCTCGCGGTGCAGTTTTTGATCAATGCGCTGGGCATCCTCAACGTGTTTCCCATGACGGGCAAACCGTTGCCGTTTATTAGCTACGGCGGTTCGTCGATTATTGTGTCGCTTATGCTTGCCGGTCTGATCCTGCGCGTTTCGTACGAGAGCGCCCGTCGCGATGAGTACGACCGTCGCCGCGAGAGCTTTGCCGTTATGGATGAGAGTACCGCCGGCGTGCCCCACGTACGCGGCGAGCGATCTTCGCGTAACGGCTTTACCGTTCTGGATGGCTCTGCGACCGAGCCGGCAGCCCGTCCGCGTCAGCGAACGGCGCCGCAAGGTCGTCCGCAGCGCCCCAGCCCTCGCAGCGCGGGCGGCGGATATAATCGAATCGATTTGAACTCGGACCCGTCGGCGCGTTTGCGCACCGACGACCAGGGACCGCGTGTACGAAGGGACTACCATGACCGATAAGATGACCGTTGCTATTGCAGCCGGCGGCACGGCGGGACATATCAACCCCGCGCTTGCCTTGGCCGAAGAGCTGCGTGACCGTGGCCACCACGTTGTGTTCGTGGGCCAGTCGCGCAAGCTCGAGGGTCGTCTGGTCCCCGAGGCTGGGTTTGATTTTGTGCCCATTACGGTCACGGGCTTCGACCGCTCCCGTCCTTGGACGGCGCTGACCTCGCTGTGGCGTGTCAACAAGGCCAAGCGTGCGCTCGCCAGTCATTTCTCAAAGGTCGGCAAGCCCGATGCCGCCATCGGTTTTGGTGCCTATGTCGAGGTTCCGCTGCTGGGGTGGTGCAAGGGCGCGGGCGTTCCGTATCTGCTGCATGAACAGAACTCTGTTCCGGGCCTGGCCAACAAGATGATGAACTCCCACGCCGCCCGCGTGTGTATCTCGGTGCCGGCAGCGCGCGCGGTCTTTGAGCGCGAAGGTGACCCTGACCACGTGCTCATGACCGGCAACCCCGTACGTCGCTCGGTGATCGAGGGCGATCGCGCTCGCGGCCGCAAGGCACTTGGCGTTCCCGAGGACGCTACGCTGCTGCTCGTCTTTGGCGGTTCACTTGGCGCCCAGCACCTCAACGAGCGCGTGGCTTCGCTCAAAAACGAGCTGCTTTCGCGCAAGAACCTCTATGTGTTGCATTCGACGGGTGCCGACGGCTTTGAGGAGACCGAGCGCGCTTTGGCGCTGACGCCCGAGGAGGCGA
The DNA here is from genome assembly GCA_958346935.1 of uncultured Collinsella sp. Taxonomy (GTDB): domain Bacteria; phylum Actinomycetota; class Coriobacteriia; order Coriobacteriales; family Coriobacteriaceae; genus Collinsella. Next base: position 10,225 of record CATVTM010000014.1, read on the forward strand.
AGCGTTATCGCGTCCAGCCTTACATCGACAACATGGGCGATATGCTGGCTGCTGCCGATTTGGTGCTCTCGCGTTCGGGCGCATCGAGCGTGGCCGAGATCGCTGCGCTCGCCGTGCCCTCGGTGCTCGTGCCGTATCCGCATGCGACGGCCGACCACCAAACCACCAATGCCCGTTATCTGGTCGACGCCGGGGCCGGCGTGCTCTGCGCCGATGCCGATATCGACGGTTCTGCCTTTGCCGATGAGCTGCTGCACCTGGTCGATGACGCGGCGGCGCGCGACGCCATGCGTCAGGCGGCGCGTGGTCTGGCTCAGGATAGGGCCGCCGCTCTTCTGGCCGATGCGGTAGAGGGTTTGCGTTAGTTAGACGGGATATCGTCGGTCGCCCTCGCGCTGATGCGGTAGGTGCGGTACAGTTAACGGGTTACAGGCAGTGTTTACGCAAGGAGTACACGAGCACATGGCTGATTCCCAGACTGCAACCTCCGCGCCCGAGTTTAAGAGCGCCCACTTTATCGGTATCGGCGGCGCCGGCATGAGCGGTATCGCCCTCGTTCTGCACGAGCGCGGTTATGCCGTTACCGGCTCCGACCTTAAGACGTCACGTTATATCCGCCAGCTTACCCGCGCTGGTGTGAAGGTGCACGTGGGCCATGAGGCAGCCACGATCGACGAGGTCAAGCCCGACGTGGTTGTTGTCTCCACCGCTATTCCGGAGTCCAACCCTGAGCTCGTGCGCGCTCGCGAGCTGGGCATTCCCGTGTGGCCCCGTGCCAAGATGCTCTCTGCTTTGGGCCACGGCTACACTACCGTCGCTGTTGCCGGCACGCATGGCAAGACCACCACGTCTTCGATGTGCGCCACCATGCTCGACCGCATGGGTCTGGATCCGAGCTTCTTGATCGGCGGCATCGTCGAGGGCTATGACACGAACGGCAAGAACGGCTCGGGAGACTACTTTGTCGCCGAGGCCGACGAGTCCGACAGCTCCTTCCTGTTCCTGAACCCCAACGTGGTCATTGTGACCAACGTCGAGGCCGACCACCTCGATCACTACTCGGGTATCGAGGAGATCGAGGCAACTTTCGCCAAATTCATGAGCCTGGTGGGCGAGGACGGCACCGTCATCGTCTGCGGCGAGGACCCGCATCTGGTCGAGCTCGCCAAGTCGACGGGCCGTCACGTGCTTTCCTACGGCTTTGCCGAGAGCAACGACATCGTCTGCGTGCACCCGGATGTCAAGGGCATCCAGAGTGACTTTATCGTTCGCTTTGAGGACGGCACTGAGCACGCTGTGGAGATCAAGAGCAATCCCGGTCGCCACAACATGCTCAACGCCACGGCCGTGCTCACCGTCGCCCATGTCCTGGGCCTTGACATCGACGCCGCCGCCAAGGCGCTCTCGAGCTTTGAGGGCGTCCGCCGTCGCTTTACCCACGTGGGCGATATCGATGGCATCACCGTGGTCGATGATTACGGCCATCACCCCACCGAGATCAAGGCGACGCTTGCCGCCGCTTCGTCGCTGGGCTACAAGCACGTCGACGTCGTGTTCCAGCCGCACCGCTATTCGCGCCTGCAGGCCCTGTGCGACGACTTTGCCGATGCATTTGCCAATGCCGATAAACTGCTGCTGATTGATGTGTTCTCGGCTGGTGAGATGCCCATTCCGGGTGTCACCTCTAAGATGCTCGCCGATACCGTGCGCGCCAAGCATCCTGGCAAGGAGGTCGTGTACTGCTCCAGCCGTCTTGAGCTCAATCAGGAGCTCGAGCAGATGGTGGGCGAGGGCGACCTGCTGCTCACCATGGGTGCCGGCGACGTTACGACCGTCGGTCCCGAGTTCATTGAGTATCTGACTGCCAAGAAAGACGCTTAAGTCTAATGGGTCTGTTTAACGCCGTCATGGCGCTCTCGGGCATGATCGACACGGATGTGATCGAGGACGAGCGCCTTGCGCGTCATACGAGCTATCGTATCGGCGGCAAGGCCGACCTCTTTGTGACGTGCCATAGCTATCATGCCCTCCGCCGCGCCGTGGCGGTGCTCGATCGCGAGCAGGTGCCGTGGGTCATCATCGGCAAGGGCTCCAATCTGCTGGTTGCCGATGGCGGTTATCGCGGTGCCGTCATTTCGCTCGGACGTGAGTTTCAGCGCACGGTTGTTGCCGATGACGGTTGTACGCTGACGGTCGGTGCGGGCGTGATGTTTGCGCGCCTGGTCAACGATGCCCTGTCGCGTAGCCTCTCGGGCCTTGAGTTTGCCGTTGGCATTCCTGGTTCGGTCGGCGGTGCGATATCCATGAATGCCGGCACACGGACCGAGTGGATTGGCTCGCTGGTTGAGGATGTCGTAACGTTTGACCCGGCATCCGGTATCAAGCATTATGCGGGGTCCGAGATCACTTGGGGCTACCGCGAATGTAGCCTTCCCCGCAATGAGATCATCCTCGAGTGCGTGCTCAAGCTTAAACCGGCGCTCAAGGCCGACATTCGCGAGCGCATGGAGCGGTACCTTACAAGGCGCAAGCGTACGCAGCCCATGGGTCGCGCATCCTGCGGGTCTGTCTTTCGCAACCCGCCCGATGCGAGTGTGGGCAAGCTTATCGAGGATTGTGGATTAAAGGGTTTTTCGATTGGCGGCGCGGAAGTTTCGCCCGTTCACGCTAATTTTATCGTTAATAACGGAACTGCCTCGGCCGATGACGTTGCCGCGGTTATTAGACATGTGCACGGAAAGGTGAGGGAGGCGTATGGCATCGAGCTCAGACCGGAAGTTAAATTCCTCGGCTTCTAGAGCATCGAAACCCACCTTCCGCCGCGCCGGAGGGCGTTCCGGCGCGCCTGCCAAACCTCAACGCAATACCGTCGCGCACTCTAAGTCTGTCGGGCATGCTCGACAGACCAGTCGTCCGGTCGTCGGCTCGCAGCTCGGTAATCGTCCGGCCGCAAAAAAGTCCTCGCGTCCCTCGGTGACGTCAAAGCCTGTTATGGGCGCCAAGCCTGCCCGTCCCATGGCAGCTCCCAAGCCCTCGACGGGAACTAAAGCGGCGCGTCCAGGTCGCACGCTGGGCGCATCGAAACCGCGCTCGCTGACATCGGTGCCGGCTACCGCCAAGAAGCCTTCGAGTAAAAAAGGTTTCAACCCGTTATCTTCACTTGGAGCGATGGCAAATAAAACATCAGACGCCGCTTCTGTCGTTACAGGCAAAGGCAAAATCGTGGGCGGCGTTCTGGCCGTCTTGGCCGTGCTCGTCGTCGTTGCCATCGTGGTGATCAACTCTGGACTGTTTACTGCCACTGATATTCAGATTCAAGGCAGCGAGCATGTGACGAAGCACGATGCTATCCAGCTGATCGACTTGCCCGAGGGAACGTCGCTTTTTAACGTCGATCCCGACCAGATTACCGAGGATCTCAAGCAGAACCCGTGGGTTTCGGGCGTGGATGTCCAGCGCCAGTTTCCCCATACGCTTATCATCACGCCGACGGAGCGTAAAGTTATCGCCATTGCGTATATCAGCTCCGACGACCTTGCCTGGGCTATCGGAGACGATGACACCTGGATCGCCCCACTGTCGACGTCGGTCGAAGTGGACGACCAGGGCAACGTCATCACGACAGGGCAGGGCTCAAATACCTTGACCGGAATCGATGCCGCGCTGGCGCTCGCCAAGCATTATGGCGCGGTGTTGTTGACTGATGTCTCGGCGGATGTCGCTCCGGTTTCCGGCCAGGCGGTTAACTCCAAAGCCGTTAAGGCCGGCCTGGATTATGTGCGTGGTTTTTCGAGCGAGTTCTTGGGACAAGTCAAGGATATTTCCACGCCTTCGGTCGAAGCCATCTCGGCTAACCTCAATAACGGCATTGAGGTGTCGCTGGGCGATTCGGACGATATCGCCAAGAAGGAACGCGTAGTCACCAAGTTGCTTTCGCAGGTAGAGGGCGTAACGTATATCAATGTGCGCTCTCCGGGCAACTACACATTTAGGAATGCTCCGACCTCGTAGCGCTGGTTGATGCTTTGTTGAGGGGCCATACCACGCCGTTTATCTGGTTTGTTTGGTTTTCACGGTCAATTATTTGACTGATACGTTCATAATGTGCAAACATAATACGGTTTACCTTTGCATTTACTTTCAACCTGAAGGTTAATGTGCGCAGGGGTCGACCCATGCTATGGCTATAACCTTTGTTCGGAGGACCGACATGCACGAGACAGAGATCAACAACTACCTTGCCGTCATTAAGGTGGTCGGCGTCGGCGGCGGCGGTACCAACGCGGTCAATCGAATGATCGAAGAGGGAATCCGCGGCGTCGAGTTTGTTGCCATCAACACCGATGCTCAGGCACTCGCGATCTCTGATGCCGATATCAAGGTGCACATCGGCACCGACCTTACCCGCGGCTTGGGCGCCGGCGCCAATCCCGAGGTTGGCCGCAAGGCTGCCGATGAGTCCCGCGACGACATTGCCGAGGCGCTCGCTGGCGCCGACATGGTGTTTATCACCTGCGGTGAGGGCGGTGGCACCGGTACCGGCGCTGCTCCCATCGTTGCCGATATCGCGATGAACGAGGTCGGCGCACTGACCGTCGCCGTCGTGACCAAGCCCTTCACCTTCGAGGGCCGCAAGCGCAAGAAGAGCGCCGAGGAGGGCATCAAGACCCTCTCCGATTGCGTCGACACCATGATCGTCATCCCTAACGATAAGCTGCTCGACATCGCCGAGAAGAAGACCACCATGCTCGAGGCCTTCGCGATTGCCGATGGCGTTCTTTCTCAGGGCACCCAGGGCATTACCGACCTCATCACCGTCCCCGGTATCATCAACCTGGACTTCGCCGATGTTAAGACCATCATGAAGCAGGCCGGTACCGCCATGATGGGTATCGGTACCTCTTCTGGGGATACTCGTGCCGTCGACGCTGCCCAGCAGGCCATCTCCAGCCCGCTGCTCGAGAGCTCCATCGATGGTGCCACGCGCGTGCTGCTCTCCATCGCCGGTTCCAAGGACCTGGGCATCCAGGAGATCAGCGACGCCGCCGACGTTGTCGCCAACGCCGTCGACCCCGAGGCCAACATCATCTTCGGTACCGTTGTCGACGAGTCCCTGGGCGATCAGGTGCGTATCACCGTCATCGCTACGGGCTTCTCCGACTCCAACGTCAACCGTCAGGATGAGCTCTTTGCTGCTCAGCAGTCTCAGAGCAAGGCCGCTGCCTCCGCTGAGCCGCAGCGCACCGCTCCGGCTGCCAGCCCGGCTCAGGCCGCTCCGACCCGCAACGTCGGTGGTACCGAGCTGCCCAACTTTGGCAACGACCAGTTCGAGCTTCCCGACTTCCTGAAGCGCGGTAGCTTCTAGTTCGTTTTTCTCAACGACCTGCACGGGGTGTGTCCATTTGGATGCACCCCGTTTTGTTTCTCGTTTGTAAACGAAAGCCTCCAATCTCCTTACGTTCCCTTTACGTTTGGTCCCTACCGCTGCGGGTATCCTTTTAAGGAAGTATGACAGCCGTATAAACGCGGACTGCGCGGCGACGCCGCGGTACTTGTGTTATTAGGAGGCTTTAGTATGGCAGCACGTGCGGACAACGTTTCGCGTGTCGACCATGATGGAGTTACGTTGGTGGAGGGCGCGACATCCGATGTCCGCTTTGCCTTTACCGAGCGCACCGGTGGCGTTTCTGAAGATGCGTACTCCTCGCTCAACCTGGGCTCGCATGTAGGCGATGACCCCTTTGCTGTTCAAGAAAATCGTCGTCGAGCGCTCGAAGCTATGGGCGCCACTGAGTGCGAGCATAATCTGCTCGTGCCCAATCAGGTACATGGTGACCATATCGTTACGGTGACTTCGAACGGCGCCGACGATCTTGAGGCTGTTCGCGAGCAGATTGCCGAGGGCTGCGATGCCATCGTCTGTACGGCCCATGACGTGCCCGTGCTGCTCTGCTTTGCCGACTGCGTTCCCGTGGTGCTGGTGGCCCCTGGCGGATTTGCCGTGGTGCACTCCGGTTGGAAGGGCACGATTGCACGTATTTCTGCCAAGGCGTGCCAGGCGCTTTGCGATGCTGCCGGCTGCGATGCGAGCGACGTTTCCGCCTATATCGGCCCCCATATCTTGGCTGACGAATATGCGGTATCCCAGGAACTCATGGATCGCTTTGCCGTCGAGTTCTCTTGCATCGATGCGAGTGTCTCTCGCATGCTCGATCTTTCCGCTGCCATTTGTGAGGCGCTGGTAGATGCCGGTGTGGACGCGGATAATATCGTGGATACCCAGCTTTCGACTGTGCGTCAGAACGACCGCTTTTATTCCTACCGTAACGAGGACGGCACCTGTGGGCGCCATGCTGCGATCGGCGTGATGCTATGAGAAAGATCGTATCGGTCCTGAGCGCCGCTGTGCTTACGCTTACGCTGTGCGCCTGTTCTTCGGGATCTTCTACCTCTTCCATTACCGTGGCCGGCTCCACGACCTGCCTTCCTATCGCCGAAATTGCGGCAGAGGGCTTTAAGGAGGAGACCGGCATCGACGTGCTCGTTTCCGGTTTGGGCTCTTCCGCTGGCATCGAAGCCGTCAGCGCTGGCACGGCCGATATCGCCAGCTCCTCCCGTGGACTCAATGCCGACGAACAGGATCTGGGCCTGACTCCCATCGTCATCGCCCACGACGGTATCGCGGTCATCGTGAACGAAGACAACCCCGTCGATAACCTCTCGACCGAGCAGCTCCGCGATATCTATGCCGGCAAGATCACCAACTGGAAAGAAGTCGGTGGCGAGGACCTGAGGATTCAGGTTATCAACCGAGACGAGGCATCTGGCACGCGTGAAGCCTTCCGCACCATCGTGATGGACGGCACCCCGTTCGATCGCCGCTCCGCCGTTCTTTCGGGCACGGGCCAGGTGCGCGACGTGGTATCTCGTTCGCGCGGGGCTATCGGCTACATTTCGCTGGGCTTCGTCGATAGCCTCAACGCCAAGACCTCGGTCAAGGCCGTCTCGGTCAATCATGTTGAGGCGTCCGAGAAGACGGTCGCGAGTGGCGGCTATCCCATCTCGCGCGACCTTTACTTCTTTGTGAAGGGTGCGCCTTCGCAGCAGGCGCAGGATTACATCGACTACGTGACGTCCGAAAAGATGGACAAGCAGATTCGCGAGGCGGGCTTTATTCCCGTCACCAACGACGAGAAGGGGAGTGAGTAGCATGGAAGCACAGGAAAACTCCCAGACTGAGCAGAATGCTCAGGCGCCCAAGAAGCGCGAGCTGGCGCTCGTATCGCGCAGCACCTATATCAAGGAGAAGGCGCTGCAGTGGATTTTCTTTGCCTGCGCGTTCTTGGCGGTTGTTACCGTCATCCTGATTTTTGTCTTTACCACGTACTCGGCGCTGCCCGTCTTTACCGACATCGGTCTGGCGGATTTCTTTAGCTTTACGTGGGCGCCCTCTGAGGGCCACTACGGCATCGTGTCGCTGCTTGCCGGCTCGGGTCTGGTGACCGTCGGTGCGCTCGCCATGGGTGTGCCCCTAGGCGTGGGCACGGCCGTGTATCTGGTCGAGATCGCCAGCAAGCGCGTGCGCAAGCTCATCAGCCCTGCCGTTGACCTGTTGGCCGGCATCCCTTCTATCATCTATGGCTTCTTTGGCATGATCATCATCCGTCCGTTTATCGCGCAACTGACCGGTGGTCTTGGTTTTGGTGCGCTGACGGCGTGGTTCGTGCTTGCCATCATGATCGTCCCTACCATCACCACGCTCACCATCGATGCCCTCAATTCCATTCCCATGGGTATTCGCGAGGCATCGTATGCCATGGGTGCTACTAAGTGGCAGACCATCTATAAGGTCGTGCTACCTGCCGCCAAGCTGGGTATCGTGGATGCCATCGTGCTGGGTATGGGCCGTGCCATCGGCGAGACCATGGCCGTGCTCATGGTCGTGGGTAACGCCCCGGTTATTCCCGACAGCATTGCGAGCCCCATCTCGACGCTCACGAGCCAGATCGCGCTCGACATGAGCTATTCCTCGGGTCTGCACCGCTCGGCGCTGTTCGGCATGGGCGTGGTCCTGTTTATCATCTCCGCCACGCTGGTGGGCATCGTCCGTCTGATTTCCAAGAAGAAGAGGGGGTAGGCTATGTCCGATTCCGTTGACACGACGGTCGATACGACCTCGTCGCGCGACCGCATCAAGCGTGCCCTTTCCCATGGCAAGAAGGGCCGCATCAACAAGGACCTGTCCAACAAGATCATGCTTGGCGTGTTCCGTGCCGCGGCATACATCACCACGCTGGTGCTTGTCGCTATCATTGCCTATGTGGTCATTAACGGCCTGCCGCATATCTCGCTCGACTTTATCTTCGGTTGGCCCCAGGGCGTCAACGCCGAGGGCGGAATTTGGCCCACGATCGTCTCGACCGTCTATGTGACGGCGCTCGCCATGCTTATCTGCACGCCGATTGCTGTGCTGGCAGCCGTCTATCTGGCCGAGTACGCCAAGCAGGGCAAGGTCGTCGAGCTCATTCGCTACGCTGCTGACGCTTTGGCCTCGGTGCCCTCCATCGTTATGGGCCTGTTTGGCTACGCCTTGTTTGTCGAGGCCATGGGCCTGGGCCTTTCGATGGTCTCGGCCGCTCTGGCGCTCGCGCTCTTGATGCTTCCCATCGTCATGCGCACCACCGAAGAGGCCATTCGCGCCGTCCCGCGCTATATCCGTTGGGGCGCGTACGGCCTGGGCGCCACCAAGTGGCAGGTTGTCTCCAAGATTGTGCTTCCTTCTGCCTTTGGCCGTATTGCCACGGGCATCGTCCTCGCCATCGGCCGCGCCATTGGCGAGACCGCGGTGGTGCTCTACACCATGGGCCAAGCCATCAATCTACCTATTTCGCCGCTCGATTCCGGCCGCCCCATGACGGTTCACCTGTACCTGCTTGCCAACGACGGCATCAACATGAACGCAGCCTACGGCACCGCGCTCTTGCTGATGGTGATCATTCTGGCCTTCAACCTGTTTGCGCGCTTCCTGTCGCGCAAGCGTCGCTAGTTAAGGAGTCCCATGTCCGTTTATCAGTCCGCTCCCACGCTGGAGCAAGCGGCCATTACGGCCAAGGATTTCAACTTTTGGTACGGTGACTTTCATGCGCTGACGGGGCTTGACCTCAACATCGCCAAAAACGCCATCACCGCCTTCATTGGCCCTTCGGGCTGCGGCAAGTCGACGTTTTTGCGCTGCATCAACCGCATGAATGATCTGATCGAGGGTACGCGCGTCGAGGGCACCATGACGCTCGACGGCAATGATATCTATGCCGAGGGCGTCGACCCGGTCGACCTCCGTCGTCGCGTGGGCATGATCTTTCAGCAGCCCAACCCGTTTCCCAAATCCATCTACGAGAATGTCGCCTTTGGCCCTCGTCTACAGGGCGTGACTAGCAAAAGCGACCTCGATGACATCGTGGAAGAATCGCTCAAGCGCGCCAACCTCTGGAAAGAGGTATCCAATCAGCTCAACAAGGATGGTTTGGCGCTCTCGGGCGGTCAGCAGCAGCGTCTGTGCATCGCGCGCGTGCTTGCGGTGCAACCCGATGTTCTCCTGATGGACGAGCCCTGCTCCGCCATCGACCCCACGTCCGTCTCTAAGGTCGAGGATCTGATGGCCGAGCTGGCGCCCGAGATGACGATCATCATCGTCACGCATTCAATGCAGCAGGCAGCTCGTATCAGCGACTACACCGCATTCTTCTTGCAGGAAGTTGCCGGCGAGCCCGCCACGCTCATCGAGTATGGTCAAACCGACGCGATCTTCACCAGCCCGGTGGACTCGCGGACGGAAGACTATATCACCGGCCGCTTTGGCTGATCGGTGCGACTAGTCCCAAGCCGATCGGACCTAGTCCGGTGCGTATTCACTGTGCGGGCGGCATGACCGCACCCAACTGATTGGAGTGAACCATGCGCAAACTGTTTTCCCGTCAGCTCGTCGAGGCCCGTCACGAGATGCTGAGCATCTATGAGGCCGTCGATCTGGCCCTCCACGATGCCGTGAAGGCCTATGTGACCGACGACCGCAAGCTCGCCACCAAGACCAAGAAGCGCACGCTTTCGATTGACGCGCGCTGCGCCAACCTGGAGGCCGTCTGCTACAACCTGATCGCCACGCAGTCACCGGTCGCCTCCGACTTCCGCCTGCTTCAGACGATCATCTACGTCGACTTTAACCTGCAGCGCATGACCGATAAGGTCCGTCAGATCTGCCGTGCCACGCGTCATATGATCAAGGCCGACATCTCGCTGCCCAAGGAGCTTGTCGGCACGGTTGAGGCCGAGGCTGAGGCCGTCTACCAGGTGCTGGGCTCTTCGCTTTCTGCGCTCGTCACCAATGATATGTCCATCATCTGCAACCTGGCCGTCGAGGACGAGCCAGTGCACGCTGCCTACGAGAAGTTCTTCCGCACCTTTAACCGTATGGATACGGGCGACTTTATGGACGACGACAGCAACTATGACGACCTGCGCCGCGCCATCATGGTTTCGCGCTACCTCGATCGCATCGCTTCGATTTCCATCGATGCCGCTTGCCGTCTGACCTTCCTGTTGACTGGTCAGCGTATGAACGCCGGCGATATCGCCCGCACTGATGAGGACGAGCTCGAGAGCATGCGCGTGCCTTCGGGCGAGGGTGTTATCATGAGGCCCGCCGTCGACGCGCGCTACGTTGCCAAGGTGCCCGCCAACGAGGTCAGCGAGGGTCTTCGCTACCTGCTCGATCATCTTGAGGACGAGGACGATGGCGAGGACGACGAGGAGTAAGTAGCCCCGTTCGTCGAAAGATTGTAAATACCTAAGTGAGCGCGGCCTTGCACATGCGGGGCCGCGCTCTTGCGTTAGCATGGGACTACTTGTTTGGCTGTCAGCGGAGGCGATTAGCAATGGATAACTATTTGGATTTGATACGCGCTCGCCGCGAGCAGATTCTGGAACGTTTTTATGCGGCGCTCGATCGCGCGGGCCGCCCCCACGACGCCGCGCGCCTCATTGCCGTGTCCAAGACCGTTGGTGTCGATGAGACTGTTGCCGCCATCCAGGCGGGGTATCGCCATTTTGCCGAGAACCGCCCGCAGGAGCTGGTTCGCAAGCTCACGGGTCTGGCGGAGCATCCGGAGCTGCCCGAGGTGCGCTTCGATATGATCGGCAACCTGCAGACCAATAAGATCAATGCGGTGCTGGGCTCAGCCGAGCTGATTCACTCGGTGGGTTCGCTGCATCTGGCGCAGGCGATCTCGAGCCGTGCTGTCCGCAAGATTGAGGCAGGCGAGCTCGCCGGCCCCCAGCGTGTGCTCATCGAGGTCAATGTGAGTGGTGAGGAGTCGAAGGGAGGCTTTTCGCCCGATGAGATTCGCGCCGCCGCGGGTGAGCTTGCGGAACTTGAGGGAATTTGCGTACAGGGGCTTATGACTATGGCGCCCCGGGGGAATAAGGATGTGGCACGCCGCACCTTTGCGGGGCTTCGTGAGCTGAGGGATGAGCTGGAGGCGGCGCATCCCGATTTGAACCTGCCTGAGCTTTCCTGCGGCATGAGCGAGGACTTTGAGCCTGCCCTTGAGGAGGGCTCTACGCTCGTTCGCCTGGGCAGGGTAGTATTTAGCCCGGAGTTTGCAGTAAAATAAGGCTCTGAAGTGCGCACTGATTATCGGGGCGCCTGCACTAAACCGCGAGAGGACACAACCATGGGCTTCCTTGACGAGATTAAAAATAAGATGCACCTGGGCGGCCAGCAGGGTTACGACCAGGGTTATGGCCAGGACGACGACTACGGCTACGATGACGGCTATGACGATAGTTATCAGGGCAACGGCTACAGCGGTGCTTCGGGCGAGGGCTTCTACACCCAAGACGAGCCGAGCAACGGCCTGCTTGGTCAGACGCGCCGCGGTGAAGCTGAGTCGGTTGCCGTGTATACGCGCTCCGGTCAGCTGGTCGGCGATGACTCCCGCCATGCCACGACGTATAACCCGCCTTCGCGCTCGCAGGACAGCGTTGCGAGCGGTTATCGTCCTGGTGCCTATGACACGCCGTCGAGCTACGCCGAGAACACCCGCGCCCGTGCCGCCGCTGCACCCGCGCCTGCACCGAGCGATGCCTCGGCCTATGCGAGCAATATCATCAACGCCACGCCGCAGCTGCCGGCCTATGTCCTGCGCCCCGAGAGCTATGACGACGTGGAGACCGTGGTGCGCCGCGTTCGCACCAAGCAGCCTGTCGCACTGATTTTTGTGGGCGTACGCACCGAAGTTGCTAAGCGCGTCTTGGACTTCTCTTACGGCTTTGCCTGCGGTCTGGGTGCCACGGTCAAGGAGGTGGGCGACCGCGTGTTCATGGTGCTGCCCGCCGGCTGCGAGGTCAAAGATTCCGATCTCAAGAAGCTTCGTGCCGACGGCTACCTTAAGTAAAGACAAGACGAGGAGATTCCCATCAACATCTACACTATCGTCCAGCTGGTCAACACGCTGTTCAACTTCTATTCCACGCTCATTGTCGTCTACTGCTTTATGACGTGGATTCCCATGAAGCAGGGTGGTTTGCTTCAGGATATTGCTGCGGTGCTCGATAGCGTGTGCGGTCCGTGGCTCAACCTGTTCCGTCGTTTCATCCCGCCGATGGGCGGTATCGATTTTTCGCCGGTCGTTGCGATTATTGCGTTGCAGTTGGTGCAGAGGCTGGTTCTGCAGCTTCTTATAGGTATACTCGTATAGAACTGACTTAGTAACTTACGTCGGGCGTGTAGCGCCGAGGCGATGAAAAAGGAGACTTGTTATGGCTATTACCCCTGCAGACATCCAGGCTCAGACTTTCTCTGAGGCCAAGCGTGGCTACGATCCCGCCGAGGTCGACGTCTTCTTGGAGACGCTGTCCTCCGAGGTTGACGCTATGCTCGCTAAGATCGTCGACCTTAAGGGTCGCCTGACTGCTACCGAGCAGCAGCTTGCCGATGCGCAGGCTCAGCTTGCCCAGGCTCAGGATGCCACCGCCCAAGCCGTTCCTGCCGCCCCCGTGGCTGCTCCCGCCCCTGACTTCTCCGCTCAGGAGCGCCAGATTTCCGCTGCCCTGATCGCTGCCCAGCAGACCGCTGAGACCATCGTCAACGATGCCAACGAGAACGCTGAGCGTATCCGCAACGAGGCTGACGCTAAGGCACGCGAGGTTATCCGCCAGGCTCTGACCGAGAAGCAGGCCGAGCTCGAGGAAATCGATCGTCTCAAGGCTTCCCGCGAGGAGTTCAAGGCCGAGTACCTCAAGCTCATCCAGCACTTCATGGACGATGCCCAGAACTCCTTCCCGGCCGACCTCATGGCCTCCACGCCGGTCGGTTCTGCCGCTTCTCCTGCGGTGACTGTTCCCGCCGAGCCGCTGCCCGTCGCTGACCCGGTTGTCCCCGTGGCCGATCCCTTCGCCCCGATCGACAACTTTGCCGCCGACGACCTGGACTAGCATCAGAGCTACAATCTAGTGTCCTTAAGAGGAGCTCGCACCTGCGGGCTCCTTTTTTGTGGCTGTATACGGGTTGGGAAACAAAACGCCGAGCTCTGCATGCGATAGGACAGAACTCGGCGAAGGGCGCGTGGTAAAAGGTAGATTTTAAGGTATGTCTAAAAACTACTTGAGGAGGAAGTTGGAGAGGGGAATAGTGCGGGCCTCGCGATGCTCGGGATCGGCGATGTGGTCGGCGGGATAGCCACAGACGAGCATGTGATAGGGATAGACGCCCTTGGGCAGATTGAACTGCTCCTGTGCCACCTCAGGCTTAAAATGGCATACCCAGCACGTTCCCAGGCCCTGCTCGGTGGCCTCCATCATCATCTGATCACACACGATGGACGTATCGATTTCACTGGAATTCATCTGGTCATACGGGCGCACCCAAGCATCATCGGTAACGCTGCAAATAAGGAAGACAAGCGGAGCGCCAAAGATAGACCCATCACGAGCAAACCGAGGCTGACAAGCAGCAGCCTTCTCCAACAGCTCAGGCGTATCCAGCACCATCACACGAGAAGGATGATTATTACAAGCAGAAGGAGCAATACGCCCAGCCTCAACAATGGCATCCACAACAGTTTGCTCAACAGAACGATTCTCAAATTCGCGACAAGAATACCGAGACCGAGCCAGATCCAAATAAGACATACAAGCCCTCCAACAATTAAAAATCAAACAAACCCAAAGTAACCCAAACAGTACCCAAAACAGCAATCAGCCAAACGCTCATCAAGGGCCAAAGTGTCCGAACGGACACCAAAGGTCCCTTCAGCCAAACCCCCATCGCGCTAAATCTATCAGCCAAAGTTCCCAATGGTGGTACGTAAGGCGAAGGGCCGGCCACGGTTTACTTTCGAACGACTCTGCAAAGCAGCCGGAGTGAGAAAGCAAACCGTGGCCGGCCCTTCGCCGCCGGGACACGTACCCCCAATTAACTGTTCTTCATGACAATCGAATCCACGACATCGGCCACATTCTCGCAGCAGTCGGCGCAGTACTCCAGGAAGGCATACACGTCACGCCAAGCGATGACCTCGAGCGGGTCCTTGCCGTTAACGTGCAGGTTACGCATGGCGTTGATATAGAGCTCGTCGGCCTCGGACTCGATGGTGTTGATCTGGATGACGAGCTCGCGCAGCGTCTTGGACTTGCGGTAGTTAGGCAGCTCGACCATCAGGTCCTTCATGGCGCGGCAGGCGTCGGTCACCTTGTGGGCGATGACGATGGCGTCGGGATGGATGCTCTGGATGTTGGTGAAGTAGACGCGCTGCACGACGCCCTCGATACGGTCGAGCACGGTGTCGAGCGAGCAGCTCATCAGGTCCAGGTCCTCGCGCTCAAGCGGGGTGATAAAGGCCGTGAGCAGGGCGTCCTCAAGCTCATGGTGCTTCTTGTCGGCCGCATGCTCGATCGCATGCATCTTGTCGAGCATATCGTGAATCTTTGCGGAATCGAAGTTCTCGAAAATCTTGGTAAGCAGCTCGGCGGCCTGGACGGCGAGGTCGGCGCAGGCGACGTAGTTGTCAAAGTAGAACGAATCGGGTTTCTTTGCCATGAGTGGGTCCTTTCGAGGCGAAGACGGGTGGGCGAGGTGTTACGGTCCGGATGGACGTTCGGTTTGACTAGATGAACATCATGAACAGCTTGGCCATGACAAAGCTGATGAGTCCGCAGGCGGGGAAGGTGAAGAACCAGGTGAACATCATGTCCTTGACGACGCCGAAGTTGATGGCCGAGAGGCGTTTGACGGCACCGACGCCCATGATGGCGCAGGTCTTGATGTGCGTGGAGGACACGGGGATGCCGGTAAGGGTGGCAAGCAGCAGGTTCGCGGCGCCCGCCAGGTCGGCGGAGAAGCCCTGGTACTTTTCGAGCTTGACCATGCTCTGGCCAACGGACTTGATGATGCGCTCGCCGCCCACGCTGGTGCCGATGCCCATGGTGGCCGAGCATAGCAGCATAATCCAGATGGGGATGCCGGCATCGCCGACGCTCGTCTGGCCGCTGGCAAAGGCCACGCCTAAAAAGAGCACGCCGATGAACTTCTGTCCATCCTGCGCGCCGTGCATAAAGCTCATGGCCGCAGCGCTTGCGATCTGAGCGTATTTAAAGAAGACATTGGCACGTCGCCTGTTGGCGGCGGCGAAAAGAATCGAGACGAGCTTGCACAGGACCCAGCCCATGACAAAGCCCAGACCGATGGAGAGCGCCAGGCCGTAGATGACCTTCATCCACTCGTGGACGTTGACGCTGCTCGCACCGCCGAGGGCGATGGCGGCACCGGTCAGGCCGGCGATAAGGCTGTGGCTTTGCGAGGTGGGGATGCCAAAACGCGACGCTGTGGCGCCGTAGACGACGATGGAGAACAACGCCGCGCAGAGGCACGCGAGCGCCATGGTGCTGTTTCCGCCAAAGTCGACGATATGTGAGATGGTGTTGGCGACGCTCGCGTTAAAGTGCGTCATGATGAGCACGCCGAGGAAGTTGAATGCGGCGCTCATGAGAATGGCGGCGCGGGCGGGCATGCAACGCGTAGTGACGCAGGTCGCGATGGCGTTGGGCGCGTCGGTCCATCCGTTGACGAAGATGGCGCCGAGCGCGAGGATCACGGTGACGGCAAGGACTGGGTTCGACACAAATTGGCCGAGGAAGGTTGAGAACGTTACGTCCATATATGGGCTTTCTCGAAGTTTGCAGGCACGTTACAAAAACATGATAAATCGTATCACCTCCTGTGGGTTTCTTAACGGAGTTCTGACGTGAGAAGTGGATTTTTGGCACTAAAATTGAATATTAGTCCTGTTGACCGCGGGTATTCTTGTTGCTAACACGCCATGCGGACACGTGCGATTGCTACGACACTCCAAAACCACAGTCTGTTCGCTTTACAACATGCAAACATGCGTTCGATAATAGGAGACATGGAATATCGACAGACAGATGGCAAAACTCGGCGCGTGCACAAGCAGTATGTGGACGTCGTGGCTCGCATCCTCGCGGGCGGACAGGTCGTGCCGGTCACCGTCTGCTGGGTCGACGGTCGTTGCTTTACGATTGACGAGATTGTCTCGACCACTGGGTTTGGCCTGACGGTTCACGGCATTCGTACGGCAACCTATAAGGTGCGTTTTGGCGGGCACGCGACCGAGTTGTATCTGGAGGACCAGACGCGTGAACGACCAGATGGCTCGCAGGCCCATCTGATGCGTTGGTGGGTGTGGGCATTCGACCGTACGCTCGAGGGCGAGCGCCGTAGGTAAGGACGTATGGCATTCGGGTACAATGACAGGAATCTTGTCAGCTACTGCGCCGTTATTTGTGGCGCTTTTTGAAAGGACGAACCTATGAACGATATCCAGGGCTATCAGAACGGCCCCGTCGAGAGCGGTGCAAGCCGCGCCAAGGAGATGTCGCCGCGCGCGTACAATCTCACCATGTCTGCCCTGATCTTCTTTGGCTTTTGCGCCATGGGCGCCGGCGCCTACTTTACGAGCACCATGTCGTTTGCGCGCATGATGATGAGCGGCGCCGCCTTGCCGCTGGTCTTTGGCTCGTTTATTTTGACCATCGTCGGCATGGTCATGATGTCGGCTGCCGCCAGCAAGCAGTCCGTGGGCCTGTCCCTTGTGGGCTACGTAATCTTTGCGAGTACCTTTGGCCTGACCGCGTCGTTTGGCCTTGCCAACTACGACCTACCCACTATCAACACTGCCTTTATCGCCACGGCCGCCATCACCTTTGTCTTTGGCGCCTTGGGCGTGACGTTCCCCAAGTTTTTCCAGCGCGTATATGGCATCGGCTTTGGCATTCTGCTCGCCACTATTCTGGTTGAGATCGTGCTGATGTTTATGGGCGTCTCGCAGACCATCACCGATCTGATCGTGATCGTGGTGTTCGCCGGCTTTATTGGCTACGACACCTATGTTGCCATGACGGTGCCGCCTACGCTGCCCAACGCCGTGCTCATGGCGTCCAATCTGTTCGTGGACATTATCAACGTGTTCCTGCGCATCCTGAACATCCTTGGTCGTCGCGACTAGTGGCGAATTGCGGCGGTGTTTGCCGTGCGTGTAAATCGATGCGAAAGGCGGTCCTTCGGGGCCGTCTTTTTTGTACGCGGCGGGGTATCATGGATGGGAAAAGCCGATAGCGGCAGCGACAGGAAAGGTGGCCACGTATGGCAGACGTCGACAACAGGAACCGTAACCGCAGGTCCAACCGAGCGGGTCAGCCCAATCCCAAGCGCGAGGCCCGTGCCAAGGCCGCCGAGCGTCACGTGGCAACTGTGTCCGAAGCGTGCGCCAAGGATATCGAGCGTTCGCTTGCCGGTGTTCGCGAGTTTGACGGTATGCCTGCTGGCTTTGTCGCGGCGATGAAGGCCAAGGTTCAGACTGCTGTGGCCGCCGAAGAACAGGTTGCCGAGGACTTCGAGGGCGCGGAGGCTGCCGAGACCGAGGCGGCGCCCGAGACCGAGGCAGCGCCTGAGCCCGTCGAGGAGCCTGCCGAGGAAATCGCCGAAGCTGAGTCCGCGCCTGCTGAGGAGCCCGCTCCGGTTCTGCCCGAGGTCACCGTGCTTGATGCCTCCGCCACGCAGGCTATCCTGGACAACGGTCGTGGCTATGCGCAGTTCTGCGACATGGCCGTGCTCGCCTTTGCCTCGTTCACCAACCCGGGCGGTGGCTATATTCAGGGTTATCTGGGCCAGGAGGCCGCGCTGTGCGCCGATTCGTATCTGTACAACGTTCTCGATAAGCAGCGCAAATGGTACGGCGAGAACCGTCGCCGCAACATCAACTGCGAGCTTTACCGAAACCGTGCGCTGGTGGTGCCTGCGGTGCGCTTCGACCGCAACCACGTGCATGCATACGCCGACGTGATCGTGGCCGCCGCGCCCAACGTTAAGCGCGCCCGCCAGGAGTATCGCGTGAGCGACGATGCTCTGCTGGATGCCCTGCGCGACCGCATTCGCTTTGTGCTTGCCATCTGCGACGAGCTAGGTCGCGAGAAGCTCGTGCTGGGCGCTTGGGGCTGCGATAACAACGGCTTTGACGCAGAGGCCGTGGCCGAGCTCTTCCGCAAGGAGCTCGCGTCGGGCGACTTTAAGGTCAAGCAGGTCTTCTTTGCCGTGCCTTCTACGCGCTGGGATGAGGATTTTGCCAAGTTCGAGCACGTGCTGGCAAACTTCCCCGAGCGCAACGAGGAGTCCTATGCCCAGGTTGCCGCTCGCGCTGCGGCAGCTCGCGCCGCCGAGCAGACCCAGGCTGCTACCGAGGATGATGAGGACGAGGACGATTGGCGCAAGTACCTGTAATCGGTACGTGCTGACAGATAGGTCGAGCCGGCGGGAGAGGCTGCTCCCGTCGGCTTTTTACCGAGCGAGGGGCTTACGATGAAAAACGTTCTATGCTTTGGCGATAGCAACACCTATGGTTACGATCCGGCGGGCATGCGCGACGGCACCGCGGTGCGCTATGCGCGGGATGTGCGCTGGTGTGGCGTGGCCCAACGTGACTTAGGCGAGGGCTGGCATGTAATTGAAGAAGGCCTCAACGGCCGCACGACGGTACGCGACGACATGTGCCATTTGGACACCAATCTTAACGGCATCCGCGCGCTGCCGATGCTGCTCGAGGCCCATAAGCCGCTGGATGCGATCGTTATTATGCTGGGAACTAACGATTGCAAGACGGTCTTTGGTGTGACGGCCTCCGATATTGCCCGTGGCACCATGGCACTGATTCGCGCGGTGCGTGCATTTCCCTGGACCAATGCCGCACCCTGCCCGCGTATTCTGCTGATGGCACCTATCAAGATCAAGCCGCAAATCGCCGATGTATATATGACCGATTTTGACGAGCGTTCCGTCGAGGCCTCGGAGCATTTTGCTGAATACTATGCGCACGTAGCCAAGCAGTTTGGCTGCGACTTTTTGAATGCAGCGGAGTTTGCCGAGCCGGGCGATATCGACTATCTGCATATGATGCCCGAAAGCCACGAGAGCCTGGGTCACGCCGTGGCAGCCAAGCTCCAAGAGATGCTCGGTGAGTAGTGCGATCCCAAGCCGCCGCAAAGGGGACAGGCACCTTTGTGGTGGTTTTGCCCGGGTAAACGAACGGATTGGCTGCCATATGGGCATGGACGAGCTCATCGACCTCTTTGCCGAGGGCGATGAGCTCGTCTCCAATACCGCTTTTGAGGATTTGGATCTTGCCTGCGACGTGGCGAACGGCGCGACCTTCGATGGCGTCGTGTTCCGATCTTGCGAGTTCGATAGCGTTGACTGGAGCGGCTCGACGTTTCGCGACGTGGTGTTTCGCGGTTGCCGCTTTATCCGCTGCAACATGGAAGGTTGCTGGCTCAACCGCTGCGACTTCGTTGACTGCTCGGCGCCGGGGCTCAACTTGCTCAGGGCGCGTCTGTCGAGCGTGTCGTTTACATCGTGCGATTTGAGCTATGCGAACCTTTCGGAGGGAAGCATTGGCCCCATGGCTGCGCGTGACACGCGTTTGACCGAGGCCGCACTCCAGGGGGCAAAGCTGGGGCAATTGCGCTTGGACGGCTGCGACCTGACGCGAATCGATGTGTTCAAGACGCCGCTTTCCGGCGTGGATGTATCGCGATGCGCGTTCGCGGCCCCTGTCATCTCGGGCGACTACCGTGAGCTGCGGGGCCTGACGGTTAATGCCGAGCAGGCGTTGGCACTCTCGGGCCTGCTCGGCATCCAGCTCGCCGACGAATAGGCGCCCCGGTCCTTTGCTCGACCGCTATCTAAAATCAAACCGTCGCAACATCCGATGATTTTTCGCGTTTGCACGATTTTCATCGAATGTTGCGACGGTTTTTGGTGCAAGGTAGCCTGTCTTTTTTTGGCAGGTTACTGGCTATTTAGTACTGCCACATGTGGTTGACAGGGCCGGAGCCTTTGCCCATGTCAAAGCCGGCGGCGAGAGCGCCCGTTAGGTAGGCCTTGCCGGCGTTGACGGCGTCGGCAAGATCCATGCCCTGCGCCAATGCGCAGGCGATGGCGGATGAAAGCGTGCAGCCGGTGCCATGCGTGTTGCCGGTCTCGATGCGCTTGTGGCGGAACCACGTGGTGAGCGGATCGCCCAGATGGTTGCCCTCGTCATCGAGTGGCGCGGGTTCGGCCAATACATCGTTGGCCTCGTTGACAAGATGCCCACCCTTAACGAGGGATGCGCAACCAAAGCGGCGGGTGAGGAGCATGGCAGCATTTTGCTGTGTGCGCTCGGAGTCGACCTCGTAGTCGAGCAGGGCCATGGCCTCGGGAATATTGGGCGTGATAACCGTCGCCAGCGGGAACAGGCGGCGGGTGAGCGCCTCGGCGGCATCTTCGGCAATCAGCCGCGCGCCCGAGGTGGCGACCATGACGGGGTCGACTACCACGTTCGTTGCGTTCCAGGCGCTCAGGCGGTCTGCGATGACTTCGATAATCTCGACAGAAGAAACCATGCCGATTTTGACGGCGCTCGGGCGGATATCGTCAAAAACGGCGTCAATTTGCGCGGCTACGATATCTGGCGAGATATCCTGCACGGCGGTGACGCCCAGGGTGTTCTGTGCGGTGATGGCGGTGATGGCCGTCTCGGCATACAGGCGGTGCGCCGTGATGGTCTTGATGTCGGCCTGAATGCCGGCGCCACCGCTGGAATCGGATCCTGCGATGGATAGAACGGCAGGTACCTTACTGCGATCCATGTTCGCTCCCTTGTTCGGTCGGAATCAAATGGGTCAATAAGCCAGCATTATAAAGATGCCCGGGCCGACTCTATGTCGAACCCGGGCGGGCGATGCAATCTTTACGCAAATGCAAGCAAATGTTCACACGTCAACAATTGACAGGCACCAGCTCGCCGCCAGAAGCGGTCGCGGCGACAGGGCTAGTCCTCCATGCCGAGGTCGATCGTGGTGCCCTCGAAGATCTTGTTGACGGTGCGGACGGCACACATCTTGCCACACATGGTGCAAGTGCCCTCGGTGGCGGCGGGGGACTCCTCGTAGCGCTTCTTGCCCGTAACCGGGTCGAGCGCGCACTTCCACATAGCGTCCCAGTCGAGCTTGCGGCGTGCCTGGCCCATCTTGTCGTCCATGTCGCGGGCGTGGGGCACCTTTTTGGCGATGTCGGCGGCGTGTGCGGCGATCTTGGTGGCCATGAGGCCGTCGAGCACATCCTGGGCGTTGGGCAGGCATAGGTGCTCTGCCGGTGTCACGTAGCACAGGAAGTCGGCACCGGAGCTGGCGGAGATGGCGCCGCCGATGGCAGCGGTGATGTGGTCGTAACCAACGCCGATATCGGTCACCAGCGGCCCGAGCACATAGAACGGGGCGTTGTGGCACAGGCGCTTCTGCAGCTTCATGTTGGCTGCGATTTCATCGAGCGCCATATGGCCCGGTCCCTCGACCATGACCTGGACGCCGGCAGCCCAAGCGCGCTTACACAGCTTGCCCAGCTCGATCATCTCGGCAGTCTCGGTGGCGTCGTTGGAGTCGTAGAGGCAGCCCGGGCGGCAGGAGTCGCCGAGCGAAATCGTCACGTCGTACTCGTGGCAAATCTCGAGCAACTCGTCGTAGAACTCATAGAACGGGTTCTCGTTGCCGGTGACCTCCATCCAGCCAAACAGCAGCGAGCCGCCGCGACTAACGATATTCATGAGACGGCCGGTCTCCTTAAAGGTCTTGGTGACCGACTTGTTGATGCCGCAGTGGATGGTCATAAAGTCCACGCCGTCCTCGGCATGCGCGCGCACGACTTCGAACAGGTCGTCCTTGGTAAGCTTGACCAGCGGCTTTTCCATGTAGCCGATGGCGTCGTACATGGGGACGGTACCCACCATGAGCGGCG
This sequence comes from uncultured Collinsella sp., assembly GCA_958346935.1. Classification (GTDB taxonomy): domain Bacteria; phylum Actinomycetota; class Coriobacteriia; order Coriobacteriales; family Coriobacteriaceae; genus Collinsella. The sequence continues at coordinate 32,624 of CATVTM010000014.1, forward strand.
TCTCGTCGATGAGCTGCTGGCGGAACTGACGTGTCTTGCCCGAGTTGGAGAGGTCCATGATGGCATCGGCGCCAAAGTCCTCGGCGATCTTGACCTTCTTCCATTCCTCGGCGGCATCGGCCTTGTCGCCCGAGATGCCCAGGTTGACGTTGACCTTGGTGGACAGGCCCTCGCCGACACCAAAGGCGCGCATGCCCTTTTTGATGTGCACGATGTTGGCGGGAATGGCGATGCGGCCGTCGGCCACGCGCTCGCGGATGTACTCGGGGTCGCGATGCTCGCGCTCGGCGACTTCCTTCATCTGCGGCGTGATCTGCCCGGCACGGGCGAAGTCGATTTGCGTGACGAGCTTGGGCTCGGTCTGTGTGCTCATTGGCACGGCTCCCTTCGTTGGCATTACCCATATCAGGTTTGCGGGTCAGGGCGGGCGCGCCCAATCTCAGCCTGCCGTCTTGTCCCGCAAGCTCCCCGTTTATGTAATGGGCTCAAGTATAGCCTGAATGGGTACGATTGGGCCAACGAGCGTGCCTGTGGGGAGGCGAACATGGAAGACAAGCATCTATATCGAGAGACGCAATGGGATGTATCGGCCGAGGA
>CATVTM010000015.1 GCA_958346935.1 uncultured Collinsella sp.
TGTGATGACAGCGTGAGTTTCGGGGGGGGGTGGCGTGAGCGGAGTCGCCGCGTTGTATAAGTCTGGCCGGCCCGACTGATGTGTCGATCTGTCGGGCCGGCCGAGAATGGTGAAGAGATCTCGCTGTTGAATGAACGAATGTTACAAGCAGCTCTTCAAGGCGCTTTGGGCGTTGGCTGGGGCTGCGCAGTCAATCGCATGCAGTGATAGGCGAGGCGATTGCTCGATGAGCCGGCGACTAGTTCTGTGCTGCACTCGTCCCGGTGCCGTCGTTGTCTGCCGAGTACCAGAATGCGTAGGCCGCAACGACGGCATCATAGACGGCTGCGACTACGTTATCCACGACGGCTGCAAAGTTGACCACAACGGGATCGGGGCCGGTTTTGGAATCCATCTTCTCTACTTCTGGGGTCTCATACATGGGAACATCTCCTTAGAATTGTGACAGGACGCTCAGGTCGCCTAGATCATCGTCGATCAGGTCGATATAGAGGTCGCCGTCCATATTGATGTCTGCAATCAACGATGAGATCTCTTCCATCTCGTCAATCGAGTGCATACGATTGGCCAACGCGGTAACAACGGGCTTATCCCAAACGGTTGCCATTCCGGCATCGTAGTATTCCTGAAGGCTGTGTTTGCGAACGTTTCCGATGATGAGAGGTATATAGGGGGATGCGACGATATCGCCATTGGCGTGGATGGCCACTTGGTCAAATTGCATTTGCAGTTGAGGGAATCTGACCAAGTGGTCGATGGGGTCGCCCCACTCAAGCATGAAGTAGCCTCGATAGTCCGGATCGTATCGAAGGTCATTGATCGTGTTGACTAGCCGACGGTATTGATTATTCGAAGGGCGAATCGTGCGGTTTCTTCGGGCTCTACCGAGGAGCATGAGCGGCTGAACTCTAAGGTCAATTCGGTCAGTTCAACCCGACGATTTCAGCTTGTCTCGAAGCATCGTGCAAACTGGTTTGAAATCGTCGACATTGAACGATGTCGGACAAAAGGCAATTGAAAGGTGCAGTGAGGTTTCGTTCAGCGTGATATCGATGGCGTCGAGCACCCGGTCGTATAATCCCGAGAGTCCTCGCATATGTTCGTGAGAATCGCGTAGGCCATCGAGGCTAAACTGTATGCCGTTTAAACCGGCGCGTTCGAGCTCATGCAAAGTATTTGAGTTTGCGAGCAGACCGTTTGACACGAGGTTGCATTTGACGCCAGATGCGCTGAGCCGCCGCAAGGATTCGATGACAAGGAGTGGACTGGAGTGATGGCGATGTCGGACGTTGTGGTTTCAATGGTGGGGTCATGCCTGCTGCTGTTGTTCGGAATAATGATATATCGAGGCAAGCTCACGGGATTGCTTGCCGGAATGTCATTGCTATCGGGAGAGCGTTTAGAGGAGGCAAAGCGGACGGCCGAGTCTCTAGGCGCAAACCGAGTGGTGGGGGCGTCTATAGTTTTCTCCGCAATATGCCTTTTTCTCTCGTCCCTTTTTCCGGACAAAAGGGCTATTCTCGGTCTGATGGTGGCTGCTGTTATAATCGCCGCGCTTGCCTATGCAAATAGGGGGCTTATTCGTATGTATATAAAGGTGAAATGGAATCCTGGGCACCGCAACCCGAGATAATGTCTTGAGCAAGGATTAACAACAAGGGATATATGGGAGCGATTAAGCGGCGAACAAATTCAGTTTTGGATAAAAGGCCGCTTGATGGGAGCTGGCATGTTTAAGAAGACGGTTCACGAGTTGTTTCGGTGTAAAGGGTCACGGCTTTTCGTGATTCTCATGCTGGTGAATTTTGCTCTCTCGTGCGTCATGCCCGCCTTAAACGGTGGGTTTGTAGACTTTCTCGTGACGAATAGGGATCCATCTCGCGTCGTGTGGTTTGCGGCCTTTGTTGCGGGCATAGGGATATCGGCCTCCTTCATGTCGTATGCGATGGGTGTGAACGTATCGCGCGTCATCTTGGAGATGACGACGAGACTGATGGGGACCACGTGTGAGTCGTTTGAACGGGGGCCCCTGGAAAAGGGGGAGCAGGCGGATCCATCCTATACAACGCAGAGGGTGTATGCGGATTCGAATGCGGTGTCATCGTTTGTCGTGAACAACTTCCTGACGATCGGGCTTAACATCGTTCTGGTTGTGTTGATATGCATCATCCTGTTTTCGATTAATCCGGTGTTCCTGGTGTTAAGTGCATGTTCGCTTGTTGCGTACTTCATTTTATTCAGGGCGTTGAAAAAGCCGTTGTACAACAGTTCGCTTGCGAACAAGGAGGGTTTGAGTAAGCTTTTCGCGTCCGTGAGCGGCGAGCTGTCGCAGTTGTTTGACATTAAGTGCGATGGCGCATATAACCAGAGCGCTCGGACGCTCAAAGGGGTATTCGAGGGGTACTACCCGATTTACATGAAAGCAAGTAGGGTCTCGAATCTGGCCACATCAAGCGACGGCCTGATCTCGTCTGTGTTTCGGGGGGCACTGCTCGTGATCTCCGGGATGGAAATATTGAGCGGAAGAATGAGCTTAGGCGAGTTCACAATGGTGAACTCGTATTACTCGATGGCGTTCGGATGCTTCAAGTATTTTTTGAATTATTTCAAATCGTATCAGGACGCAAGGGCCTCGTTCGACCGATTGGGGGCTCTGACGGAGGACGCCGAGGACCGCGGCACCCTCACGGTTGGGCACGTGGAGAGCATATCGTTGTCCAACATCGCGTACCGATACGCGGGAAAGCCCTACTTATACCGCGACCTCTCCGTGGAGGTGGAGGAAGGAAAAACCTATGCCATTACCGGGCCGAACGGATGCGGAAAAAGCACGTTTCTGAAGGTGCTCCTTGGACTATATTCTGCTGGGGGACATCGGGCTTTGGGGTCGGTGCCATATGAAGAGCTCGATATGGAGACGATCCGACGGGACCTGTTTGCGGTGTGCCCGCAAAAGCTCTTTATTCCGAACGAAACGGTGGAGAATTACCTTGAGAGGACGTCGATTCGGGGATCGAGCGAAAACCTCCGAGAGCTTGTGCCGAGTTTCTATCGAACCGTCGAATCGTTAAAAGGCAAGAATTGTAGAGACCTTTCTGGTGGAGAGTATCGAAAGCTAAGGATATTCGCAGCACTTCGCAGGCAGCCGGAAGTGCTTGTGTTCGATGAACCAACGAACGATTTAGATGAAGAAAGCCGTCGGGAGTTCACGGAGTATATTCATCGAAATCCCTTCGATCAGCTAATTCTTGTTGTAAGCCATGATCAGGATTTGATTTCAGCATGCGATAGGAAGCTGGATTTGGATTTCGATCCGAAAAATGGGCAATGCTGATGGGAAACGCTTAGAGTTCGGGCTTGCGCGTCATGGAGTAATCTTTCCTCTTATCGAAAATCGTTACAATATAAGAAAAACAGTAAGCAAGAAGAAATGGCTCGGGGAAGAGCTCGCTGCTGTCAGTGATATTGGGTCTATATCCAGATAACACGGAAGGGGCCGTCCTCTACAACGGGGTATCACAGCGTCGCATCGACCGATACGCATTGCGGCGGTGCCGAGTTGGCATTACGGAGCAAGAGCCCCCTATTGTTGGGGGGACGATCCTCGATAATCTTACGCTGCTTTCTGATGATTTCGAGGCCGACAAACTGAATCGGATGCTTGCCATATTGGGGTTAGACAAAATGATTGCCGCTGCGGAGAACGGGGCGGCAGCGATGCTTGGCAGCAAGAAAGGAGGGGTGTCCGGCGGGGAGAAGCAGAACATCGCAATTGTGCGGCAGATGTTGAAATCGCCGGACGTCATGTTGTTTCTTGAGTCAACTTCAGCGCTTGATGCGAAGAGCCGGAGCGCGCTAATTAAATTGCTTCATGAGGTTAAGAGAGACCATATTGTAATTGTTGTCACTCATGACGAAGAGATGCTTGCGGCTTGCGACGAGGTCATTCCGATGCCCGGATGCTTATCGGGACGTGGCGTTGAAGGCCCAGAAGATCGAAATGGCGTGGGTGTTGGGTAAGTCCCTACGCGTACGACGTTGGGTTTCTGATCTTCATCGTCCTGCAAAGAAGGCTTTGTAACACGTTTCCCCTGGGAGGCCCCTTTTGTCCGTAGTGGCAAAGAGGGGCTTTTTCGTTTCCCTCTTGCGGCGGAGGGGGACACCATGCGCCTATACAGGACGACCTGCGCGCTTTCGTCGGATGACGGGCTATGTGTCGAGATGGGGGTCTCGGGTGGAGGCCGCGTCGCGGTCGCGGTCGGCCAGCGACCATCGGTACGGCTCAATCGTATTACCAGAACTAGTAAGGAGCCGCCCTTTCGGACGACTCAAACTGTAATGGGGCTTTTTTAGCTACCCCGGCCGTTACTCCGCCAAAGCATTCGCGCTATCTGCCGGGGTGGCTAAAATAGCCCCGTCCCAAATTAGCTACTCTGACCAAAATCCCTGGGACAAATACTTCTGATAGATTTTGTCTTTTTTGGCTATTGCGTAGTTTAAGAGATTCCATTCCAATAATTACAGCTTTTTGCTAAAGCGTTTTAGCAGTTTATACCGCTTTTGACCTGCGACTACGTTGTACTGGTATCTTCATAAGGTAACCACCTTTACCTACCGTTTACCGCCAGTTTTAGCACGTTTACCAAATCGCGCAGCCTCTGCTCAAGCCCGCCCAAAACCCGCCGTATAGTTCCCTCACGGTCCGCATCCGGCGGGTCGATTCGTTACCACGGTCGTGTGTGCGAACACATAGAAGGGGAAGTATCGTGAGCGATTGCAAGAGGGTTTACCGTTTTGGAACCGACGCCCAGGGCACTTGTGTCACCGAGGGCGACAAGTCTATGAACTTTGTGCTTGGCGGCAAGGGCGCTAACCTTGCCGAGATGAGCCGTATCGGCCTGCCGGTCCCCGGTGGCTTTACCATTACCTGCCAGACCTGCGTTGAGTACTCCGGTGCCGGCAATGTTTGGCCTGCCGGCGCGCTTGACGAGATCGTTGCCGCCGAGGCCGACCTCGAAGCCCGCTGCGGCAAGAAGCTCGGAGATGCCAACGATCCGCTGCTCGTCTCGGTGCGCTCTGGCGCTCCGTTCTCCATGCCCGGCATGATGGACACGGTCCTCAATCTGGGCCTCAACGACGATTCCGTCCTGGGCCTCATCGCCCAGACGCAGAACCCGCGCTTTGCTTGGGACAGCTATCGCCGCTTTATCCAGATGTTCTCCAACGTCGTCATGGGCGTCGACGCCGACCTGTTCGAGAACGCCCTGACCCAGGCCCGCCTGGTTGCCGGCGTCCGCGTCGATTCCGAGCTTTCGGCCGAGGACCTGCAGGAGCTCGTCGAGACCTTCAAGGGCATCTTCTCCGCCAACGTCGAGGCCGCCCTGTACCCCGAGCTCGAGGTCGCCGATGGTAAGTCCGTCTTTCCGCACGATCCGGAGCTCCAGCTTCGCCTTGCCATCCAGGCCGTCTTTGGCAGCTGGATGAACGAGCGCGCCTGCATTTACCGCAAGCAGCACGGCATCTCCGACGAGCTCGGCACCGCCGTCAACGTCCAGGCCATGGCTTTTGGCAACAAGGGCGAGACCTCTGCGACCGGCGTCGCCTTCACCCGCAACCCGGCCGACGGCACCAAGGAGTTCTACGGCGACTTTCTGGTCAACGCCCAGGGCGAGGACGTCGTCGCCGGCATTCGCAACACCGAGCCCATCGCCGATCTCAAGACCACTCCGGGGCTTGAGTCCGCAGGCGAGGAGCTCGAGCGCGTGTTCCTGACGCTCGAGGATCACTATCGCGACATGTGCGACATCGAGTTCACCATCGAGCAGGGTAAGCTCTGGATGCTCCAGACTCGCGTGGGCAAGCGCACTGCCACCGCCGCCCTGCGCATCGCCATCGAAATGGTCGAGGAGGGCCTGATCACTCGCGAGGAGGCCGTGAGCCGCATCGATCCCGCGCAGCTCGACCAGCTTCTGCACCCGCAGTTTGACGCCTCCAAGAAGTACGAGGCGCTGGCCAGCGGTCTTAACGCCAGCCCCGGTGCCGCCGTGGGCGAGGTCGTGTTCTCGAGCGATGACGCCGTCGCGCGCGCCAACGAGGGTCACAAGGTCATTCTGGTTCGTTGGGAGACCAACCCCGATGACCTGAAGGGCATGGTCGCCGCCGAGGGCATCCTGACCAGTCACGGTGGCAAGACGAGCCATGCCGCCGTTATCGCCCGCGGCATGGGTACGCCCTGCGTCTGCGGTGTCGAGCGCTTCCATATCGATGCCGCCGAGAAGGTCGTGCACATCGAGGGCAGTGACCGCGTGCTGCATGAGGGCGACATCATCTCCATCGACGGTACTCAGGGCATCGTCGTCGACGGCGCCGTTGATCTGGTTTCGGCTGAGCTCACCGGCGACCTGGACACCATCCTGTCCTGGGCCGACGAGATTCGTCTGGACGAGACCGATGGTCATGCCAACCACGTTCGCGTCAACGCCGACAATCCCGAGGACGCCGAGCTCGCGCTTGAGTTTGGCGCCGAGGCCATCGGCCTGTGCCGCACCGAGCATATGTTCCTGGGCGATCGCAAGAACATCATCCAGAGCTTCATCCTGTCAGATGACGAGGCTGTGAAGCAGCAGGCCCTGGCCGATCTGCTCAAGGTTCAGACTGAGGACTTCCTGGCCATGTTCAAGACCATGACCGGCCGCGACGTGGTCGTTCGCCTGCTCGATCCGCCGCTGCATGAGTTTCTGGACGATCCCCGCGAGCTTGAGGTCGCCATCACTAAGAAGGAGGCCGCTGGCGCTCCTGAGGAGGAGCTCGCCGCCCTGCGTGCCCGCCTGCGCCGCATCGATAGCATGGTTGAGTCCAACCCCATGCTGGGCTTGCGCGGCGTGCGCCTGTCCGTCGTCTTTGGCGATCTGCCGCTCATGCAGGTCCGCGCTGTGGCCACGGCTGCTGCCCGCCTTATCAAGGAAGGCGTCGACCCGCGCCCCGAAATCATGGTTCCGCTCGTTTCCATCACGGCCGAGCATGTCCAGACCCGCGAGGTTATCGAGCGCGTAATCGCCGAGGTTTCCAACGAAGAGGGCGTCGAGCTCAATATTCCCGTGGGCACGATGCTCGAGCTGCCGCGCGCCTGCATGGTCGCTGACGAGATCGCCCATCACGCAGACTTCTTCTGCTTTGGCACCAACGACCTCACCCAGACGACCTTCGGTTTCTCGCGTGACGACGCCGAGGCTAAGTTCATCCCGCTGTACATGCATAAGAAGATTCTGAAGGACAACCCCTTCGAGACCATCGATACGGCAGTACTCGAGCTGGTACGCATGGCCGTCGAGAAGGGCCGTGCCACCAACCCCGACATGCACTTTGGCGTGTGCGGTGAGCACGGCGGCGACCCCAAGTCCATCAAGGGCCTGTTTAACGTGGCCGACGTGGACTACGTGTCCTGCTCGCCCTACCGCGTGCCCCTCGCGCGCTTGGCTGCCGCCCAGGCCAAGCTCGAGGCTAAGCGTCCCGCCTAACGTTTTGGGCGTAGACGCCTAGTGTAGCCCCCCTTCATGCCGCCCGTCTCATTTGTGAGACGGGCGGTTATCATGTGCGGGTTTTGTCTTTTTGTCTGCGTAAAAAATTGTTCTTGCAGCAGAAACCCGCGCGTGTATACTCGAATACGTTTGTTCAACTACGTGCCGGCCATGGTGGTACGGCACCTCTAGAAGAGTAAGGAATTGCACATGGATTACATCCGCGCAATCGAGCGTCAGCAGATCCGCGAGGACATTCCTCAGGTTCGCGTCGCCGACAACGTCAAGGTTCACTACCGCATTAAGGAAGGCGACCGCGAGCGCATCCAGGTCTTCCAGGGCGACGTCATCCGCATGGCCGGCGCCGGTGCCCGCGAGACCTTCACCGTCCGCAAGATGTCCTTCGGTGTCGGTGTTGAGCGTACCTTCCCGCTTCACAGCCCCAAGATCGCCAAGCTCGAGGTCGTTCGTCATGGTCGCGTCCGTCGCGCCAAGCTGTACTACCTCCGCGACAAGGTGGGCAAGGCTGCTCGCATCCCCGAGAAGCGCTAAGAAGATCGCAGCGTCTGTCCACTCGTTTGGACACAAGGGTCACCTTCGGGTGGCCCTTCTTTTTATCTGATTTGCATGCAAGGAGGGCCTGGTATGGCCAACATGACGAGCTCGGTTTCGGCATCGCAGGTTGCCGGTGAGTTGGCGAGCGCCACGTTTGAGGAGATTCCCGCCCTCGTGGAGCATTATCGCGAGGACCCGCGCCAGCAGGTGATCAAGGCTTGCGAACGCGCCCTCAAACGCCATGCCAAAGAGCTTGCCGAGCGCGAGCGCGTCAATGACATGTACGAGCTTATGCATGAGCTTGGCGGCGATGGAGTGGTCGTTGGTGTCGACGAGGTGGGTCGCGGATCGGTGGCCGGTCCTTTGACGGTATGCGCTGTCTGCCTTCCTATGGAGCCGCGCGTCTGGGGCATCAACGATTCCAAAAAGCTCACGCCGGCGCGCCGCGAGTTGCTCTCAGTGAAGATTGCCGAGGTGGCGACGGCGATCGGTTTTTGCCATATCGCGCCTAAGGATATCGATGAGATGGGCATGGCCCGTGCTATCCGTACCGCCGTTGCGGGCGCCGTGGCCGATACGGGGCTCGAGCCCGATTGCGTGCTTATGGATGGCAACCCCTTGGGCGCCGTTCCTAACGAGCGCGATGTGGTGAAGGGCGATGCCAAGATCGCCTGCATCGCCGCGGCGTCCATCATGGCCAAGGTCACGCGTGACGAGATGATGGTCGAGTACGACGCCGAGTATCCCGAGTACCATCTGGCCGAGTCGAAGGGCTATGCGAGCCCCGAGCACATCGAGGCCATTCGCAAACATGGACTTTGTCCGCTGCACCGCGTGAGCTTTTGCGGAAACTTTCTGCAGACTGAGCGCCTTTTCTAGGCCAATTGTGGAGACAGGGACCTCTGGGGTTTTATAAACCTGCTGGTAGCGGGCCGTATGCAACACCATTGTTGCGTACGGCCCGTTTTTTGACGGCATTTGGTCAGCTTTTGGTTTGCTTCCGGTACTTACCCGCATGAAAGGTGCCCTCATCATCGGGGCAATGCAGTGTGCGGGAAAGGAGACCCCATGAGTGCCGCAAGCAAAAAGAGCAAGACGCAGCAGCTCAAGGAGCGTTGGGAAAACGGCGAGCTCGACTCCGGGGCGATGACGCCCGAGTTTATCAAGGGACTCAGTCCCCGCGAGCTAGGCATGCTGGGCGAGCTGATCACCATCGACTACTTTAACGAGCGCGGCTACACCTTGCTGGAGCAGGGCTATCGTTGCACCGAGGGCGAGGCCGATCTGGTGCTGCTCGATGAGCTCGACGATGTCGTGGTGATGGCCGAGGTCAAGACCAGACGCGTTTCGCTGGATTGCACCACGTGGGTCTTTCCCGAGGAGGCCGTGGACGCCCAAAAGCAACGCCGCTACCGCCGCATCGCAAGTTGCTATCTCATGGAGCATTATCCGCTCAAGGCGATTCGCTTCGATGCTGTGGGTGTCACCATCCGCGGCGGGCATATCGCCGAGATCGAGCATCAGTACAACGCGTTCGATTGGCAGGTGTCGTGATGGCGTTCGAGACGTTTGCCGTTCACGCGGCCTGCATCCGCGGCGTCGAGGCGATTCACGTCACGGTCGAGGTCTCGCTTGCCGGTGGCGTTCCGGGCATCCAGATGCTCGGCATTCCGAGTATGGAGGTGATGGAGTCACGCGGTCGTATTCGCTGCGCGATGCGCTCCGCCGGGTTCGAGATCCCGCGTTCGGGCATTACCGTTAACCTGGCACCCGGCGATATCCGCAAGACCGGTAGCGGCTTTGACCTGCCCATCGCCATCGCGGTTCTAGCGGCCGATGAGCAGATTCCCCGTGACAACCTCGATCGCTGCCTTATCGCAGGTGAGCTTGGTCTGGACGGTACGGTGCTTCCCGTCAAGGGCGAGGTGGCGTTTCAGCTATTGGCTCGCGACATGGGGCTGTCTTTTATCGCCGGCAGGTCCGACCAGCATGTGCCACTCGCGGGCGTAGATTGCGGCTTTATCGACCATCTGTCTCAGCTTGCTCACGGCATGGGCGATGCCGCACGGCACTACTTGGATTCCGAGGGTGTCGAGGCGACCTTTGAGCCCGAGCTCGACTATGCAGACGTGCTGGGGCAGGAAGTCGCTAAACGCGGCATGGCGCTTGCGGCGGCAGGAGAACTCGGCTTGCTCATGATCGGGTCTCCGGGATCGGGCAAGACGATGCTCGCACGCCGTATGACCGGCATCCTGCCCGAGCTTTCCGTTGAGGATCAGCAGGAGGCACTGTGCATCCATTCGGTTTTGGGTGAGAACATTGATGGCTTGTTGGCGGGGCACCGCCCCTTCCGCAGTCCCCACCACAGTATTTCGACCGCAGGCCTTATCGGCGGCGGGCGCTCGGTGCACCCGGGTGAGATCAGCCTTGCTCATGGCGGCGTGCTCTTTTTGGACGAGCTTGCCGAGTTTCCCACTGGCGTGCTGCAGACGCTGCGTCAGCCCATCGAGCGCGGCTACGTGAGGATCGTACGCGTCGACGGGGCTTTTACCTTCCCGTCGCGCTTTCAGCTGCTGGCTGCGAGCAATCCCTGCCCCTGCGGCTTTTTGGGCGATCGCGAGGTGCCGTGTCGCTGCTCGGCGGCGATGGTCGAGCGCTATCGGTCTAAACTGCGCGGTCCTTTGGCCGACCGTATCGACATGATGATCGATGTGACCCGTCCCGACCCTCAAGTGATTATCGAGGGTGCGGAGGGCATGTCGTCGGCCGAGTTACGTGACTACGTTGTGCGCGGTCGCGCCTTTCGCGCTTGGCGCGAATCCCGCATGGACGATGCGGATGCCGAGGCCGAGGATGACGAGACTCGGTCCATTGACGGCGTCGTTTCGACCTTTGAGCTCGATGATGCGGCGGAGAAGTGTGTGCTCGGCCTGTCGAAGCGCACGCATCTCACAGGGCGTGGCATCGTGCGCCTTGTTCGCATTGCGCGCACGATCGCAGATGTCGCCGAGAGCGAGCAGGTGACGCAGGACCACGTGCTCGAGGCTGCGATGTACCAGGGAAGGAGGGACCAATGATGGCTGAGGGGACCTTCGAGCTGCATCCAGGTGACGCGTTGTATCCCGAGACCGTTTTGGAGCTTTCTGATGTACCTCAGACGCTCTATGTGCGCGGCAACCCCGAGGCGCTTTCGACGCCCGCGCTCTCCATCATCGGTGCGCGAAAGGCCTCGCCGTATGGTCTTGCCGTGGCAGAGCTTGCGGCGAAGGTGGCGGTCGAGGCGGGAGTGACGGTAGTTTCGGGCGGTGCGGTCGGTTGTGACCAGGCCTCGGGTTGGGCTGCGGTCAACGCCGGCGGCAAACACGTCGTGGTGCTGGGGACGGGCGCCGACGTGGTCTACCCGCGTTCGAGCGCGGGGCTTATTACGCGCACGCTCGATACGGGTGGCGCGGTCGTGTCGATCTCTCCGTGGGGCATGGGTCCGCGCAAGTTTGCCTTTCCGCGCCGCAATCGCGTGATCGCGGCCCTGTCGCAAGCCCTCTTTGTATCCGAGGCGGGTATGCCTTCAGGGACGTTTTCTACAGCCGAGGCTGCTATGGATTTGGGGCGCGAACTTCTTGCCGTGCCGGGGTCGATTCTATCGCCCGAGTCGCGTGGCACGAATTACCTCATTGCGAACGGTGCCTGCTGCATTGTCGACGAGGAGTCCATCGAGATGGCTATCTCTCGCATATACGGCACCCTGCGCTACTCGCGCCCCGATGCTCCCGGCATTGCCGACCTGAATCCAACACAGCAGACCGTGATGCATGCGCTCATCGCCTCTCCGCTCAAGGTCGACGACATCGCGGCGCTCGTCTCACTCGATGCTGTCGGCGTACTCAAACTCTTGGGTTCGCTTGAACTCGAGGGCCTTATCGAGCGCATGATGGATGGAAGGTATGCGCCCTCCAAGTTTGCCCTTCACGCCCAGACGCCCTTCGGTCACAATGGAAAACGTGTCAATTAGAAAGGTGTTTGCAGATGCAGTTCGATCAGGTGACGGTTATCGGTGGCGGTCTGGCGGGTTCGGAATGCGCGATCCAGCTGGCAGACCGCGGGTTTGCCGTAAAGCTGTGCGAGATGCGCCCCCAGGTGAGCTCCCCGGCTCACCATACCGATCACCTGGCAGAGCTCGTCTGCTCCAATTCGTTTAAGTCGACCCGTCCAGATTCCGCTGCTGGCCTACTAAAAGCCGAGCTCCAGCGCATGGGTTCGGTGCTGCTCGATTGTGCCCATCGCGCGGCTGTTCCCGCCGGTGGCGCCCTGGCGGTCGACCGCGTCAAGTTTTCCGAGCTTGTCGAGGCCGAGGTTACCGCCCGTCCCAATATCGAGATCATTCACGGCGAGGTCACGCAGATTCCCGAGGGTCACGTGGTCATTGCCGCGGGCCCCTTGTGCTCGCCGGCGCTGAGCGAAGAGGTCATGAAGCTCGTCGGCGGCGATGCCCTGGCATTCTTTGATGCGGCGGCTCCGATCGTCGATGCCTCCACGCTCGATATGGACGTGCTGTTCTCGCAGTCGCGCTACGAGGAGCAGGGGAGCGGCGACTATCTCAACGCCCCGCTCAACAAAGAGGAGTACGAGGCCTTTATCGAGGCGCTCACCACGGCCGACCGCGTGGTGCTCAAGGACTTTGAGGGCGGCGATCTGTTCCAGGCCTGCCAGCCTGCCGAGGAGGTTGCGCGCACCGGTAAGGACGCTATTCGCTTTGGCGCCATGAAGCCCGTCGGCCTCACCGACCCGCGTACCGGACGTCGCCCTTGGGCGGCGATTCAGCTGCGTGCCGAGAACAAGGAGAAGACCGCCTATAACCTGGTGGGCTTCCAGACCAATCTGACCTTTGGCGAGCAGAAGCGCGTCTTCCATATGGTGCCGGGCCTGGAGAACGCTGAGTTCTTCCGCTACGGTGTCATGCACCGCAATACCTTTGTCGACGCGCCGCACGTGCTCGATGGCACCTTTGCCGTGCCCGGTACCGGTGTGCGCCTGGCCGGTCAGATCACCGGCACCGAGGGGTACATGGAGGCCGTGGCGACGGGCCTGCTCGCCGCGCTCAACACCTATGCCGAGGCTATCGGTGCCGCGGGCGTCGAGCTGCCGCGCGTGGGCGCTCTGGGCGCGCTCGTGGGCTATGCGACCGATCCTGCCACCGTGGGCTATCAGCCTATGCATGTCAACTTTGGCCTGGTGCCGCCACTCGAGGATGGTAAGCGCCGCAGCAAACGCGACCGCTACCAGGCTTATGCGGATCGCGCCCTCGAGGCCCTTGATGCCTATCTGGCCACTCGCCCCGATCTGTTTGGAGGCGACCGGTCATAGCTTTTGACCTGTACGACACCGTCGACTCGTTTATCGCCTATATCGCACGTGTTGAGGGACTTTCTCCCAACACGGTGACAGCCTATGGCTCGAGACTGGAGCGCTTTGCTGCTTGGTGCGAGCGCGAGGATATCGATGCTTTCGCTGCCGACGTGCGCACCATTCGTCGCTATCTTGCCGAGCTTTCGCGTGAGCAGGTGGCTCCCCGAACGCTTGCGGCGCACCTGTCGGCTATCCGATCTCTCTATCGCTGGATGGCTGCCGAGGGGATTGTCGAGGGCGATGCGGTCTCGGCGATCGCATCGCCCAAGCTGCCGCGTGACCTGCCGGGCGTCCTTACGACCCAGCAGGTCGAGGCGCTGCTCAAGACGCCTGATAACTCGACGCCCGCGGGATTGCGCGATGCGGCGATGCTCGAGCTGCTCTATGCCTCCGGAGCACGCATCTCCGAGCTCGCGGCGCTCAATGTGGAATCCATTGCATGGTCCGAGCGCACGCTGCGGCTGTGGGGCAAGGGCGGCAAGGAGCGCATCGTGCCCCTGTATCGCCGCGCGCTCGAGGCGACCCGCACCTATATCGAGGAGGGGAGACCGGCACTGCTCGCCCAGGCAAAGCATCGCGATGCCGCGAACGGTCCGCATCCGTTGTTTGTCTCGGCGCGCGGTAACCGCATGAGTGCCGCTATGCTCAGGCGGCGGTTCCATACGCTGGCGACGCTCGCCGGCATTCCGGCCGACATCGCCCCGCATGCGATGCGCCATACCTTTGCGACCGACTTGCTTGAGGGCGGTGCGGACCTGCGCTCGGTTCAAGAGCTGCTGGGTCATGCGAGCCTGTCCACGACGCAAATCTACACGCATCTCACGCCCGATCGGCTCAAGCGTGCCGTGGCTCAAGCCCATCCCCGCGGCGAATAGTGGCTGGGACGTCCCGCGCCGCACTCAGGTGTGTGGTTTTGATTGCGGGTTGGCAGGAAGAGGCATTCCTGCTATCATTCATCGGGTTGCTTCACGGCAACATGTTTTTATCACGCACGCGCGGCTACTTCATACCGTGGTGCCCGGGCTTTGGTAGCACATGTCCGGGTTGGTTTTGGAGGATGACCCCGCGCGGAGGCAAACCACAGGAGGTTTAACATGGCTACCAAGATTAATATCCGCACCCTGCTCGAGGCCGGCTGCCACTTCGGTCACCAGACCCGTCGCTGGAACCCCAAGATGAAGCCGTTCATCTTCGGTGAGCGCAACGGCATCTACATCCTCGACCTCAAGCAGACCATCCTCGACGCCGACCAGGCCTACACCTTCGTCAAGAACGTCGCCAAGGGTGGCAACGTGCTGTTCGTCGGCACCAAGAAGCAGGCTCAGGAGGCCGTCAAGAACGCTGCTGAGCGCGCCAACATGCCTTACATCAACCAGCGTTGGCTCGGCGGTATGCTGACCAACTTCGTCACCATCCGCTCCCGCATCAACCGCATGGAGGAGCTCGAGGCCATGGTCGAGGACGGCCGCATGGCTGTTCTGCCCAAGAAGGAGCAGGCTGTTCTCGGCAAGGAGCTCACTAAGCTCCAGACCAACCTCGGTGGCGCCCGCGACATGAAGGGTCTGCCCCAGGCTCTCTTCGTCATCGACACCAAGCGCGAGGAGAACGCCATCAAGGAGGCCCAGCGCCTGAACATCCCCGTCGTCGCCCTGATCGACACCAACTCCGATCCCGACGAGGTCGAGTACGGCATCCCCTGCAACGATGACGCTATCTCCGCTGTCACCCTTATGTGCGAGCTCATGGCTGACGCCTGCCTCGCTGGCTCCGGCAAGGAGCAGGTCTCCGAGGCCGAGATGGCCGCTGAGCCCAAGGCCGAGTAAATCAGTCTTAGTTAATTCTTTTTCATCTCTTTGAAAGGAACCACAATGGCCCAGATTACCGCCGCTATGGTCAAGCAGCTCCGCGAGATGACCGACTCCCCGATGATGGAGTGCAAGAAGGCTCTCGTCGAGGCTGACGGCGACATGGACGCCGCTGTCGACGTTCTGCGTAAGAACGGCCTTGCCAAGGCTGCCAAGAAGGCTGGCCGTGAGACCAACGAGGGCGCTGTCGCCGCGTTCGTCTCCGAGGATGGCAAGACCGGCGCTCTGCTCGAGCTCTCCTGCGAGACCGACTTCGTTGGCTCCAACGCCAAGTTCACTGGCTTTGCTTCCAAGGTCGCTGAGGTTGTCGCTACCACCGAGCCTGCTGACGTCGACGCTCTGCTCGAGAAGCCGATGGGCGAGGAGACCGTTTCCTCCGAGCTCACCGAGATGATTCACATCATGGGCGAGAACATGAAGATCTCCCGCTTCGCTGCCCGCAAGGCCGAGAACGGCGCGCTCGCTTCTTACATCCACATGGGTGGTAAGATCGGCGTTCTCGTCGAGTTCGCCTTCGAGAAGGCCGAGACCGCTCAGGCTGAGTCCTTCAAGACCTTCGCTCACGACGTTGCCCTTCAGGTTGCTGCCGTCGCCCCGATCTGCGCTACCCGCGATCAGGTTCCTGCCGAGACCGTCGAGCACGAGAAGCAGATCTACATGGCCCAGGCTGCCGAGTCCGGCAAGCCCGAGGCTATCCAGGAGAAGATGGCTGTCGGCCGTCTGGAGAAGTTCTACAAGCAGTCCGTGCTCACCGAGCAGGAGTTCATCAAGGACAGCTCCCTCACTATCAAGAAGTACGCTGAGCAGGTCTCCAAGGAGCTCGGCGACACCATTACCGTCGTTGCCTTTGACCGTCTGGTCCGTGGCGAGTAAATAAGCTCTTGTAGCTGGTAATGAGCAGGCTGTGGGTTTTACTCACAGCCTGCTTTTTCATGGCTCTTATCAGAGCCTTTGATATCATATTGAAAGTCTAATTAAAGGAGGATCGCTTTGTCCGACATCCGATATAAACGCGTGCTTCTTAAGCTTTCCGGCGAAGCACTGATGGGCGACGGCCAATATGGCATCGACCCCAAGGTTACCGACCATCTTGCCAAGCAGGTCAAGGAGCTGCTCGCCGTTGGCCATGAGGTCGGCGTCGTTGTCGGCGGCGGCAATATTTTCCGCGGCATGGCCGGCGCTGCCGGTGGCATGGAGCGTGCTCAGGCCGACTACATGGGCATGCTGGCAACCGTTATGAACGCGCTCGCCCTGCAGGATGCCTTCGAGCATAACGATGTTCCCTGCCGCGTGATGAGCGCTATCCAGATGAACGAGATCTGCGAGCCCTATATTCGCCGTCGCGCCATCAACCACCTTTCCAAGGGCAACGTCGTTATTTTTGCCGCCGGTTCGGGCAATCCGTACTTTACGACCGACACCGCCGCGGCTCTTCGTGCGTGCGAGATCGGCGCCGAGATTCTGATTAAAGCCACCAAGGTTGACGGCATCTATGACAAGGATCCCGTCAAGTGCGCCGATGCCGTCCGTTTTGACAAGATTACCTATCACGAGGTGCTCGTCCGCGGTCTGCAGGTTATGGATTCCACGGCTACGGCACTGTGCCAGGATAACCGTATGCCGATTTTGGTCCTCAACATCGATGGCGAGGACACCGTCAAGCGCGCGCTTTCGGGTGAGCCCGTCGGCACGCTCGTCTATCAGGAGGATTAAGCATGGCAGAGAACATCACCGCCCATATGGACAAGTCGCTCGAGTCCCTCAAGCATAACTTCTCCAAGGTCCGTACCGGCCGCGCCAATGCCAACATTCTGTCCGACATCACCGTCGATTATTACGGTGTTCCCACGCCGGTCACGCAGGTTGCCGCCGTCAAGACCCCCGAGGCCCACATGCTGCTCATCGAGCCGTGGGACAAGGCACTCATCAATGCTATCGTCAAGGCCATCGGCGCTTCCGATCTGGGTATTACCCCCAACTCCGATGGCACCGTCGTTCGTCTTCCGTTCCCGGCTCCCACTGAGGAGCGCCGTCGCGAGCTCGTCAAGGAGTGCCGCGAGTACGCCGAGCAGGCCAAGGTGTCTATCCGTAACATCCGTCGCGACTTCAACAACAAGCTCGAGCGCGATGAGGAGCTCACCGAGGACGATGTCCGTCGCGAGCAGGCCAAGGTCCAGAAGCACACTGATGAGTATGTCGCCAAGGTCGAGGAGCTTCTGAAGGAAAAAGAAGCCGAGGTCATGGAGATCTAAGGTGCAATACGACGAGCATAAACTGGTCGAGTACTTTGCCGACGCCCCTGCGGGCGTCGGTTTTTCCGACCTTGACCTCAATAACATTCCGCACCATATCTCGTGCATCATGGACGGCAACGGTCGTTGGGCCACGTCGCGCGGTCTTGCGCGCACCGAGGGCCACAAGGCGGGTATCGTCTCCCTTCGCGAGATTATTACCGCCTGCGTGCGTCTGGGCGTCGACGTGCTTTCGGCCTATGCGTTTTCTACCGAAAACTGGAACCGTCCGCAGCATGAGGTCAACGTCTTGATGCATCTGTTTGCCAAGACGTTCATCGACGAGCTGCCGCTTCTGAAGCGCGAAAACGTGCGCGTTGTCTTTTTGGGTGACATTTCCGCGCTGCCCAAGAAGACCCGCGACGTTTTTGAACGCGGTCTTGCCGAGTGCGCCAATCACACCGGCATGACGCTGGCGCTTGCCGTCAACTACGGCGCGCGTGCCGAGATTACCCGCGCTGTCCGTCAGATCGCACTCGACGCTGCCGCCGGTAAGATCGATCCTGGCGCAATTGATGACGACATGGTGGCTTCCCACCTCTATACCGCCGGCCTTCCCGATCCTGAGCTTGTGATTCGCACTTCTGGTGAGCTGCGCCTTTCGAACTATCTGCTGTGGCAGGTGGCTTATTCCGAATTCTACGTCACCGATACCTATTGGCCCGACTTTGATCGTTGGGGCCTTGTCGACGCCATTTTGGCCTATCAGGGCCGTGACCGTAGGTTTGGTGGACTGAGCAAGACCGAGGAGGCTTAATCGTGTCCGATCGTCCCAAGGCATCTGCTCCCAAGACGCCTGCGCGCAAAGCTGCCACTGCGGGAACGCCTGCAGTGAAGAGCGGCACCGGTTCTTGGCTGGCGGGCTTTATTACCCGTGCCGCCGCCGGTATCGTCTACGCCGTTGTCTTTATCCTGTGCCTGGTTTTGGGTATCGTGCCCACGGCCATCTTTGTTTCCGTCATGAGCGGTCTGTGCTGCTATGAGTTTTTCCGTATGACGAGGCTCGATGGCAAGATGGCTAACGAGCGCATGGGTATCGCTGCCGCCGTACTCTTTCCGCTGTCGGCGTTGGGCGATTCGATGTTGCTGAATGTCCTGCTTTTTGCCCTGATGCTCGCTGTGGGCATTTGGTATGTCTGGTCGCCGCGTACCCGCATCTCTGATGTGGCCGTGACGCTCATGGGTCCCATCTACACTGGCTTTATGCTGTCGGCTATCGTGCTGCTGCGCGATGCCGTGCCCGGTTTTGCCGGCGCCCTGCTTTCGGTGGGCGTTTGTGCGTCCCTTTGGGTCTCCGATTCGTTTGCCTACATCGTGGGCAGCCGTATCGGTAAACACAAGATGGTCCCCAAGATCTCTCCCAAAAAGAGCTGGGAGGGGTTTGTTGGCGGCATTCTTGGCTCGGTTTTGATTTGGCTCATCCTGTGGGCGACGCACTTCTACAAGCTCAGCCTGCCCTATGCGCTGCTGTGCGGCGTGGTCGTGTCCGTCCTGGGCGTTATCGGCGACCTCATCGAGTCGCGCATCAAGCGCGGTGTGGGCGTCAAGGATTCCGGCAACCTTATCCCGGGCCATGGCGGCATGCTCGATCGTAGCGATTCGCTTATCTTTGGCTGCATTACCGCGCAGCTGCTTTTGATGATCGGAGGCGTGCTGTAATGTCCTTCCAGACGACGTATGGCCCCGATGGACGTCTCCGTGTTGCCATCCTGGGTTGTACGGGCTCTATCGGCACCCAGGCACTCGATGTGTGCCGTCAGCATGCTGATCGCCTGCAGGTGACGGCGCTGTCCGTTAACTCCAGTACCTCCGAGCTCGTTGCCGCTGCCCGCGAGTTCTCGGTTCCGGCGGTTGCCGTGGCCGATGTCGCTCATGGCGATGACGCCGTGCTGCAGGAGTTGCCCGAGGGAACGAAGCTCGGCGTTGGCGCGCAGGCGGTTTGCGAGCTCGCGTGTCGCGACGATGTCGACTGCGTGCTCGTCGCTATTGTGGGCGCCGCCGGTCTCGAGGCGAGCCATGCGGCCTTGACCTCGAATAAGCGTCTTGCCCTTGCCAACAAGGAGTCCCTCGTCGTCGGCGGCGACTTGCTTATGCCGTTGGCGCAACCGGGCCAGCTTATTCCAGTCGACTCTGAGCACTCCGCCATCTACCAGTGCTATCTGGGGGAGAACCCACGCGAGGCTCATTGTATTTGGCTCACCTGCTCGGGCGGTCCGTTCTTTGGCCGCACCCGCGACGAGCTCAATCGCGTGACGCGTGCCGATGCCCTCGCACATCCCACGTGGGCCATGGGCGCCAAGATCACCATCGACTCCGCCACCCTCATGAACAAGGGCCTGGAGCGCATTGAGGCCATGCATCTGTTTAACTGCGACCTCGATTTCATTAACGTGGTCGTGCAGCGTCAGTCCAAGATTCACTCTATGGTCGAGTTCGCCGACGGCTCCGTGATGGCGCATCTCGGTGCTTCCGACATGCGTATTCCCATCCAGTTCGCGTTCTCGTATCCCGAGCGTTGGGATACCCCGGCGCCTCGTATCGATTTCCGCGAGCTGGGGCAGCTCACGTTTGATGCTGCCGACATGGATACCTTCCGCTGTCTGGCACTGGCCGAGCGTGCCGGCAAGACGGGTGGCACCATGCCGTGCGTGCTCAATGCCGCCAACGAGGTCGCCGTCGATGCCTTCCTGCACGATGGCTGCAGCTTTACCGATATCGATCGCATTGTGGAATCCTGCATGGATGCCCACGATATGCAGGCGGTCGATTCGTTTGAGCAGCTTCGCGACATCGATGCGTGGGCGCGTGAAAAGGCTGCGCAGGTGCTCGCCGCAACCCGTTCCTAACCCATAAGGATTGCTTTTTCGTTTTATGGATACTGTTCTGAGCGTTCTCTCATCGGTCTTTTGGGGCCTGCTGATGCTTTCCGTCCTCGTGTTTTTGCACGAGGGCGGCCACTTTTTGGCGGCGCGTGCCTGCGGCGTCCGTGTGACCGAGTTCTTTTTGGGCCTGCCGTGCCGCTTTGACATCCATTACACGTCGCGTCGCATTGGAACCAAGTTTGGCGTGACCCCGCTGCTGCTGGGTGGCTACGCTGCCATCTGCGGTATGGATCCGACCGATGTCTCCTGCGCCGATCGCGTGCTCGCGGCTATCTATCGTCATGGTCGCGTGACCGTGGCCGACCTTGCTGTCGAGCTCGAGCTATCCGAGGAGGTTGTGCTCGAGGCATGCGCCTTGCTCTTGGGTTGGGGCTCTATCGCGCCTTGGTATGAGGAAGGGGAGAAGCCCTCACCGAGCTACTATCCCACCAAGTATCAGACACTGCCTCGAGACGCTGCGGGTTACACCACCTTTGACGGCCGCCGGTTCGATCGAGAGCATGCGACTGCCGAGGGCGATGTGTGGGAGCTGCCGTGCGGCGAGGCCGAGTTCCTTGCGCAAGAGCGCTCGCACACCTATCTTGGCCAGGGTTTTCTCAAGCGCGCCTTTATGCTGCTCGCGGGCATTATTGTCAATATCTTGACGGGCTTTTTGCTCCTTATGAGTATCTATTCCATTGCGGGTGTCACCGTGCCGATGGATACCAACGTGATCGGTCAGGTTGACGAGGGGTCTATTGCCGCCAAGGCGGGTATCGAGGGCGGCGACGCGATCCTTTCGGTTGACGGAGTATCGTGCTCTACCTGGATGGACGTTTACGATGCCATCGGCAAGGCTGCCGGTAAGGACGATATCGCCATCGAGTACGAGCGTGACGGCAAGCAGCATTCGACCACGGTTGCGCTCAAAGAGGACGAGCGCCTAGGTGTGTATGCCTCTACGCAGGTGGTCCGTTTAGACCCCATCACGTCGGCTCGCCTGTCTTTCTCCTATGTCGTGCAGACAGCGGAGGGCGTGATGCGCCTACTCCAGCCGCAGCATACGATGGAGATTCTCGATCAGTCCTCGTCGATCGTGGGTATTAGCGTTATGTCCTCACAGGCTGCTGCTGCCGGCCCTGCCACGTTCCTTTCGTTTGCCGCCCTCATTTCGTTCTCGCTTGGCTTTATGAACCTGCTGCCCATCCCACCACTCGATGGCGGCAAGCTGGTCATCGAGATCATTCAAAAGATTGTGGGCCGCGAGCTTCCGCTCAAGGTCCAGACGATTGTGAGCTATGTGGGCATCGCGCTCTTTGCGCTGCTGTTTGTCTATATGCTTCGTTCCGACATCCTTCGATTTGTTCTGTAGGGGAGTGTTTGGATTGTCTTTATCCCATCCTTTGCCGCGTGAGTTGACGCGCCCCGTGCACGTGGGCGGTGTGCAGATCGGTGGCGGCGCGCCGGTGGTGGTTCAGTCTATGACCTGCACTGATACCGCCGATGCCCAGGCAACGCTTGGGCAGGTTCGCGCGTTGGCGCAGGCGGGCTGCGATATCGTGCGCGTGAGTGTACCCACCGAGGCCGCGCTCGAGGGCTTTCGTACCATCTGTGCTGAGTCCCCGGTGCCGATCGTCGCCGATATTCACTTTAACCATAAGCTCGCCATTGGCGCTGTGGAGGCTGGTGCTGCCAAGCTGCGCATCAATCCCGGCAACATTGGCGATTGGGCCAAGGTTGATGCCGTGATCGATGCCGCGGGCGCCGCTGGGTGCGCGATTCGCATTGGCGTGAACGCGGGCTCGCTTGAGCAGGATATCGCCGAGCGCGAAGACCTCACGCAGCCCGAAAAGCTCGTGATGTCGAGCGAGCGTTTCGTCAAGCATTTTGAAGACCGCGGCTTTACGAACACTGTGCTTTCGGCCAAGGCCCATAGCGTGCAAACGACGCTCGATACCTATCGAGCCTTGTCGCGTGAGATTCCCCACGTTCCGCTTCACCTGGGCGTAACCGAGGCGGGTACCAAGCTCCAGGGCACCATTAAGAGCTCTGTAGGCTTGGGTATCTTGCTTTCTGAAGGCATCGGCGACACCATGCGTGTGTCGCTCACGGCCGATCCGGTTGAGGAGCCGCCGGTCGCCTGGGGTATTCTGCAGTCGCTGGGCCTGCGCCGCCGTGGTCCCGAGATTGTCTCGTGCCCTACGTGCGCGCGCTGTCAGGTTAACCTCATTCCCATCGCCGAGGAGGTCACCGAGCGGCTTAAGAACTACTCCGCGCCGCTTTCGATCGCCGTGATGGGATGTGCCGTTAATGGCCCCGGCGAGGCTTCCGACGCCGACCTGGGCGTTGCTTGCGGACGCGGTCAGGCCTTGCTCTTTTCGCATGGCCAGATCATTGGTAAAGTAGCTGAGGACCATATTGTCGACGCGCTTATGGCAGAGGTCGACAAACTTATTGAGGAGAAATAAATGACCCGAGCAATGTATATGTCTAAGCTCTATGCGCCGACGCTTAAAGAGGATCCGGCGGACGCTGAGCTCGCCAGCCACCGCCTGCTGCTCCGTGCCGGCATGATCCGCAAGGAGGCCGCCGGTCTGTATTCCTACCTGCCGCTTGCTTGGCGCTCGATCCGCAAGATTGAGAACATCGTGCGCGACGAGATGGACGCTGCCGGCGCCCAGGAGCTCATGATGCCCATTATGGTCGACGCTGAGCTATGGCGCGAGTCCGGCCGCATCGACGCCTATGGCAAGGAGCTCGTGCGCTTTGATGACCGCCACGGCCGCGAGTTCGTACTGGGCCCCACGCATGAGGAGACCGTGACCGCCCTGGTTCGCAATGAGCTGCGTTCCTACAAGCAGCTTCCCGTCAACCTGTACCACATTCAGGACAAGTTCCGCGACGAGTTCCGTCCCCGCTTTGGCCTGATGCGCGGCCGCGAGTTCATCATGAAGGACGCCTACAGCTTCTCCGCCACGCAGGAGAGCCTGCAGGAGGAGTACGACAAGATGAAGCAGGCCTACGCTAACATCTGTGAGCGCTGCTACATCAAGGCCCTGCCCGTTGTCGCCGACTCCGGCGAGATCGGCGGCGACACTTCCGTCGAGTACATGGCTTTGGCCGACGCCGGTGAGGCTTCGCTGGTCTACTGCGACGATTGCGGCTTTGCTGCCGATGACGAGGCGGCAAGCACCAAGGTCGTCGTGACTGAGGGCCCCGGCGACGGTACGCTCACCAAGGTCGAGACTCCGGGCATGGGCACCATTGAGGCCGTCGCCAAGTTCTTCGGTTTCCCCGAGAACGGTACGCGAAAGTCGCTGGCGCTCATCGACGCCGAGGGCAAGCCGGTCGTGGCCATTGTCCCGGGCGACCACGAGCTCAATGACTGCAAGGCCGAGCATGTTTTTGGCAAGGGCTATCGCATGATGACCGACGATGAGCTTCAGGCGAACGGCCTGCACAAGGGCTTTATCGGACCGGTCAACCTGCCCGAGGGCATCCGTCTGGTGTGCGACGAGAGCCTGCGCGAGTCCAAGCAGTGGGCCTGCGGTGCCAACGAGGTCGATTATCACTTTACCGGTGCCTGCCCCGAGCGCGACTTTACCGTCGACGAGTGGGCCGACCTGGTCACCGTCGTTGCCGGCGATCCCTGCCCGCACTGCGGCAAGCCGCTCTCTGCTGCTCGCGGCATCGAGGTTTCCCAGGTCTTCCAGCTGGGCACCAAGTATTCCGAGGCCATGGGTGCCACCTTTATGGACGAGGACGGCAAGGAGAAGCCGCTGATCATGGGCTGCTACGGCGTTGGTGTGTCCCGCTCGCTCGCTGCCGTCGTGGAGCAGCACAACGACGAGCACGGTATCGTCTGGCCGGTCTCCGTTGCTCCGTACGAGGTCGCGGTGATTCCGCTCGACCCCAAGAAGGAGGAGTGCGCTTCCGTCTGTGAGCAGATCGTTGATGGCCTGTGCGCCGAGGGTATCGAGGTCGTCGTCGACGATCGCGATGAGCGTCCCGGCTTTAAGTTTGCCGACAACGACCTTATGGGCTTCCCGTATCAGGTTGTTCTGGGTAAGCGCGGCCTTAAGAACGGCACCGTCGAACTCAAGGACCGTGCCACGGGCGAGCGCGAGGATGTGGCTATCGACGAGGTCGTCGCCAAGGTTGCCGAGCTTGTTAAGGCGGCTCGCCGTTAATCGACGTTTCTGCTATTAGATGTAATTGCGGGACTGCTCCGTATCTCTCTTAGAATGAGATGCGGAGCAGTCTTTTTTTGTTGCGTGGATAAACTCGACGGGTAAAGGAAAACCCCACAGCCCAAATGAGCTGCGGGGTTTTCCATTGTGCCTCCGATGCGAAATAAATCGCTCAGATATTACTGATAATCGACGACGTCGATCCAGTTCTTCAGGAACTCATCGTTCACGTTGCGCTTACGAGCGAGCTCGGAAGCGGCGACGATGCTCGTCCACTGACGCACGACCTGCATGGGCATGTCGGCGCGGTCGCAGTAGAGCTCCAGGTAGGCCTCGGCCTGGTCCTTGCTGTTGAGGGCGAAGAGCAGGTAGGTGGTGGCAACGTCGGCAGCAGGGGAGCCCTGGGTGGCGTGTGCCCAGTCGCACACATAGAGCTGGCCGTCGTCGCCGACGATGACGTTGGAGGGGTTGAAGTCGCCGTGGCAGACCTTGAACTCCTTGGTCATGCCGTCCAGACGCTCCTGAAGGTTGTAGCGCGTGGTGGCATTGAGCTGATCAAGGCTGTCGATCATGCGGGCGAACTTGTCGCGCTGACGGTTGAGCAGCGGGGAGGTGTAGCCGTGGATCTCGATCTGGAGGTCGACGAACATCTCGAGGTACTCACCAAAGCGCTGGGGCTCGGCAGTCATCTTCTCGGCAAGGGTGGTGCCCGGAACCTTCTCGGTCACGAGCGCCCAGCCGTTGGCGTTCTCGAGCTGGGAAACCTCGAGAGCCTTGGGGCTGCGGATGCCGCACTCATTGATGCGGGCAAGATTCAAAGCCTCGTTGAACACGTCGGAGACAGGCTTGGTCTCGTTAAAGACCTTGACGATCTTGTCGCCCAGGTCGTAAACGACCTTGTTGCCACGGCGGACGAGCTCGGTCTTGGAATCGGGTAGCAGCATGGTTGCATCCTTTCAACGATGCGATAGAAGCGACGGCGGGGGTGTGTGAAACACCCGTGCACCCCCGCCGTTAAAAACCGTGCTAAAACTAGCAGACGGCGTAGTCCTGGGGCTCGCGGCCGTAGTAGGCGTCCAGGTAGAGCTCCTTGATCTCGCTCATGAGCGGGTAGCGCGGGTTAGCGCCGGTGCACTGGTCGTTGAACGCCTGCTCGGTCATCTCGTCGAGGGTGTCGAGGAAGTACTGCTCGTCAACACCGTAGTCGGCGATGGTCTTCTTGACGCCGATGAAGTCCTTGAGCTGCTCGAGCTTCGTGATGAAGTTCTCGAAGACCTCCTTGTCGTCCTTGCCCTCGATGCCGCAGTACTTGGCCATCTCGGCGTAGTTGTGCAGCGCGTTGGGGTAAGGATACTGGGAGAAGGTACCCATCTTGACGGGAGCCTCGGCGGCGTTGTAGCGCATAACGCGGGTCAGGATGACGGCGTTGGCGAGGCCGTGGGGCAGGTGATGGAAGGCGCCGAGCTTGTGGGCCATGGAGTGGTTGAGGCCCAGGAAGGCGTTGGCGAAGGCCATACCGGCCATGCAGGAGGCGTTGTGCATCTCCTCGCGGGCGTGCGGGTCCTTGGCGCCGTTCGTGAAGCTGGAGGGCAGGTTCTCGAAGACGAGCTTAGCAGCGCGCTCGGAGAGGCCCTTGGTGTAGTCGGAAGCCATGATGGAGACGTAGGACTCGATAGCGTGGGTCATGACGTCGATGCCGGAGGCGGCGGTCAGGCCGCGCGGGGCGGTCATGCAGTTGTCGGCGTCGACGATAGCCATGTTGGGGAGCAGCGCGTAGTCGGCGAGCGGCCACTTGATGCCGGTCTCCTTGTCGGTGATGATGGCGAACGGCGTGCACTCGGAGCCGGTACCCGAAGAGGTCGGGACGGCGACGAAGTAGGCCTTCTTGCCCATCTCGGGGAAGGTGAAGATACGCTTGCGGATGTCCATGAAGTCCATGGCCATGTCCTCAAACTTGCACTCGGGGTGCTCGTACATCATCCACATGATCTTGCCGGCGTCCATAGCGGAGCCACCGCCGACGGCGATGATGACGTCCGGCTCAAAGAGAGCCATCTGCTTGGCGCCGCGACGTGCGCACTGCAGCGACGGATCGGGCTCGACGTCGTAGAAGCAGTCGTGGGCGATGCCCATCTCGTCGAGCTTGGCCTCGATGGCGCGGGTGTTGCCATTCTTGAAGAGGAACTGGTCGGTGACGATGAAGGCGCGCTTCTTGCCCATGACGGTGCCGAGCTCGTCGAGTGCGACGGGCGTGCAGCCCTTCTTGAAGTAGACCTTCTCGGGTGCGCGGAACCACAGCATGTTCTCGCGGCGCTCTGCCACGGTCTTGACGTTGATCAAGTGCTTCACCCCAACGTTCTCGGAGACGGAGTTGCCGCCCCAGGAGCCGCAGCCCAGGGTCAGAGACGGCTTCATGCCAAAGTTGTACAGGTCACCGATGCCGCCGTGCGAGGACGGGGTGTTGATGACGATACGGCAGGCCTTCATGACGTGCTCGAACAGGCTGATCTTCTCGGCCTGGGCGGGGTGCACGTACAGAGAGGCGGTGTGGCCCGGGCCACCGGCGAGCACCAGGTGCTCGGCCTTGTCGACGGCCTCCTGGAAGTCCTTGGCGTGATACATGGCCAGGACCGGGGAGAGCTTCTCGTGGGAGAACTCTTCCTTGGCGGGGTCGGTGGAGGTGACCTCAGCGATCAGGATCTTGGTCTTGGCGGGAACCTCGATGCCGGCGAGCTCGGCGATCTTGGCGGCAGCCATGCCGGGAATGCGGTGGTCGAGGGCGCCGTTCTTGAACATGGCGGCACGCAGGGCCTCCATCTCGGCACCCTGCTTGACGAAGTAGCAGCCGCGCTTCTGGAACTCGGCCTTAACCTGGTCATAGATGGTGTCGATGACGGTCACGGACTGCTCGGAAGCGCAGATCATGCCGTTGTCGAAGGTCTTGGAGTGGATGATGGAGTTGACGGCGAGCAGCACGTCGGCGGTGTCGTCGATGACGACCGGGGTGTTACCGGCGCCAACGCCCAGGGCGGGCTTGCCCGAGGAGTAGGCGGCCTTGACCATGCCCGGGCCACCGGTTGCGAGGATGATATCGACGTCACGCATGACCATGTTGGTCAGCTCGATGGAGGGGACATCGACCCAGCCGATGATGCCCTCGGGAGCGCCGGCCTTGACGGCGGCGTCAAGCACGAGCTTGGCGGCGGCTATGGTGCACTTGGCGGCAGCCGGGTGCGGGGAGATGATGATGGCGTTGCGGGTCTTCAGGCTGATCAGCGTCTTGAAGATCGCGGTGGAGGTGGGGTTGGTCGTCGGGATGACGGCACCCACGATACCGATGGGCTCGGCGATCTTGGTGATGCCGTAGGCCTCGTCGCGCTCCAGGACACCACAGGTCTTGGTGTTCTTGTAAGCGTTGTAGATGTACTCTGCGGCGTAGTGGTTCTTGATGACCTTGTCCTCAAGAACGCCGCGGCCGGTCTCCTCGATGGCCATCTTCGCCAACGGGATACGAGCCTTGTTGGCGGCCATGGCGGCCTCATAGAAGATCTTGTCGACCTGCTCCTGCGTGTACGTAGCAAAAAGCGCCTGGGCCTCTCGCATCTGAGCGAGCTTAGCCTCAAGCGCCTCTACGTTGTCCACAATTGCGGGAGTAGTGTTTTCCGGTGACTTTTTCACCATTTGTGTCTCCTTGCGATCGGAGATTTACCCTACGCCTTGCATGATAGCAAGAAATTATTCGGCGAACGGCAAGATTCCTGTAAAAGGCACACTAAAACGCTTCAATAAACTGAAGCGTTTTAACCAAACTATCTGCCAGTGCATCGCCCTGCCCCCAATGAGTGCAAAAAGGCGCCCTCCGTGGGGGAGGACGCCTTTGGTAAGTTCTATGTGAACGCGAGGTCTTTGACCCGGAGAGTCCGAGGTACTTGTTGGTAAGACCTTATTTAGGAGCGCGCAACCTTGCCGGACTTGAGGCAGGTGGAGCAAACGTTCATCTTGCGACGGTGACCATCGACGACGACGTAGACGCGCTGGATGTTGGGGCGGAACTTACGGTTGGTGACGCGGTGAGAGTGGCTGATGGAGCGACCGGCAACGGGGTGCTTACCGCAAACTTCGCAAACTTTGGACATAACTGACCCTCCTTGGGCGACAAACGAACATGTCGCGTTAACAAACAAGCCTGAACTATAGCACAGAAGTCACTCCCTGTGCGCAATCTACACAGAGATATTTCTCTTTTGGCGATAGTGCCCACGCCACGGCCCTGGACGTAGATCCGATTTGCGTGCAGCAGGGGGGATTATGCCAGCTCGCAACAAGGTTTTCAAGCTCGTCCCACAAATATATATAGGTTTATTGAGCGTAGAGCTCCGTTTACGGATTGCTCTGTATTTATGCTCGCAATTAAGCTCAAGGTTGGCTACACTATCCCTTGACCATTAAAGGGGTACGAGATACCCACATGGAATTACATAGCTGCCAAATAGCAGCCCTTCCTGTGGGTGTCTGGTCCGCTTTGAGCGGTCGGGCATCTATTTTTTTTGACTGTGTCAGCAGTCAAGACATGTGAGGAAGGAGATCGATGGGCACGACTTCCCCCAAGGCGGTCATCATGGACGAGACCGCCGTCAATCGAGCGATGACCCGCATCGCGCACGAGATTCTCGAGCGCAACGAGGGCTGTGAAGACCTCGCTCTGGTCGGCATCGTCACGCGCGGCGACCTTCTGGCAAAGAAGCTCGCCGAGGAGATCAAGGAGATCGAGGGCGTCGACGTTCCGCTCGGCAGCCTGGACATCAGCTTCTACCGCGATGACTATGCGACCAATTTCGCTCCCGCGATCCACGCTACCAACATTCCCTTCAGCGTCGACGGCAAGCGCGTCGTGCTGGTGGACGACATCCTGTATACGGGCCGTACCATCCGCGCCGCTCTGGACGCCGTTATGGACCTGGGCCGTCCGAGCCGTGTTGAGCTGGCAGTTCTCGTTGACCGTGGCCACCGTGAGCTCCCCATCTCGCCGGACTTTGTCGGCAAGAACGTTCCCTCGTCGCACGAGGAGAACGTGCACCTATATATGAAGGAAGTCGACGGCCACACCGCCGTCGAGATTAACGACGTCGCGCCGGGTTCCCACGTGGGCTCCGCGCCGCTGGGAGGTGAGTAGTACCGTGGCGTTCAACCATAAGCACCTGATCGACATTACCGAGTACTCCGAAGAGGACATCAAGCTCATCCTCGAGACCGCCAAGGCGTTCTCCGAGGTCAACGAGCGTGCGATCAAGAAGGTCCCCACGCTCAAGGGCAAGACCATCGTCAACATGTTCAACGAGCCCTCGACGCGCACCCGCAGCTCCTTCGAGCTCGCCGAGAAGCGCCTTTCGGCCGACAGCCTCAACTTTGGCGGCTCCTCGACCTCCACGGTCAAGGGCGAGAGCCTCGTCGACACCGTCGAGACCCTCAACGCCTACAAGATTGATTGCATCGTCGTTCGCGATAAGCACGCCGGTGCTCCCTACATCGTCACGCAGAACTCGCCCGCGAGCGTCATCTGCGCCGGCGACGGCAAGCACAACCACCCCACGCAGGCCCTGCTCGACCTGTACACCATCTGGGAGCACAAGGGCGACTTCCACGGTCTGAAGGTCGCCGTCGTCGGCGATATCGCGCACTCCCGTGTCTGCGGCTCGCTGATCCCCGCCCTTAAGATCATGGGCTGCGAGACCTACGCCGTCGCCCCCGGCACGCTGCTGCCGCCGGCGCCCGAGGTTCTGGGCTGCGACCACGTGACGAGCGACCTCGATTCCGTCCTGCCCGAGCTGGACGTCGTCTATATGCTGCGCGTGCAGCAGGAGCGCCTCGAGGGTGCTCCGTTCCCGACCATTCGCGAGTATCACAAGCTCTTCGGCCTGACCAAGGACCGCGAGAAGCTCATGAAGCCCGATGCGATCATCTGCCACCCGGGCCCCATCAACCGCGGCGTCGAGTTCGACTCCTATATGGCCGACCACCCGCAACGCTCCGTCATCCTGGAGCAGGTCTACGCCGGTATCTGCGTGCGTATGGCTATCCTGTATCTGCTGCTTGGAGGTGCCGATAATGGCCTTGCTTCTTAAGAATGCCCACGTCGTCGACCCGTCCGTCGAGCTTGACGGTGTCGTTGACGTCCTGATCGACGGCGACAAGATCGCCGAGGTCGGCGAGAATCTTGCCGCCGAGGGAGCCGAGGTCCGCGACCTTTCCGGCAAGTACCTCGTCCCCGGCCTGGTGGACATGCACGTTCACCTGCGTGAGCCCGGCTACGAGGTCAAAGAGGACATCGAGAGCGGCACCCGCGCTGCTGCCAAGGGCGGCTTCACCGGCGTGTGCTCCATGCCCAACACCGACCCCGTCACCGATAACGGCACCGTCGTCGAGTTCGTCAAGTCCCGCGCTGCCGAGGTCGGTCACTGCCGCGTCTATCCGTCGGGCGCCATGACCCGCGGTCTTAAGGGCGAGGCCATGTCCGAGATGGGCGATATGGTCGCCCGCGGCGTCGTCGCCTTCACCGACGACGGTCGCGGCGTGCAGGGCGCGGGCATGCTCCGTCGCTGCATGGACTACGGCAAGATGTTCGGCAAGGTCTTTATGAGCCACTGCCAGGACGAGGACCTGGTCGGCCACGGCCAGATCAACGAGGGCAAGGTCTCGACCCGTCTGGCTCTCGAGGGCTGGCCGGCTGCCGGCGAGGAGCTCCAGATCGCCCGCGACATCGAGATTGCCAAGCTGACCGGTGCCAAGCTGCACATCCAGCACATCTCCACCGCCCATGGCCTGGAGATCGTGCGTGCCGGTAAGGCCGCTGGCGTTCAGGTTACCTGCGAGGCTACCCCGCACCACATGTTCCTGACCGAGAACGACCTGGACGAGACCTACAACACCTCGCTCAAGGTCAACCCGCCGCTGCGTACCGAGGAGGATGCCGAGGCCATCCGCCAGGGCGTCATCGACGGCACCGTCGACGTTATCGTCACCGATCACGCTCCCCACACCCCGTGGGAGAAGGCCCGCGAGTTCGAGCTTGCGCCCTTCGGCATGATCGGCCTCGAGACTTCGCTGTCGCTCGTCCTCACCGAGCTGGTCAACACGGGCAAGATGAGCATGGGCCGCATGGTCGAGCTCATGGCCATCAAGCCGCGTGAGATCCTGGGCCTCGACCAGGTTCAGGTCAAGGCGGGCTCCGTTGCCGACCTGACCGTGTTCGATCCCACCGCAACCTGGACGGTCGGCGAGGACGGTTACGAGTCGCGTGCCGAGAACTCCGGTTTTGCCGGCCGCACGCTCACCGGTCGTGCCACCGATGTGTTTGTCGGCGGCAAGCAGACGCTCGCCGACGGCTGCATCTGCTAGCATAGCCTTATCGCTTTTGTGCGCGGTGCCCTTGCGGTGCCGCGCTTTCTGTTCGCCTGAACCATGCAACCGCATGGGGGATTGGAGCGTCTATGCCCACACCTTCCACTGCACGCATGCACGACTTCGAGGTCGTTTCGAACCAGGAGATCGCCGACGGCATCTTCTCGCTCGTTATCTCGGCCCCCAAGCTTGCAAGTGCGCTCAAGCCCGGCCAGTTTGTGAACATTGCCGTGCCCGGCGATGCGTCCTCGCTGCTTCGCGTGCCCCTGAGCTTCTATCGCGCCGACGCCCAGGCCGGCACCGTCGAGCTGTGGTACGCCGTCGTGGGCGACGACACCCGTCGTCTGTCGCAGATGGCCCCCGGTTCCACCTCTAATCTGCTGGGCCCTGGCGGCCGCGGCTGGCTTGTGCCCGAGGGCACTAGGAAGGCGCTGCTCGTTGCGGGCGGCATCGGTGTTCCGCCCGTGCTGTGCCTTGCCGGCAAGCTTGCCGAGCAGGGTGTGGCCGTTGACGTGTGCCTGGGCTTTGGCACCGCGTCCAAGGCCGTGGGTATCGATGAGTTCCGTGCTCTGTGCGACACGGTCAATGTGTGCACCGACGACGGCTCGCTTGGCACGCACGGTTTTTGCACCGACCCGGCAGCCGAGCTGCTCGGCGAGGGCGGCT
>CATVTM010000016.1 GCA_958346935.1 uncultured Collinsella sp.
GCTACGAGGTGCTCCTCTCGTTTGCCGGCCATACCGACGCGGTCATGCTGCTTGCGCTTGCCTGCCTGCTCACGCTGCCGTTTCGCTACGTATTCTTTGGCCGCGGCGACGCTTGGCGTCCCTCGGTGATCCTTCCGTCGCTGTTCTTTGCCGTCTGCATGGTGTTTGGCCGCAGCTACGACCTCACCGATTCGGCCGAGATCGTGCTCGGCGACAAGGCCCGCATCATCTGCGCCTGGATAGGCGGTGTGGGCTGGATGCTCTTGGCGGTCGTTGCCTTCTACCTTGCCTTTGAGTGTCTAGATTGGCTGAGCTCTCGGCGCATTCCGTTTTCTGAAGCGCACTTTGGCCGCGTATGGCGTGTGGCACACGCCGTGCTCTCGGTCCATCCCTTTGCCGGGCCCTTCCTGGTGCTTATGATCGCCTGGGCGCCCACGCTCATCGCTTCGCTGCCCGGCCTTTTTATGGGAGATACGGGTGCGCAGATTCGCCAGTGGTTCAACTACCCCAACGGCACGAGTGACTACTTGCGTCTGCTCAATCCCAATGTGTTGCTCAACGGACATCACCCCGTGGTGCATACGGCTATCATCGGTTCGTGCGTCCAGTTGGGGCTTTCACTGTTTAACAGCGCCAACGCAGGTCTTGCCATCTACACCTGCGCTCAGTTCGTCATTACGGCCGCCTGCATGGCCTATTCCATCTCGTCGCTGCGCAAGCTGGGCGTGAGCCTGCCGGTCCGCGGCGTAATCTTGCTGTTCTTTGTGTTTATGCCCATGTTCTCCAACTACGCGGCTCTGCTTACCAAAGATGTGCTGTTTGCCGACGCGTTTTTGGTGCTGTTGGTGCAGACCGTGAAGCTCGTGGCATGCGGCCTGCCCCGTCGCGATGCCAATGCCGAGCGTGCGGGCGAACAGAGGCCCGTGCTCTTTGCGCGCCATGATTGGCTGTTGCTCGCTCTGGGCGCCATGGGTTCCACGTTTCTGCGTAACGGCGGCCTGGTGTTTCCCCTGGCGGCATGCGTAATCGCGGCGGCGTTTTGCGCATGGGATGCGCATGTGGCTCGTCGTGCAGCCAAGCAGGCTGGTGCTGCGCCTTCGGGCGCCATCCCGCGTTTCCGCTGGGTGGGAGTTCTTGCGGTGCTTGCACTCTGCCTTGCCTCTAATATGTACTTCACCAAGGTCTTTATGCCGGAGCACGACATCACGCCTGGTTCCAAGCGCGAAATCCTCTCGATTCCGTTCCAGCAGACGGCTCGTTTTGTCCAAAAGCACGACGGCCTCAACTCGGGCGTCAACCCCACGGTTAAGGAGGACGGCACCATCGTGGAGGCTCCTTGCGACGGCTTGGTGACCGACGAAGAGCGTGCCGTGATCGACCGTGTGCTCAAGTACGAGAATCTGGGCCGCCGCTACAACCCGGATAAGTCGGACGCCGTCAAAAATTGCTTTAACGAGTACGCCTCGCAGGAGGACATCAAGGCCTATTTTGAGGTGTGGGCCCAGATGTTCAAAAAGGATCCCGAGTGCTATATCTCGGCACTCATCAATAACTACTACGGCTACTTTTATCCGAGTGCCCGCGATGCATGGGTCTACAGCACGGCGCGCAGTGCCGAGATTATGGCGAAGCCCGATAACCTCAAGTACTTCGACTTCCATCCGGTCGATAGCAAGGTTGTGCGCTGGTGCGACCACCTGATCAACCTGTACCGCGTGGCGGTGCAGCGCATCCCGTTTATCTCGCTCACCATGAGCTCGGCCACCTATGTGTGGATCATGATCGCCGTGGTGGTCTATCTGCTACGTCGTCATTCGTGGCGCGGGCTGGCCATTTGGGTGCCGCTGCTGGGCGTGCTCGCCGTGTGCCTGATCGGTCCCTGCAACGGCTCGACCTACATGCGCTACCTGTATCCGGTCATCGCCTGCATGCCCTTTGCCATCGGCGCCACCATCACCCGCAGCGACCTCCTCTAGTCCTAATTTGGTGCAAAGGGGACAGGTTACTTTGCACCAAGGGGCTGTATCATCACGACGCCTTCATTTTGGGGTTTATCTCGCAGGCCAGTAGGTATATCATAACGACGTTTGTTTATATTGCCCGAGCATCTGCGCTGGGCTTTAGGTCGAAACCGATAGGAGACACGTATGTCCGGACACTCTAAGTGGGCCACAACCAAGCATCGTAAGGGCGCGCAGGACGCCAAGCGTTCCGCCCTCTTCTCCAAGCTGAGCCGCAACATCACCGTTGCTGCCCGTCTCGGCGGCGACCCGCTGCCTGAGAACAACGCCAGCCTCGCTGCTGCTGTTGCTAAGGCCAAGGCTCAGTCCATGCCCAAGGACAAGATCAAGTCCGCTATCGACAAGGCCTTCGGTTCGGGTGCCGACGCCGCTGTCTACGAGAACATCGTGTACGAGGGCTACGGTCCCGCCGGTGTCGCCGTGTACGTTGACTGCCTGACCGACAACCGCAACCGTACCGCCGCTGATGTCCGTTCCGCCTTCTCCCACGCTGGTGGTAACCTGGGCACCTCGGGCTCCGTCGCCTTCCAGTTTGAGCGCAAGGGCCAGATCGTCGTCGCCAAGGAGATCCTGGACGAGAACGCCAAGAAGGAGACCATGATCGCCAACGGTCCTGCCGGTGACGAGGATGAGTTCATGATGGCCATCGCCGAGGCCGGTGGCGAGGACTACGAGGACGCCGGCGAGGAGTGGATCGTCTGGACCGCTGCTAACGACGTCATGGCTGTTTCCAAGGCGCTCGAGGAGCAGGGCGTCCAGGTCAAGGGCTCCGAGACCACCATGGTCCCGACCACCCCGACCGAGGTCTCCGGTACCGACGCCAAGAAGGTCCAGCGCCTCATCGACCGTCTCGAGGAGCTCGACGACGTCCAGGACGTCTACAGCACCATGGACATGACCGACGAGGTCATCGCTGCCCTCGAGGAGGAGTAGCGCCTGCACGGGTTAAGCCGTGCATATCTGGGCATAATGAAGCGAGCATGCAAGCCTCGTGGAATAGATGAGCCGGATCCGCGTGCGTATGGCACCGGACCCGGCTCTTTTATAATGATGCGAATCGTTTTGCATTCTGTGGACCGAAACCTGAAGGGAGCGCGCGTGCGCGTACTCAAACGAGCCCTAGCGATCGTGTATCTTGCCGCCGCCATCGTGGCGCTGGGTACGCTTGTCTGCCAGTTCTGGGGACCGTATACGTATCGCTTTATGCTGCTGTTGCGTGACACCATGCCTCGCGTCGTCGTTACGGTGTGCGCCGCTATCGTGGCGCTTGGCGTGCTCATCGGTTTTTTCCGCCTGATGTTCGCGCGTCGCGAGCCGTCCTGCGTGCATCCGGCGGGGGAGCGCAATATCGAGGTCACGCTCGCAGCGCTTTCCTCGTGCGCCCGTGCCGCGGCGGAGTGCGATGATCGCGTGATGGTTGAGCATATCGAGGCACGCGTTCAAGGCCCCGACGAGTCGCGCGTTCGTTTTAAGGTCGAAGCTATCGCGCTCGATGATAAGGACGTTGCCGCTCTTGCCACCTCGATGCAGCAGCGCATCGAGAAGGCCTGCGACACCATGCTCGGCACGCCGGGCACGACCGCGCGCGTCCGTTTTTTGCCGTCCAAGACTACCGTCCAGACCGTGGAGGTTTCCGGTGAGTGATACCAACCAAGACAAGACCGCCCGCACGCCGCGCCTGACGATCGACCAAAACGCTACGCCGGCAGGCGAGTCTGCCGACACCAAGCCCGAGGCCGGCGAGCAGCGCGACAGCGCCGCCAACGACTTTGACGAGGCCATGGGGCTCATCAAAGGTACGGGCGCTGCCATCTGGAGCTATGCTGTGCGTCATCCCAACACCACGCTTGGCGCCGTCGCTGGCTTTATCCTCGCCGTGTTGGTGCTCACGTTGGGCCTGTGGGACACGCTCGTCATTGCATTCTTCGTGCTGATCGGCGCCGTGATCGGCCAAATTCGCGACGGCGAGAACGGGATCGTCAACTTCTTCGGCCGTCTGTTTAGCGGCCGCTAATATGTATTCGACTGTCGCATCCGCGGCAGGCATAAGGAGGAACCATGGCTTTTAATACGAAGGTCGATGTGGCCGATACCGAGCTCGAGGCAGACGAGACCGTCACCGCCGAGGCCGAGGACGTAACGCTCGAGGATGAGGCGCTCGTCGAGGCCGAGTCCGCCGATGATGCGGACGAGGATGATGAGGAAACAGACGAGTCCGAGGACTCGCTGACCTATTCCAACGGTGTGATCGAAAAGATCGTTGCTATGGCCACTCGCGAGGTTCCACACGTTCTGGGCATGAAGGGTAACCTCATGCATTTTGTGCAGGAGCAGTTTGGTGCCGAGAATCTGACCAAGGGCGTGACGGTCGAGGTCACCGATGACAATCGCGTGGTCGTCAACATCTCCGTCATCATCGAGTACGGCGCCTATGCGCCCGCGATCTTCGACGATGTCAAGGCACGTGTCACCGAGCGCCTTGCCGCGATGACCGGCCTTGAGGTGGCGGGTGTCAACCTGCGTATCGAGGACGTCATCACCCCCGAGGAGTACGAGCACCGCACCAGCCAGCACGAATAACCTTCCAAAAAGGGACAGGTTTGTTTTGGCAGGTTTTATCTGCGAAAACGTTAAACGGCCGACCGCGCAAGCAAAAGCGTGGCCGGCCGTTATTTGTATGCCCCCCGATGTAGGCATACCGCTCGTCTAACTAGGGGTTGCAATCGTCGCGTTCCGCGTTACCCTAATGGGCGCATTGTTTCCAAATTGTTAACGAGGGGTTGCCGTAATGGCTGACGAGCACGAAACAGAAAGCAAGGCATGGGCGATTGAGGCCGCCGCGGCAGAGGCGGCATCGCGTGCTGCCGAAGAGGTGCATCGTCCTCCCGTAGTGCCGATGGAGCGCGTGGTTGATCGCACCGATATCGAGCGCGGCGAGCGTGCCGGCCAAAAGCGCAGCCAGGAGCCGGGTTTCCCGCGCTTTTTTGCCGAGCTCAATCTGGGCCTGATTCTTACGGCCTTTGCCATCGTTGCGTTTAAAACCCCTAATCACTTTGCTTTTGGCGGCACCTCGGGCGTGTCGGTCATTCTGTCCACGCTGTTCCCGACCCTGCCCGTCGGCGTCTTTATGTGGATTATCAACGCGGTTCTCGTCGTTTTGGGCTTTATCTTTTTGGAGCGCAAGGCGATTCTTTGGAGTGTCTTCGCCTCGTTTGCGCTGTCCGCCTATGTTTCGCTGTTTGAGCTCTTCATTCCGACCGATGTCTCTCTGACGGGTGATATGTGGCTCGACCTGTGCTTTGCCGTCATCTTGCCGGCGCTCGGCAGTGCCATCGTCTTTGACATCGGCGCCTCGACGGGTGGCACGGACATTCTTGCCATGATCCTCAAGCGCCGCACCACGCTCGAGATTGGCCGCGCCCTGCTGCTGGTCGATATCGGTATCGTGACCATCGCGGCCTTTTTGTATGGCCCGCGTGTCGGTCTGTATTGCGTGCTCGGCCTGTTTGCCAAGACGCTTGTGGTCGACAAGGCCATCGAGAGCATCCATCTTCGTAAGGTCTGCACGGTCATTTGCTCCGAACCCCTTAAGGTCGAGGAGTTTATCGTCAAGCATCTCAACCGCACGGCGACCATCAGTCGCGGCTACGGTGCCTTCTCGGGCAAGTGCGTGACGGTGATTATGAGCGTGCTGAGCCGTCGCGAGGCCGTGCAACTGCGCCGCTATGCGCGCGAGGTCGATCCGGGTGCCTTTATCACGATCGTCGACAGCTCCGAGATTGTCGGCAAGGGCTTCCGCGGAACGAACTAGCACAGACGTATTCAACGAACCGCCTGCTGGCGCCGTGCATCTTGTAAATCGGTCATCTTTGAGTATTTGACCCCACATTGGGCAATAATGATGCTAAAGACATCGTTTGCGATCCAAGTGATTTGTTCAAGATACGAAGGGATGATTCTATGTTCTGCTCGCAGTGTGGCGCCCCCATGGGCGATAACGACAAGTTCTGCGGCGTGTGTGGTGCTCCTAATGCCGGTGCTGCAGCCTCCGCCCCTCAGGGTCAACCTCAGCCTCAGCAGTTTGTTCCGCAACCGCCCGTGGCGAATGCGCCAAAGGGCTGTGTGGCTCAGGCGTTTGAGGATATGACCAAGACTCCGGGCGTGCTGCAGCGCGTGTGCCAGATCGCTTTTTTGCCGGCGCTTATCTGTGTCGTGTCGGTACTCGTTCTGTTCATCCCCGTTATCGGCGGTATTGCAGCTGCCATCGGCTTTTTGGCTGCCTACGTGGCGAGCGTGTGCGGTTCGGGCTTTGGCATCGAGTGGGGTCGCGATCTGTCGCTTAAGATCGATGACGGCATGGAGCGTCCGTTGATGCGTTCCACGTCGTTTGGCCTCGGAGTCTTTTCGAGCGTTATTTCGGTCGTGCTCGAGGTTATCGCTGCCATTCCCGTGATCGGTGTAGTGCTTTCGCTGGTGGAGGGCGTGGTAATTGGCGCTGCGGGCTCGTATTCTTATTACGGCTCTTATGCGCTCGAGGCTGCGCTGTTTGGCTCGCTTGGCTTGCTCGTTCTGGCTATGATTGCCACGGCGGTCCTGGGGGTCTTCTTTAAGATGTTCGCCGACATTGCCGTGATGCACTTTGCGGTGACCGGTCGCGTCGAGAGCGCGTTTTCGCTCGATAAGGTCTGGGCGGCGTTTAAGCACAACAAGACCAAGCTGTTCTGTGCTTCGTTCCTTCCCGAGTTTTTGACGGGCCTGGTCGCCAACGTTGTCACATGGATCTTGACGGTCGTCTTTGGCGCCATTGCCTCTGTCGGTATGTATAGCTACTACTATCGTCCTACGGGTATTGAGGCAATTGTTACCGGCGGTGGCGTCACGCTCGCGCTGTTCTTGGTGCTGGTCGCTTTTGTCACCGTATTTCTTACGGTCTTTGGCAAGATACTCAAGCACCGTGCCGTTGGCTATTGGGTTGCACGTTATGCAAGCGAGTGGGCCGACGAGGACAAGGACGACGTCCTGACTTTTGTATTGCCCTTCGAGAAGAAGTCCGCTCCCTCGGGTTACAGCGCTCCGGATGCCGAGCCCGCACCTGAGTCCGAGCCCAAGCCTGAGCCGGCACCTGCACCCGCTCCCGCGACCGAGCCTGAGCCGGCGCCCGAGCCTGAACCGGCGCCCGAGCCTGAGACGGCATCTGAGTCCGAGCCTGCACCTGAGCCTGAGCCTGAGCCGGCACCTGCACCTGAGCCGGCGTCCGAGCCAAGCTCCGACGAGGAGCCTCAGGACGAGTAGCCATGCCGTCTGCCATTTGGGGACGGGGTAGAAATGGTAGAAATAGCGCTTGAAGAATGAGCGGGGGCGGACGTTTCGATACGTCCGCCCCCGCTTTGACATCGCGATGTGGCTATGACTGCGAGATGCCAGCGAATCGACTACTCGTCGTGCTTCTCCTCGCGGCGTGCAGCAGCGCGGGCTTCGTGGATGCCCTTGATCGCGGCATGGCGAGCCGTTCGGGCATCATGGATGGCGTCGCGAGCCTCGGCGGTCGTCGCTTTGGCAGAGCGCAACTTGGCGGCCAGATCGGGGTTGGTTTCGGCGACCGCGGTAATCGCGGGGCCGTCGAGCTCCTCTTGCGTGGGCTCGGCCAAAAAGTCGATAGCATACTGGGCGGCCACCATGGAGCCCTTTGCCAGCACGGTCTCGTCGATCTTGTAGAAGCAGGAATGTTGGGCGTACGTGGCGCCATTCTTGGGGTTGCGCGTACCTACAAAGGCGAGCACGCCCGGTACGCGACGCAGGTACTCCGAAAAATCCTCGCCCGAAAGCGTGCCGCGATAATGGCCTTGGCCGGTGGGGCCCAGGCACTTGATTACAGCCTGACGGCAGCGCTCGCTCGAGGCGGCGTCGTTTTCGACCTTGTAGTTGGCGATGGTGTAGTCGGTGAGCTCTGCCTCGGCGCCCAAGGCGGCCGCAGTATGCTCCACGATGCGGCGCATAAGCTCCGGCATTTCCTCGTGGGTCGAATCGCCGTAGGTGCGCACTGTGCCGGCGAGGTAGGCCGTGCCGGCGATAACGTTGCGCGCGGTGCCGCCGTGCAGCTCGCCGACGGTGATGACGGCCGGCTCGTAGGGGCTGATTTCGCGCGAGACGATGGTCTGCAGGGCGTTGACAATCTCGGCGGCAACCATAACGGCGTCGTGGCCGCGCTGGGGCATGGCGCCATGGCACGAGGTGCCGCGAACGTCGATGCGGAACCAGTCGGTGTTTGCCATGCGTGGGCCGGGCTCGCAGCTTACGGTGCCGGCGTCGACCTCGCTCCAGATGTGCGCGGCGTAGGCGCCGTCGACGCCGTCGAGCACACCCGTGCCAATCATGAGTTTGGCGCCCTGGCCGTTTTCCTCGCTGGGCTGGAATACGATGCGAATCTCGCCGTGGATGTCATCGGTCATGTGGCGCAGAATCTGCAGCGTGCCGAGCATCATGGCGATGTGGCAGTCATGGCCGCAGGCGTGCATGCAGCCCTCGTTGACGCTGGCGAACTCCTCGCTGGTCTGCTCGGTGACGGGCAGGGCGTCGATGTCGGCGCGCAGCAGGATGCGGCGGCGTGGCGTGCCGTCCTCGCGATAGGCGTCGGGTGCGGTGCCGCGAAGGGTCGCCACAAGGCCCGTCTTAAGGGGACGCTCGTAGGGGATATTCATGGCGTCGAGCTGGTTGGCGATGTCAGAAGTCGTGCGCTCCTCGGCGAGGCTCAGCTCCGGGTGCTTATGGAAGTGGCGGCGCTGCTTGATGATATAGGGTTCAAACTCGGTAGCGATATCTTTGATGGCTGCGGTGACGTCGTC
Source organism: uncultured Collinsella sp. (assembly GCA_958346935.1). GTDB lineage: Bacteria > Actinomycetota > Coriobacteriia > Coriobacteriales > Coriobacteriaceae > Collinsella. Next base: position 8,864 of record CATVTM010000016.1, read on the forward strand.
AGCCGCGCGAGCCTCGGTCGCCGCCATAATCTGCTGTGCCTTGGTCTTCGTCATGGTCGATTTGCTCCTTGCTGGGTTGATCGCAAAATCGTACAGGCTCTCTTCAGTATGCCACCTGCCGCTAGGGCTGGTAAAGTTGCCGTTTGCCGCTTGGGGTTTTGTTACAAGGGCGGGGGAGTACACTCGGGGGTGTTGAATTTCCTGCCAGAGATGGGGATGCCCATGCAACATATCGATCGGATTATCCGTTCCAAGAACGTCTTTACCGCCCAAGACGGCATCGATGCCGCCCGCGAGTTGGCGATCGCCATCGCGGGTGATCGCATCGTCGCGGTCGGCGCGCCCGATGACGTGATTGCCGCCGCCCCTGCCGCCGCGCCAGTTGTCGACTACGGCGAGCAGTTTGTCTGCCCCGGTTTCCATGACGCTCATCTGCATTTCTTCCATACCTCGGTCGGTTCCTCGCCGTACATGCTCATGGATATGGGCACGTCCGAGGCGGCGCTGGTGCAACATGCGCTCGAGTTTTCCCAGGACCTGCCCGACGACGCTTGGGTTGTGACACAGGGCTGGCGCGATTACCGTTGGGACCCGCCCGAGCATCCAACCAAGGCGTCGCTCGATGCGGCATTCCCCGATCGTCCCTGCGTTATGTATTCGGGCGACGGACACACGCTTTGGCTCAACAGCAGCGCACTCGATGCACTCGGCGTCACGCGCGACAGCGAGTCACCAGCGGGCGGTAGCTACGACAAGGACGCAAACGGCGAGCTCACGGGTATCGCTCACGAGGCGGCTGCCATGCAGCTGCTGCCGCGCTGCCTTGAGTGGCTGGGCGAAGATCGCATCGCAAGCGCTTACGCCGATCAAATGAGGCGTATGGCCGAGCAGGGCATCACCTCGATATGCGATATGTCGCTCATGCCCATGCCGGGCTGCGATTTTATCCGCGACGACGTCTACGACAAACTGCAGGCAGCCGGCAAGTTGGGCATCCGAGCCCATCTGTTCCCCACGCTGTTGGATGACCAGTCACGCTTGGAAGAGCTGCAGACCCGCTACGCGAACAACGCGCTGCTCTCGGCGCCAGGCTTTAAGCAGTTCTTCGACGGCGTGTCGAGCGAACACACGGCCTATCTCACCGAGCCCTATACCAACCCGCGCTTCCCGGGCGACCAGGGCCGTCTGACAGTTCCTGCCGAGCGTATGCGTAAGCTGGTTCTGGCGGCCGCGGAGCGCGGCCACACCGTGCGCATCCACGTCATCGGCGACGGTGCCATCCATGCCGCGCTCGATATCTTTGAGGAGGCCGCCGAACTGTACGGACTGCCCCAGCACGGCCATAACACGCTCGAGCACCTGGAGAACCTCTTGCCCGAGGACATCGATCGTCTACGCAAGCTTAACGTCGTTGCCTCGAGCCAGCCCTGTCACATTACACTCGACCCGGGCGGCCCCGAGCGCGATCTGGGCCTGGAACGCAGCCGCATCATGTGGCCGTTTGCGACCTATAAGCAGCGCGGCATCCGCCAAGCCTTCGGCACCGATAGCCCCATCACAGCTGTTACAAGCATGAACGTGCTCTACACGGCTATCACGCGCCAGGATCCCAAAAGCCACTGGCCCGAGGGCGGCTGGTTACCGAGCGAGCGCATCGATGCAGCAACAGCCCTGCGCAACTACACCCTGGGCAGCGCCTATGCAGCGGGCGACGAGCAAAACCTCGGCAGCTTGGAGCCCGGCAAGTATGCCGACCTGGTAGTCCTGGACCAAAACCCGCTCACCATCGACCCCCAAGAGCTCCAGGCTACCAAGGTTCAGACCACCTACCTGGCAGGCAACTTGATTTACGAGCGCTAAGTATTCATGCCGTACCGTTAAGCGCGGCTCGGGCAGCCTTTTTGGGATAGCGCTCGAGCCGCGTTTGCGTTTTGGTGGGGATCCGCCATGAGCGTCCCTGCTCTGTTGGATTTGGGTGCGGGGCGGAGGTGCTGCTGCCCCGCGCTCAATTTGGACACCAGCAATGATATCTCTTGGTGTTTTGCATACTTCCCATTACAGATTGCATAAAAAGGCTGGGATGTCCTTCCTGATCCTGATGTACCCCCGCCCGTGCCGTGCAAAAAACGGAGTATTCAGCACCGCGAGCTCTGCCGGTGCCGCTGCGGCTGAGTAACGTTGCGGAGATTGACGTCATTTTGGGCTCCGGTACGGCGCGAAGCATGCCTTTTTGTCCTGGCGGGGTTTGCCTGCCGACTCAAATCGCCGGTCGAAGGCGTCCTTGGGACCAATATGGTGTGTCCGGCGTGTATGCAGCCGTCCTGGCTTGCTGAATACTCCCAAAAATGCACGGTGCTCCCCAGGGGACCCGTGCGCGCAGCGAAAACCATGCCCATGTCGCTATCCGCATCGCCATTTTGCTGCACTGACTTTTCTGAATGTCGGGCCCGAATTAGTTAACCTGCCTCCCGTGTGGCTCCGGAGGGGCGGGGCATAAGGTTTATCGCGAGTTCCGTACGAGCCGAAGGCCACTTAATGTGGCCTTCGTGCGAGCAGGACTGCCCGAGCAGGAAACCTTACGCCCCGCCCCTCCGGAGCCACACGGGAGGCATCGCTAAGTTATCCCCCGGCATTCAGAAAATCTAAGTGCCAAAAAATAAGATTTTTTGACTCCGTGTTGTATAACCCGCCATTCGTGGGTACCATTCAACGCGTACGCAAACAAAAAGGGTTAATTCGCGTGGTATAACCGCGCGGCCCAAAAAGGAGGAGACAAGCATGTCGTCTTTGAAGCCGCTTGCAGATCGTGTTCTGGTCAAGCCCGACGAGGCCGAGCAGAAGACCGCTTCTGGTCTGTATATTGCCAGCAACGCTCAGGAGAAGCCGCAGCGTGGCACCATCGTTGCCGTGGGCGCCGGCAAGGTCAACGACAAGGGTGAGCGCATCCCCATGGACGTCAAGGTTGGTGACGTTGTCATCTACGGTAAGTTCGGTGGCAACGAGGTCAAGGTCGACGGCGAGAAGTATCTGCTGATGCGCGCCGACGACATCTACGCTATTGTCGAGGCCTAGTCTCGTCAGAATCTCTGATTCGTCTTTGAACGCGCCCGCCGCATAGGACTCGGAAGCGGCGACGCGAGTCACATTTCTTTTGGAGGATTACCTACCATGGCAAAGAACATTACGTTCAACACCGATGCCCGCGCTAAGCTTGCCAAGGGCGTCAACACTCTGGCCGACGCCGTTACCGTCACCATGGGCCCCAAGGGCCGCTACGTTGCGCTGCAGCGCACGTTCGGTGCTCCGACCATCACCAACGACGGCGTTTCCGTCGCCAAGGAGATCGAGCTCGAGGACAACATCGAGAACATGGGCGCTCAGCTGGTGAAGGAGGTCGCCACCAAGACCAACGACACCGTGGGTGACGGCACTACCACCGCAACCCTGCTCGCTCAGGCCATCGTCAACGACGGTCTGCGCAACGTCGCCGCTGGCGCCAACCCACTGGCCATCCGTCGCGGCATCGACAAGGCCGTCAACGCCGCCGTCGCCGAGATGAAGAAGCAGGCCAAGCCGGTCGAGACCAAGGAGCAGATCGCTTCCGTCGGTACCATCTCCGCCGGTGACCCCGAGGTCGGCGAGAAGATCGCCGAGGCCATGGAGGTCGTGGGCAAGGACGGTGTCATCACCGTCGAGGATTCCCAGACGTTCGACATTACCATCGACACCGTCGAGGGCATGCAGTTCGACAAGGGCTATGTCTCCGCTTACTTCGTCACGGACAACGACCGCATGGAGGCCGTGATGAAGGATCCGTACATCCTCATCACCGACCAGAAGATCTCCAGCGTTCAGGACATCATGCCCGTTCTCGAGGCTGTCCAGCGCGCTGGCCGTGGCCTGCTCATCATCGCTGAGGACATCGACGGCGAGGCTCTGCCTACCCTGGTCCTCAACAAGATCCGTGGCGCCCTCAACGTCTGCGCCGTCAAGGCCCCGGGCTACGGCGATCGCCGCAAGCGCATCCTCGAGGACATCGCCGTCCTCACCGGTGGTCAGGCTGCCCTGGACGAGCTGGGCGTGAAGGTTGCTGACATCACCGCCGATATGCTCGGTACCGCCAAGTCCGTCACCATCTCCAAGGACAACACCGTCGTCGTCGGCGGCGCTGGTTCCAAGGAGGCCATCGACGCCCGTATCGCTCAGATCAAGGGCGAGATGGAGAACACCACCTCTGACTTCGACCGCGAGAAGCTCCAGGAGCGCCTGGCCAAGCTCTCCGGTGGCGTTGCCGTCATCAAGGTCGGCGCTGCTACCGAGTCCGAGCTCAAGGAAATCAAGCATCGCGTCGAGGACGCCCTGCAGGCTACCCGCGCTGCTGTCGAGGAGGGCATCGTCGCCGGTGGCGGCGTCGCCTTCATGGACGCTGCTCCTGCGCTCGACGCCGTTGAGCTCGACGACCCCGAGGAGAAGATCGGTGTCGACATCGTCAAGAAGGCTCTGACCGCTCCGGTCGCTACCATCGCCAAGAACGCTGGCTTTGAGGGCGCTGTCGTGGTCGACAAGGTTGCCGAGCTGCCTGCCGGCCAGGGTCTCAACTCTGCCAACGGCGAGTGGGGCGACATGATTGAGATGGGCGTCCTCGACCCCGTCAAGGTCAGCCGCGTCACCCTGCAGAACGCTGCTTCTGTCGCCAGCCTGATTCTCATCACCGAGGCTACCGTCTCCGATGTGCCCAAGAACACTCAGCTTGAGGACGCTATCGCTGCTGCTACCGCTGGTCAGCAGGGCGGCGGTATGTACTAAGGCCGACAAGGTCTAGAACTCCCACCGGGGATCCGGGGGCGGGACGGGGACTTCTCTCCGGAACGTCCTCGGACATGCAAAGAGGCTCCGCATCGCGCTTCGCGCTGCGGAGCCTCTTTGCGTCCTGCGGAATGTTCCGGAGAGAAACCCCGTCCCGCCCCCGGATCCCCTACGTTCACGGCCTTGAGGTCGGCGGGCGGAAAAGGACGTGGTTGTTGGGGAGACATGTCCCGGCTGCTGTTTCGCGCTTTGCGCGAAAGGCGCATCACTTTGGCGTGGACGGAGAACGTGGTCGTCGCGTTAACTTGTCCCGGGCGTATTTCTGGAGCGTTTCCCCCACCACAAATTACCCTTGGCATACTTGCGCGAAAGCCTGCTGGTGCTACACTTGCAATTGCTGTTTCAGGGCGGGGTGGAATTCCCCACTGGCGGTAAATCGGGCGGTGTCAAAGGGACGCCGTGGCGCAGGTGAGGTGTCTGCGACCGAGCCGATGAGTCCGCGACCCGTGCGTGTGTTGGTTCGCATGCCGGCTGAACTGGTGAGATCCCAGTACCAACGGTTAGAGTCCGGATGAAAGAGGCAGGTGATCTTAATGTCTGAACAGTCGCAGCATATCCATTTTGAGAACACGAATAGGTGGAGCACCAAACAGCTCGTTACCATGGCGTTAATGTGCGCCTTGGGCGCCCTGTTTATGTACGTCCAGCTGCCCATTCTTCCTTCGGCGCCGTTTTTGACGTATGACCCGTCGCTGGTGCCGGCGATGGTGTGCGGGTTTGCATATGGTCCCGGTGCCGGTACCGCTGTTGCCGCTATGGCTATCGTTATCCATGCACTCACTACGGGTGACTGGGTCGGCGCGCTTATGAACCTGGTTGCCACGCTGGGTTACATTCTGCCCGCGGCTATCGTTTACCAGAAGATGCACACCTATAAGGGTGCCGTGATTGGCCTGGTGCTCGGCGTCATTGCCGCTACAGCGCTGTCTATGGTCGCAAACCTTACCATTGGCGTATGGTTCTGGTATGGCTCGGCCGATGTGATTCTGCCGCTCATGCTTCCCGCTGTTTTGCCGTTTAACCTCATCAAGACCGTGCTTAACTCGGTACTCACGCTGGCGGTGTACAAGGCGGTCTCTAATCTCATCACGCCCAAGAAGGACCAGGTCAAAGGCCGCGCATGATTGAGTGTCGGGGCGTTTCCTTTAGCTATGACGGTGCCGCACCGGCGCTCGACGGCGTCGATCTGAATATCGAGGACGGTGAGTTTTTCTGCATCCTCGGCGGCAATGGGTCGGGCAAGTCGACGTTTGCCAAGCATCTGAATGCGCTGCTGCAGCCCGATGCAGGCACGGTGCGCATTAACGGCATGGATGCGTCCGACCCCGAGCTGGTCTACGACATTCGCTCGACCGCGGGCATGGTGTTCCAGAACCCTGATGACCAGCTGGTGGCGACGCTTGTCGAGGACGATGTTGCGTTTGGTCCCGAGAACTTAGGGGTTGAATCGGCCCAGATCGCGCAGCGCGTACGCGAGGCGCTGAAGGGCGTGGGCCTGGTGGGCTTTGAGCGCCACGAGACCCATGCGCTCTCGGGCGGACAAAAGCAGCGCGTGGCGCTCGCCGGCGTACTTGCCATGGAGCCGCGCGTGCTTATCTTGGACGAGGCTTCCTCGATGCTCGATCCGCGTGGACGTAAGGGCCTCATGAAGGCTTGCCGCGCGTTGCACGATCGCGGCATGACCATCGTGATGATTACGCACTTTATGGAAGAAGCCGCCGAGGCCGATCGTGTCGCGGTGTTTCGGGCGGGGCGCGTTGCCATGCTCGATACGCCCGAGGAGATCCTGACGCGGGCGGACGAACTTGCGCAGCTCAACTTGGATATGCCGGCGCCGTGTCGTCTAGGCAGGTCGCTTCGTGCGAAGGGCGTGCCCGTTTGCGCGCAGGTACGTGAGGCGGATATGGTCGTCGAGATTGCGCAGACTTATGCCGAGCGAAGTGGGGCAGGCACCGCGGGGCAGTCTTCCGCATCCCAGTTGGAAATCGCTGACGGCACTGCTCCGGTAGACATCGAGGGCAATGCGTCGGAGCCCGTCATCGAGCTATCCCATGTTTCGTACAGTTATTCGCTCAGTTCGCGCGAGCGCCGCCGCTGGCATAAGCGCTCGGCCACTGCGGGCAAATCGAGCAAACAGGCTCTCTGGGGAAACGACCCAAGCAGCCCGTGGGCGCTGCGCGATGTATCGCTGACGGTGCGTCGCGGCGAGTTCCTGGGGCTAGCAGGCCATACCGGCTCGGGTAAATCGACGCTGGTCCAGCATCTCAACGGGCTGATCCGTCCGCAGGAGGGAAGCATTTGCGCGCTGGGGCTCGACCTGTCAAACAAGAAAGACGCCGCCGCTGTTAAGGCCAAGGTCGGCGTGGTGTTTCAGTACCCCGAGCGCCAGCTATTTGCCGAAACCGTGGCACAGGACGTGGCGTTTGGTCCGCATAACCTTGGCTTGCCGCAAGATGAAGTCGACCGTCGTGTCGAGTCATCGCTCTCGCGCGTGGGCCTCGACCTTTCCACGGTCGGCGACAAGAGTCCCTTTGAGCTTTCGGGCGGTCAGCAACGGCGTGTGGCATTCGCCGGCGTGCTCGCCATGGAGCCCGAAGTCCTGGTGCTCGATGAACCCATGGCGGGGCTCGATCCGGCGGCGCGCAGTGATTTCCTGGAGCTCATCGATCGACTCCATCGCGAGGGCCTGACCGTTGTCATGGTTTCGCACAGCATGGATGACCTGGCCAATTGCTGCGACCGTATCGTCGTAATGAACGAAGGTGCGGTGTTTGCCGAGGGAACCCCCGCGCAGGTGTTTGCGCATGCCGATGAGCTCAAGTCGATCGGCTTGGGCGTTCCCGCCGCTCAGCGTATGGCGCTGGCGCTTACGGAGGCGGGCGTGCCGCTGCGTCGCGGCGGGCTCTATACGGTTGAGTCGTTGGCCGACGAGTTGGCAGATTTGCTGATCGGTCGCCCAGACGGTCCTTCTAACGTCGCGGACATTGCTAAATCCAAGACGGTTGCGCGAGAGAAGGGCTGCTAATGGAGGCGTTTTCGTTTGGCAGCTACTATCCCGGCGATAGTGCGATCCACCGCCTGGACCCGCGAACTAAGTTGCTCTTGGGCTTTGTGTTTCTGATCACGACGCTGACCGTCGGCGGCTTCCGCGGACTGGCCCCTGTCGCAATGTTTGTCGTGCTGATCTATGCCGTGTCTCGGGTGCCGGTTCGTCGCGTTCTGTCGTCGATGGCGCCGCTGCTGGCAATCGTCGTCGTGGTCGCGGTGCTCAACTTGTTTACCGACCAGAGCGGGCGCATTCTGTGGCAGCTCGGCTTTTTGCAGATAAGCGAGGGCTCGCTGCATTCCGCCGCCTTTATGGCGTGCCGCCTGACCTTGATGATGGCCGGTATGAGCGCTATCACGCTCACCACGCCGACGCTCGACCTCACCGCGGGCTTTGAGCGCCTGCTCGCATCGTTTGCGCGTGTGGGACTTCCTGCGCACGAGCTCGGCATGATCATGGGTATTGCGTTGCGCTTTATGCCGCAGTTTGCCACCGAGATGAAGCAGACGGCGGACGCGCAGGCGAGCCGCGGTGCGCGCGTGACGGGGGGCCCGCTCGGCGGCGTGCGTATGCTCGGCAGTGTGGCGATTCCGCTGTTCACCGGCGTGTTCCGCCATGCCGAGACGCTGTCTGCTGCCATGGATGCACGCTGCTATCACGGCGAGCAGGGCCGCACGCGCCTGCATGTGCTTGCATTTGGCCGCGGCGATGCGTTGGCGGCGGTGGTGACGGCGTTGCTGCTCATCTGCGTCATCGTCATCAATCTTCAACTTGTTTAGGCGCGATTCGAGCGCAAGAAAGGGGTCCCTATGACCGACAACGACCGCACGGCTCAGCTTGAGCGCGCCTGTTCGTATCTCAGGCGCATTCCGGCGTGGTATCTGGCCACGACCGATGTGGCCGACGGGCATCAGCCTCGCGTGAGGCCGTTTTCGTTTGCCATGGTCGATGACGGTAAGTTGTGGTTTTGCACGTCGCGCGACAAGGATGTGTGGGCGGAGCTGAGCGCGAATCCCAAGTTTGAGCTCTCGGGCTGGAAGCCGGGGGAATGTTGGATCGTATTGACCGGCGAAGCCGCACTTGAGGACGACGCAGTTGCGAGCGACAAGGTGCGTCAAGCGGGTTTTAAGCACATGGTGGGCATTGGCGAGGAACACGAGAGTGCCAACGACGGCCGCCTTGCTTTCTTTTCGGTCCGCAACATCGCCGCGCGCTTCTGTGATATCGATGGCAGCGAGGAGCGCCTGGAGCTCTAGCTCGCACAAACCAGGTTCCCAAACTAGCTAGTACAGGAGGAAACGTGGACGGATTGAATACGGTTTTGGAGTATCTGACGTCGGTGCCGGCGTGGTATCTGGCGACGAGCGTGGATGGACAGCCGCACGTGCGTCCGTTCTCGTTTGCTCAGATTCAGGACGGTAAGCTGTGGTTTGTGACGGCGCGCACCAAAGACGTGTGGCAAGAGCTGCTGCAAAATCAGCGCTTTGAGGCCACGAGTTGGTGGCCGGGCCATGGCTGGCTCATCTTGCGCGGGCGTGCCGGCTTGGATGACCGGGCCTTAGACGAAATGCGCGAAGCCGGGTGGAAGCATCTAGAGCGCCTGGGCGAGCACTATGAGGGGCCTAACGACCCCACGCTCGTCTTCTTTAGCGTCGAGGATCCCGAGGCTTTTATCTGCAATCACGACGAATGGGTGCCGGTCGAGCTCTAGCCAGCTGGCTCATCCTAACAACTTGGTTTTCGCATGGGCGGGCCCCGTATTGCCCGGCGCCGTTAGGAGCGCCGGTCAATACGGGGCCCGCTCCATTTGTCAATTCCTTCAAGCGAATGTGTCGGGAATGTTTCAATGCATGAATATGTAAACCATTTACGTGTTAATGCATCTTTTGGTGCTAAAGTTTCAACCCACTTCATAACGACCGCTGCGAAATGCGCATCGGTGCATAAATCGCAGACAAGGAGTCTGATATGTCTTTGAAGGTTGGAATCGTCGGCGCGGCTGGATATGCCGGAGCCGAGCTCATTCGCCTCGTGCTCGGTCATCCCGAGTTTGAACTTGTCGCCATTACGTCCAACGCCGATGCCGGCCAGCCGCTGTCCGCGGTGTATCCGAGCTTTGCTGGCGCGAGCGATCTGGTTTTCACCACGCATGACGCGCCCGAGCTCAAGAGCTGCGATGCGGTTTTTCTTGCCGTGCCGCACACCGCCGCCATGGCTCAGGTGCCCGCCCTGCTTGCCGCGGGAGTCTCCTGCATTGACCTCTCGGCCGACTATCGCCTGAGCGACGCGTCTGTCTTTGAGGCATGGTATGCCGTCGAGCACACGAGCCCCGAGTTGCTCAAGACCCGCGCTTTCGGCCTGCCCGAGCTGTTCTGCCAGGACTTGGAGACCGCCGCATCCGATTATGCTGACGGCAAGTCCGTGCTGGTCGCCTGCGCCGGTTGCTATCCCACCGCAACGAGCCTTGCCGCCGCGCCCGCCGTGCGCGCCGGCTGGGTTGCCCAGAGCGGCCCCGTGATCGTTGATGCCATCAGCGGTGTGACGGGTGCCGGCAAGTCCTGCAACGCTCGTACGCATTTTTGCAGCGCCGACGAGAACTTGGAGGCCTACGGCGTGGGCAAGCATCGCCACACGCCCGAGATTGAGCAAATCCTTGGCCTGACCGATCGCGTCGTCTTCACCCCGCATCTGGCACCGCTCAAGCGCGGCCTGCTCTCCACGGTGACGCTGCCGCTCACGCCGCAGGCCATTGACTCCCTGGCTCTTGAGGATGTCGTCGACTATTACAAGCAGTTCTACGCTGGACGCACCTTTGTGCGCGTGCTCGACGCCGGCCAGCAGCCCAAGACGGCTTCGGTCGTCGGAACCAACGCCGCCCAGATTGGCCTCGCGCTCAACAAGCGCGCGGGCGTTCTGGTGGCGACGGGCGCCATCGACAATCTGTGCAAGGGTGCAGCAGGCCAGGCGGTCCAGTGCGCCAACATCGTCTTTGGTTTTGACGAGCGACGAGGCTTGCCCACAGTGGCGTGCCCGGTGTAGCACATTCGATTGTTAACGATTTGGTAGTCGGGCATCGAGTGGGGCGCCACTCTTAAGCTGGTCTCATGATTACGACTGGCATGGCGCACCAACCGATGTCCGTTTTTTGTTTGACATAAGGAGTCATGAAGACGATGAATACCGAGCTGTTTGATATCAAGATTCGCGCCGTCGAGGGTGGCGTTACGGCTGCGGCTGGTTTTAAAGCTGCGGGCATCCACGCTGGGTTCCGCAAGAACCCCGAGCGTCTGGATTACGCGCTCGTCGTGCCCGATAAACCCTGTCCCGGTGCCGGCGTGTTTACCACCAATCGCTTTTGCGCGGCGCCCGTGCAAGTGAGCCGTGCCAACCTGGGCGGTGCCGACAAGGGCTACGGTATCATCGCCGGCGTTTCGGTCAACTCTGGCAATGCCAACGCCGCCACGGGTGAGACTGGCCTTGCATGCGCGCGCGAGACGTGCAGCATTGCATCGCAGGTCATCGGCTGCGAACCCCAGCAGATTCTGGTTGCCTCCACGGGTGTGATTGGCCAGATTCTGCCGATCGACACGTTTGAGACCGCCATTCCTGCTGCCTACGAGGCACTTTCCGCCCACGGTGGCGCCGATGCCGCTCGCGCCATCATGACGACCGACACGCACTCCAAGGAGTACGCCGTGTCCTACGTCAGCGAGGCTGCGGGACACACAGGCAATGCCTATACGGTGGGCGGTATGTGCAAGGGCTCGGGCATGATCATGCCCAACATGGCCACCATGATCGCGGTCATCACTACCGATGCCCCCGTCGAGCCGGCGGCGCTCCACGCCCTGTTGCTCTCCACCGTCAAGCAGACCTTTAACAAGGTAACGGTCGATTCCGACACCTCGACCAACGACACCTGCATCATGCTTGCCTCCGGCGCCGCTGCCGCAGATGCCGAGCCTATCGTCGAGGGTTCCGATGCCTTTGACGAGTTGGCATTTGCCGTGCACGAGGTGTGCGAGAGCCTGGCGCGCAACATCGCCGCCGACGGCGAGGGCGCATCCAAACTTGTTACGGTCAACGTTACCGGCGCCGTGAACGACGAGGAGGCCGATATCGCCGCCCGCGCCGTTGCCAACTCGCCGCTCGTTAAGACCTGCATCGCCGGCCACGACTGCAACTGGGGCCGCGTTGCTATGGCGCTTGGTAAGTGCGGCGTGAAGTTTAATCAGGAAGACGTTTCTATCGACATGATGGGCATGCCCGTCTGTCGCGACGGTCTGACTGTTCCCTTTGACGAGGACGAGGCTCTACGACGTTTCGAGGCGCCCGAGATCGTGATCTCGGTCGACCTGGGCGCAGGCGACGCGGCAACGACCGTGTGGACCTGCGACCTCACGCATGAGTATATCTCCATCAACGGCGACTACCGTTCCTAGATTCCAGGCACGCTGCGCATCTTGCCGCGATTGCGGACAGCGGAGCACGGCGCGATAACGATACGAAAGACGAGGCAGATTATGAAATTCGCACGCAATTGTCGTTCGAGCGAATCCAACGAAGCAACCGCGCAGCTGCTGTTTGAAGCGCTGCCGTGGATTAAGAACCTGACCGGCAAGACGGTTGTTATCAAATATGGCGGAGCCGCCATGGTTGATGAGCAGCTGCGCCGCGACGTGATGAGCGACATCGTTTTGCTCAAGATCATCGGTATGCGCCCCGTCATCGTGCACGGCGGCGGCAAGGCTATCAACGAGGCGCTGAGCCATTACGATATTCCCGTCGAGTTTAAGAACGGCCAACGCGTGACCACGCCGGCGACTATGGATATCGTGCGCGAGGTGCTGGGCGGCAAGGTTAACCAGGAGCTGGTTGCTGCCATCAACCACCACGGCAACCTGGCCGTGGGCGTGTCGGGCAGCGATGCCGGCACGCTCATCGCCGAGCCGCTCGACCCCGAGCTCGGTCGCGTGGGCAAAGTGACGCACGTCAACACCGACTATATCGAGCGCTTACTCGATAGCGAGTACATCCCCGTCATCGCTACCGTCGCGGCGGGGGAGGACGGCGGTTTCTTCAACATCAACGCCGATACCGCCGCCGGTGCCGTTGCCGCGGCGCTCCACGCGCATAAGGCGATCTTTTTGACCGATGTCGATGGTCTGTACAAGGACTTTAGCGACAAGGACTCGCTTATCTCCAACCTAACGCTCGACGAGGTTAACGAAATGCTCTACGGCGGCGAGGTCGATAAGGGCATGATTCCCAAGCTGCGTGCGGCCGTCGATGCGCTTACCGGCGGCGTATTTCGTGCCCACATCATTAACGGTACTACGCCGCATTCGCTGCTCCTGGAGCTGCTGACCGATGCCGGCGTCGGCACCGTGATTCATTCCACCGAGACGGCTTACGAGTTCGATACGCATCCGCATCCGCTTTCGACGTTTGCTGCGCGTCTGACCGAGAACCTTGACGAGGTCGAGAAGCTTCAGACGGTCTAGCTGACCCGCAGCCGCCCCATTCCTGCACCCATAGCCCCGCGCCGTCTGGCGCCCAACGAAAGGCATCTCATGTCACTTGCAGCTCAGCAATCGCTTGAATCCCATTACGTTATGCATACCTTTGGCCGCTCTCCGGTCGAGTTTGTCGAGGGTCACGGCATGAAGCTCACCGGCGACGATGGCCGTGAGTACCTCGACTTTCTTGCCGGCATCGGCGTGTGCAGCCTAGGTCATGGCGACCCGGCCGTGCTCTCGGCGCTCGAGGCACAGACCAAAAAGCTCATGCATGTCTCCAATTACTTCTACATCGAGCAGCGCGGACAGGTCGCGGCGCTGCTGTCCAAGCTTGCTAACGACGACGTAGATGGTGCGCGCGTGCTTGCCGATGCCATTGTCGCCGGCGATGAGACCACGGCAGCTGCTCTTGGTGCCCCGGCTGCGGATGAGCAGGTTTGGGAGACCTTCTTTGCCAACTCTGGCGCCGAGGCCAACGAGGGCTCGATGAAGCTCGCGCGCCTGTACGCCAAGCGTGCCGGTAATGGCGGCAACACCATCGTGTGCATGCGCGGCGGCTTCCACGGCCGTACGCTCGAGACCATTGCCGCCACCATGCAGGATTGGCTGCAGGACAGCTTCCGCCCGCTGCCGGGTGGCTTTGTGGCCTGCACGCCCAACGATGTAGATGAACTGCGCGCAATCTTTAAGCAGCTGGGGAGCGAGATTTGTGCCGTGATGCTCGAGCCGATCCAGGGCGAGAGCGGTGTGCATCCCATGACCGAGGAGTTTATGGCTACGGCGCGCGACTTGGCGCACGAGGTGGGTGCCGTGCTTATCGCCGACGAGGTCCAATGCGGCATCTTCCGCTCCGGCAAGCCGTTTGCATTCCAAACCTATGGTGTGGAGCCCGACATCATGAGCCTTGCCAAGGGCATTGCCGATGGCGTGCCCATGGGTGCCGTGGTGGCAAAGAAGGAAATCGCTGACATCTTTAAGCCCGGCGATCATGGTTCGACCTTTGGCGGTAGCTGCTTGGCCGTCGCGGCGTGCGCCGCGACGCTCTCCGCGCTTGTGCGCGGCGATTATGCCGACCATGCTGCCAAGGTGGGTGCCTATATGGAGCAGGCGCTGGCTAAGCTTCCGCATGTGGTAGAGGTGCGTGGCCGTGGCCTGATGCTCGGCTGCGATCTTGACGATACTGCGGGTGATGCACACGACGTTGTGGCCCGTGCATTGGGGGCCGGTGCCGTAATCAACGCTACGGGTGCCCATACGCTGCGTTTCCTGCCGCCACTCGTCTGCGAGGAAGCCGACGTGGACAGCCTGATCGAGATCCTGTCGGATGTCTTGGGCTAACGCGGCGCAATAACTCAATTTGGACCGGGTTCCGGACTGTGGGCGTGTCCTATGCGGCATGATTCAGCGGTCTGGAGCCCGTTTTGCCTTAGATTTGCTAAGGCAGGGAGACCTGCTGGTCAAAAAACATCAAATATGAGTACTGTTACCGATTTGGTAGCAGCAATTTTGGACTAATAAGGCCAGATAGCAAGTCGAAATGACGATGAAAGCACGATTTTGATCCAACTGTTAGTCCTTATAATGGACATATGTTGCGTAACTTAAGCAAATACTGTCTATTTATATGTTGCAAACAAAGTAGCAGTACTCATTTTTGCCATTTTTTGACCACGGCCTTTGTGACAGACGTGCTGGCGGGTTCGAATCCCATGCGCTGGGTCCAAAAAAGAAAGGCTCCCATTGCTGGGAGCCTATCAAATCAGTGGTGGGCGATGAGGGATGTCCGCGTGCGGCTCCGCCGCCCGCATCCGCTTCGTCGCTTCGCTCCTCGCGTGCTGCGCTGGAAAACGCTTCGCGTTTCCTCAGCTCCGCACCCTTGCGGGTTCGAATCCCATGAAATGGGCCCAAACAAAACGGTCCCCTTGCGAGGACCGTTTCCAATTCAGTGGTGGGCGATGAGGGATGTCGCGTGCGGCTTCGCCGCCCGCTCTCGCTTCGGGCCTGCGGCCCTCGCGTGCTGCGCTGGAAAACGCTTCGCGTTTCCTCAGCTTCGCACCCTGTCGGGTTCGAATCCCTCTGCGATGGGTCCAAAAAAGAAAGGCCCCCATTGCTGGGAGCCTATCAAATCAGTGGTGGGCGATGAGGGATTCGAACCCCCAGCCTTGTGCGTGTAAAGCACCTGCGCTAACCGTTGCGCCAATCGCCCGTGCGGAGAGAGTATAGCAAAACAATTGCCTCATTCATCTCATATCCATTAAAGGTAACTGGCGCGTGTCGGCGCGGAGCTGATTCAGTTGAGATTGCCTGAACATTCCGCCCCTCTTTACGCCCTCGGGTATACTCAAAAGCTACTGATTCGATTTGATGCCCAGCAACAGCAGAGGGGATAGTATATGTGCGGTTTTGTCGGTTTTGTCGGTGGGACGGATAACCAATCCGAGGTGCTCACCAAGATGATGGACCGCATCGTCCATCGCGGTCCCGACATGGGCGGTCAGTTTATCGACGGCCGCGTTGCCCTGGGCTTCCGCCGCCTGTCGATCCTCGACCTGACCGAGGCCGGCGCTCAACCCATGGCCAACGAGGACGGCAGCGTCGTCATTGTCTTCAACGGCGAGATCTACAACTTCCAAGAACTCCGTTCCGAGCTCGAGGCCAAGGGCTACAAGTTCCACTGCGGCGCCGACACCGAGAGCCTCCTGCACGGCTACGAGGAGTGGGGCGAGGCCGTCCTCGATCGCCTGCGCGGTATGTACGCCTTCGTCATCTGGGACAAAAAGAAGAACAAGCTTTTTGGCGCCCGCGACATCTTTGGCATCAAGCCGCTTTACTACTATCCCATGGCCGATGCGGGCGACGGCGCTCCGGGCGTGCTCTTTGGTTCCGAGATCAAGAGCTTCCTGGACTACCCGCACTTCCACAAGGCGGTCAACAAAAAGGCTCTGCGTCCGTACATGACGCTGCAGTATTCGGCAACCGAGGAGACCTTCTTCGAGGGTGTCTACAAGCTGCCGCCGGCGCACTACTTTACCGTCGATATCCCGACCGGCAAGATGAACATCGAGC
The DNA here is from genome assembly GCA_958346935.1 of uncultured Collinsella sp. GTDB lineage: Bacteria > Actinomycetota > Coriobacteriia > Coriobacteriales > Coriobacteriaceae > Collinsella. Next base: position 25,361 of record CATVTM010000016.1, read on the forward strand.
GTTACTGGGATTGCGATTACTCTGCCGTCGAGAAGCCGTTCGAAGAGTATGTCGATGAGCTGGACGAGGTCGTGCACGAGAGCGTCGAGGCCCATCGCATCGCCGACGTCAAGGTCGCGTCGTTCCTCTCCGGTGGCGTCGACTCCAGCTACATCGCCGCTTGCCTCATGCCCGACAAGACCTTCTCGGTGGGCTTTGACTACAAGAACTTCAACGAGACCAACTACGCCAAGGAGCTTTCCGATAAGCTCGGCGTCGAGAACGTTCGCAAGATGATTACTGCCGACGAGTTCTTCGGTGCGCTCGAGGACATCCAGTATCACATGGACGAGCCACAGTCCAACCTGTCTTCCGTGCCGCTGTGGTTCTTGGCCGAGATGGCCCGCAAGGACGTCACCGTCGTGCTTTCGGGCGAAGGCGCCGACGAGCTCTTTGGCGGCTACGCCTACTACGAGGACACGGTCCCGGTGCGCAAGTACAAAAAGATGGTGCCGCTGCCCATCCGTCGCGCGCTCGGTAACCTGGCGCTGCATATGCCGTACTTCAAGGGACATAACTTCCTGGTCAAGGGTGCCGAGATCCCCGAGAAGTCGTTCCTGGGACAGGCTCTGGTATGGCCGGAGCGCGAGGTCGACGGCGTGCTCAAGCCCGAGTACAACACCGGCGACGGCGCCTTCGAGCTTGCCGCTCCCATCTATGCGCGCGTGAAGGGTCAGCCCGAGCTGGTCAAGAAGCAGTACCTGGACATGAACATGTGGCTCCCGGGCGACATTCTGCTCAAGGCCGACAAGATGTGCATGGCACACTCACTGGAGCTGCGCGTGCCCTTCCTGGACCGCAAAGTCATGGAGTTCGCCGAGCACATTCCCGACCGCTACCGCATCAACGAGAACGGCAACAAACAGGTACTCCGCCACGCTGCCAACAAGTCGCTGCCCGATGAGTGGGCCACCCGTCCCAAGGTGGGCTTCCCGGTGCCGATTGTCTACTGGCTGCGCGAGCAAAAGTGGTACGACTATGTCAAGGAGTACTTCACCGCGCCGTGGGCAAGCGAGTTCTTCAATACCGACGAGCTCATGCACCTGCTCGATCTGCACTTTGCGGGCAAGGGCGATTTCCAGCGCAAGATCTATACGCCGCTCGTGTTCTTGGTGTGGTACAAGCGCTTCTTTATCGACGAGGACCAGCCCGCTGTTCAGGCTGCCTAGCCTCGGCTGACGAACGCCTGCGCGTAACGGCTCCTCCGGGAGCCGTTTTTGCGTGGGTGCGTTTCAGTTACTATAAAACCGTCCCTGCCAAATGGCTGAGAAAGGTGAAAGATGCACCATTCGGATTCCGCGACCGTGACCACGGTCGATACGCTTGCCAAGCTTCTCGATGTGTGCGGCGAGCTGCGCGCATCAGAGCAGGTTGACGAGCGTGCCGTGACCGGCTGCTCGTTTGATTCGCGCGCGGTCTCGGCAGGTGACGTGTTCTTCTGCAAAGGTGCTGCCTTTAAGCCCGCGTTTTTGAGCATGGCGCTCGATGCGGGCGCCGTCGCATTTGTGTGCGAGGAGTCACTGGTCGAGTCTCTGGAGCCGCTGGCGCAGGAGAGCGGTGCTGCGATGCTGGTTGTTGATAGCGTTCGCACGGCCATGGCCCTGTTGCCGCCGGAGGTCTACGACCGTCCCGACCACGACGTCAAGATCGTGGGTATCACCGGTACCAAGGGAAAGACCACGGCCGCTTTTATGCTCCAGTCGATTATCAAAGCGGCGGGCGAGTCCTGCGGCATGATCGGCTCGGTGAGTACCGACGATGGCATCGAGTGCTACGAGAGCACCAATACTACGCCCGAGGCCCCCGAGGTCTGGCGCCATATCGCCAACTGCCGCACGTCCGGTCGCCAGTCCATGGTCATGGAGGTTTCGAGCCAGGCGCTCAAGTACCAACGCGTCGAGAATCTGCCGTTTGACGTGGCGTGCTTCCTCAACATCGGCCGCGACCACATCTCGCCGATCGAACACCCCACGTTTGAGGATTATTTTGAGAGCAAACTCAGGATCTTTGACCAGGCAAAGACCGCCGTGGTGAATCTAGGCACCGAAGAGGTTGACCGTGTGCTAGAGGCAGCGTCGACGGCCGATCGCTTGGTGACCGTTGGGGTCGAGCATCCCGAGGCGAGCCTGTGGGCAAGCGACGTACGCATGGTCGGCTTTAGCATCGAGTTCAACTTGCATGGCCTGTGTGCCGACGAGTCCGAGACGGGGGAGAAGGTCCTGCTGGGCATCGCGGGCGACTTTAACGTGGAAAACGCGCTGGTCGCTATCGCCGCTGCGCGCGAGATCGGCATCGGTATCGAGGCTATCAAGAAGGGCCTCTCCAAACTGCGTGTGCCGGGCCGTATGGAGGTCGTGGAGTCGAAGGACGGCCGCGTGATCTGCGTCGTCGACTATGCGCACAACCAGCTTTCGTTCCGTTCGCTTTTCTCGTCGGTGAAGCGCGCGTTTCCCGCTAGCCCCGTCATTGCGCTGTTTGGCGCTGCCGGCGGCAAGGCGCAGGAGCGCCGCGAGCAGCTTCCGCGCGAGGCCGCACCGTATTCCGACCTGATGATCTTTGCCAACGAGGATCCAGCTCACGAGGACCCGATGAAGGTCTGTCGCGAGCTTGCCGAGCATGTTCCCGACGATACGCCGAACAAGATCATCCTCGACCGCGAAGCCGCTGTGCATGCGGCGTTCAAGGCGGCGCGCGAGGAGTACGTCAACCCCGATGCTCCCACCATTGTCTTGCTGCTGGCAAAGGGTGACGAAGAGCTCATGCACGTGGGCGACGAGTTCGTGCCCATCGAGAGCGACCTTTCGTTGGCCAATCGCCTGATCGATGTTACCCAGTTTGACTAATGAACCATGATGGCGGCGGCGCCCTGAGTGCGCTGTCGCCATAAGCGTGTTCCCTCAATCAAAACATGCCGTCCAAGTCCAAACCCTTCTACGTAAACGGAGTAACCATGTCCCACAACACCCTGCCGACCGTTGCCGAGCTTTCGGGCGAGATGCGCGAGCGCTTGGCCAAGGTCAAGTACGTCTTTACCGACCTGGATGCCACGATGCTCGCACCCGGCTCGTGCGTGCTACGCGACAACGACGGCAACCCCTCGACCAAACTCGTCGAGGCCGTCGTGGCGCTCGCTCGCGCTGGTATTCAGGTGGTTCCCACCTCGGGCCGCAACCGTACCATGATCCACGAGGACGCGCGCGTGCTCGGCCTCAACTCCTACATTGGTGAGATGGGCGGCCTGGTTATGTACGACCTCAAGGCCAACGATTGGGAGTATCTGACCGGCGACATGCCTTACGACCCCGTCTGCGGCCTTACTCCGCACCAGGTGATCGAGCAGACCGGCGTGTGCGAGAAGATCCTTGCCCGCTGGCCGCACAAGATCGAGTATCACAACGACATGTCGACCGGCTACAAGTACCGCGAGGTCACCGTCGGCATGCGCGGCGATGTGCCCGACAATGAGGTCCAGGCCATCCTGGACGAGGCCGGCTGCGGCCTGGTGTGGGCCTGTAACGGTCACCTGACGCATCTGTCCAAGCCGACGACGCTCGAGCTCGATCGCGTCGAGGACGGTCGCGCATTCAACATCAACCCCGCGGGCCTCAACAAAGGCGTCGCCATTGCGCACTTCTGCGAGCACCTGGGGATCGAGCGCGAGGAGACGTTGGCGCTCGGCGATTCCGAGTCCGACTTCTACATGGCCGATCACGTGGGCACGTTCTGCCTGGTCGAGAATGGCCTGACGAGCGCCGGCGCGCCCGAGTTCCTGGCTGCTTGCGAGAACGCTTTCGTTACGCGTGGCAAAATTGTCGACGGTTGGGCGGCGACGGCAGAGCTGCTGGTCGCGGCGCGTTCGTAGCGCGCCGCCGCCGCACTTGGACATGTCTTTTCGAGAGAGACTGGTGAGGTAATGTCCGATATCGAGAATCCGGCAGGCGACACGCGCCCGATTGGCGTGTTCGATTCTGGTTTGGGCGGTCTGACGGTTGCGCGCGCGATTGCGACGGCGCTGCCGCACGAGTCCGTCTACTACTTTGGCGACACCAAGCGCTGCCCCTACGGCACGCGCACCGAGGATGAAGTGCGCTCGTTTGCGCTGCAGGCGGGTCGTTGGCTTTCGAAGCACGACGTCAAGATTATGGTCATCGCCTGCAACACGGCGACCGCTGCGGCCTTGCGTTTGGCCCAGCAGGTGCTCGACGTTCCCGTGATCGGCGTGATCGCGCCGGGTGCCCGTGCAGCAATCAACAGCACGCGTACGCGTCGCGTGGGCGTGCTCGCCACCAACCTCACTATTCGCTCGGGCGCCTATACGCGCGCCATTCAGGACCTGGATGCCGGCGTCGATGTATACGGCTGTCCAGCCTCGAGCTTTGTCGAGGTTGTCGAACACGAGCTCGCCTCGGGTGCACATCTGCAGGAACAGTGGCTTGAGAACGAGGACATCTTCGATACGCCTGCCGTGCGTGCGCTGGTGGGTGCCACGGTTGAGCCGCTGCGCGACCACGGCATCGATACCGTGGTGCTCGGCTGTACGCATTTTCCGCTGTTGGTGGGACCTATCCGCCATGCGCTGGGGCCTGGGGTGCGCGTCGTGAGTTCCGCCGAGGAGACCACGCGCGAGCTGACCGATATCCTCACGCGCCGCGAGCAGCTGGCGGGCGACGCCGCCGAGCCGCAGCATCGTTTTGCCACGACGGCCGATAACATTGCCGAGTTTGCGGTGGCGGGCAGCTTTATCTTTGGTCAGCCGCTCAAGAGCATCGAACATATCGATATCGATGAGCTGAAATAGATGTAAGGCAGCTGCCAGAGCCTTCGCCACATCTTTTGCCGAAAGGAAATTTCTATGGAGTACATGCAGGTCAACCGCGCCAACGGTCGCGCCGCCAACGAGTTGCGCCCCGTTAAGCTCACCCGTGGCGTCATGAAGCACGCTCACGGCTCGTGTCTGGCCGAGTTCGGTGACACGCGCGTGCTGTGCGCCGCCACTATCGAGGAGGGCGTGCCGGGCTGGCGAAAGGGAGCTAAGGCCGGCTGGGTGACCGCGGAATACGCCATGCTGCCGGCGTCGACCGGCAAGCGCTGCAAGCGCGAGCACGCCAACCGCAAGGGCCGCTCCATGGAGATCGAGCGCCTCATTGGCCGCAGCCTGCGTACCGTCGTCAACATGAAGGCGCTCGGCGAGTACACCGTCACCGTCGACTGCGATGTGATTCAGGCCGATGGCGGCACGCGTACAGCGAGCATCACCGGCGCCTGGGTGGCGCTGCACGACGCCCTCGCCATGTGGGTCGAGGCGGGCAAGATCGAGCGCATCCCGCTTATCGGCCAGGTGGCTGCCATCTCCATGGGCGTTGTCGACGGCAACACTCTGCTCGACTTGGATTATTCCGAGGACAGCCATGCCGAGGTCGACATGAACCTCGTCGCCACCGACACTGGTGAGATGATCGAGCTCCAGGGCACTGGCGAGCAGGCGCCCTTCGACCGCAAACGCCTCAACGCCCTGCTCGACCTGGGCGACAAGGGTATCGCCGAGCTCATCGAGCTCCAGCGCCAAGCCCTCGCCTAACCTACCAAAAAGGGACAGGTTTATTTTGGTAGGTTTTATCTGGGAAAACGTCGAAGTATAAGACTGCCGTTGATTGAGAGGGGAGAGAGGCCGAGGTCCTCGTCGTCCTCAACACGGCATTGCTATAGAGACAAGGAGGCCAGCTATGGCACTTGAGAAGATTGACATCGACACCCTCGACCCGGCGGCGACCATCGTCGTGGCAACCGGCAACGCCCATAAGCTCACCGAGATCGAGGTCATTTTGGGCAAGGTCATGCCCGAGGTACGCTTTGTGGCGCTCGGTCAGCTGGGCGATTTTGAGGACCCCGAGGAAAACGGCACGACGTTTTTGGAGAACGCCATCATCAAGGCGCAGGCTGCGGTCGAGGAGACGGGGCTCATGGCCATTGCCGACGATTCGGGCTTGGTCGTTGATGCCCTGGACGGCGAGCCGGGCGTGTATAGCGCGCGCTATGCGGGCGTGCATGGCGACGATGCCGCCAACAACGCCAAGCTGCTCGTTAACCTGGAAGGCGTGGCCGACGAGGATCGCACCGCGCGCTTTATGAGCGTCGTTGCACTCATCGACACGGACGGTTTGGTCACCTATGGTGAGGGCGCCTGCGAGGGCACTATCGCACACGAGGGGCGCGGCGATCACGGCTTTGGCTATGACCCGCTGTTCCTGCCGGTCGACACGCCGGGCAAGACCATGGCCGAGCTGACGGCGGACGAGAAGAACGCCATCAGCCATCGATTCCATGCGCTCGAGCACCTATCCGCCAAACTGACGGGCGAGGAGTAGGCCGTGCGCGCGGTGGTGCAGCGCGTGCTCAACGCCGGCGTGACGGTCGACGGCGAGTGCGTGGGTC
>CATVTM010000017.1 GCA_958346935.1 uncultured Collinsella sp.
GAACGCACTGCCGTCGCCGACCGACTCGTACTCGACGACAACCGTCGAGCCGAGCGCCTCCTCGAGGGTCTCGCTCAGGCCGCCCATGCCGTCGAGGGCGTGCCCGGCGACCGTGGCCAGCGGGTAGCGGGCCATCCCGGACGCCGCCGAGCGGTCGGCCATCCGGACCGTGCCGGCGGCCTCGAGCGCCTCGAGGAGCGCCGCGGGCACGTCGGCGTCGATGGCGATGTTGCCCCGCCCGCGGCACCACTCGGCCGCCGCCGGCACGCTCGCCGTGAGCACGCCCCACTCGGCCATGTAGCCCTCGGAGCGCGGGTCCGTGACGTCGAGGAGGAGGACGGCCAGGCCGCCGCCCACGTACTCCCCGGCCACGAGGGCGAGGCGGACCGCCTCGCCCATAAAGTCGAACTCGACCGTGACCATGCGGCTACCTCCTCCTGACGGCGCTGAGCGGCTTCGGGGAGAAGTGCTCGTCGCGCTCGACGGCGGCGAACCCCATCTGGCGGTTCAGCTCGGCCATCTCCTTGATGCTGAAGTAGCCGAGCTCGTCGTCGTAGCCCTCGACGAGGCCGAACGCCTCGTCCGTTCCGTCGAACTCGAGCAGCCACCAGTCCCATCCGTTCACGCATGAGAAGTAGTGGGCGTAGACCGTGGGGTCCTCCGCCCCGTCCTGCTCGTAGAGCCTCGGCACCGTCTTGGCGATTTCCTCGGTCATCAGCTGCTGCATGTCTTCCTCCGTTCCGGGCACGTGGCCCTCAACATCTCGCCCCTGCGGGCAAAGCCGAATGGCGACGCCGCGCGTCGTCGTCGGCTTTGCTCCCTGCAAAGCCATGCCGGAGCGAAGGCCTGTCAAGGTCCTCCATGACGGCCTCCACCAACCGGAGCGGAGCGGAGGTTTGTGCGGGGCCTCATGGAGCGGCCTTTACAGGGCGCAGCGGAGGCATCACCCGGCCACGGAGCCGTGGCCGCCGTCGGCGGATGCCGTAAAACGTAAAACGCTGTTTATGCTGGCCCGGACAGCACCTGCTATCATCGCCTTTCTCGCATAGAGAGGATTGTTTCGGCATGGAAGAACGTCATGTCACGACGGGGGACGGGCCGAGCGAAGCCGCCCAGCGGCTCATGGACGGCATCGGGGTATTCTCCGAGATCGAGGATTATGGCAGAAGGATTGAAGTCCTCGCCGAGGCCATGTCGGTCGGGATCAGGATCGCGGACTACGGACTGCTCGCGGCATGCGGTGCGCTCCTCGCGGCGACGAGGAGCCGGAGCGAGTGGACCGGAGCTTGGCTCTAGCCGACGTCACCCTCTGCGTTCCGCATGACGACCCAACCCGCGTTCACCGGACGTGCGTGTCGGCAGGCGGTGCGGAAACGTCGTTCTTCGAGCGGGTGTTCTCGAACGCCCAGACCCACCATCGCAGGCGGTCATCTGCCCCGTGAATGGGGTCCTCCCTGTGGTAGTGCTCCAGCATGAGCTGAGTGGTCCAGCCGCCGAAGCGCACCGTGTAGACCGCCGTCTGCGCGTCGTGGATGACCGCGCCGAAGGGGTCTATTCGAATGATTTGGTCGATCGTGAAGCCGCGGCCGTCCGGCCAGCAGACGCGGACAGGCACCGTCGTTCCGTCGGCGTTAGTGCGGGCGTAGACGTCTACGTACTGCTTATGGACGCGTCTGCCGGGCTTGCCGCCGTTGGCGCGAACGGTGATGCCGCCGCCGAAGTCCTTTGTGTGGCCCATCACTCGGGCATCACCGCCATGCCGCCACCGCGCTTGACGAACCATTCGCCGTGCTCCCACCAGACCGTTTTGCGCTGCCTCGCGATGCAGACGTCGTAACGCACACAGAGGTTACCGAAGATGGCGCGGCCGAACTCCTGGCGGGCGTAGATGCTCTCAACCTTCCAACTGCGGCCGTCCGGCCAGTGGATGATGACGGGATCGGACGGGCCGTGGTCGGGGTCGTCCGCGCCGTTGGCGTCCACGGGGATGTAGATGCGCTGTGCATCGGTGGGTATGCCGCAGGTTCCCGCAAGCGAGTGCTTTTTCATGATCATGCGCGTACCCCCGAACATTCGTTTGTATCTCACGGGCTTCATTGTCGAACGAATGTTCTTGATTGTAAAGCGAACGTGGTGTGGGGGTTCGGTGTGCGGTGTCCGGACGGAGGGGCATGGATGTATCGCGCGGAAAGCACCCGCGATCCGGAAGACCCGCGTCTTGGTATCATTTTGCCATCCTTGGGGAAGGAAGAATGCCATGACTCAGCCCTATGAGATAGACGGGTACCACTATATAGTCGACCTGACGCCCTATTTCGTTCTCGGCGTGCTGGCCATAGCCCTGGTCTGTGCAATCGCGGTCCTGGTTCGCAGGATTCTGGCGAGCCCCTTTAGGTATCCCTACTACGTGGCCCGCTTCGATGTGTCTGGCAGGCGCAACGTGAGGATCGAGGACTACATCGACCGCCACCTGGTGGACCCGGCCGGTTGGGACGCCATCGTCGCCCATAGGGCATACATCCAGAACTGGAAGCACGAGCAAGAAGAGTATCTGAGAACCTGCCGGCTCCGCAGCCGACGCGAGCGTCAGTACGCCGAGGCGGTCGACGATGACAGGGCCTTTAGGTTCATCACCTGCCGCGACCAGACGAGGTACAAGCAGGCCAACTACGTGAAGACGTCCTACAAGGTGTCGATGGATGATTCCGAGCTTGACGTGAACTGGGAGTGGATCGTCGAGCGCCGCATCCGCCTCGCCGCCATCAACGACGAGGCGACGCTCAGGGACTATCACGCCAAGAACCAGCGAAGGCTGATGACGAAGCAGCTGCGCGAGCAGATCGCCCGCCGGGACAACTACACCTGCCAGATATGCGGGAAATACATGCCGGACGGCGTGGGCCTGCACGTCGACCATATCGTGCCGGTCGCGAAGGGCGGCAAGACCGTTCCATCCAACCTGCAGGTGCTCTGCTCGAAATGCAACGGGCGGAAGGGCGCGCGGTAGAGGCGCATTGCAGACACGCGCTATTCGTCGAAGAAATCGGTGTCAACGGCCTTGATCTCGTAGACCTGTCTCGTGCTCACGCCGACGCCGTAGTCGATCATGAGGCCGGCGAGCGCGGGGCCGTCGACGAGCACGACCGTCTGCCCCAGGAGGCCCTCAGCATATTTGCGGGCATCCTTGGAGAAGCGAGCCGTGGTGATGAAAAGGCCCTTCGATACGCCCTTTCCGGAAAGCGCCCCGACGAATGCCTGAACCTCCGGCCGTCCGACCGTCCTTTGCGGATCCCACCGCTTAGCCTGGTAGCAGATGGTTCCGAATCCGAGTCGGTCCTCACGGACGACGCCGTCTATCCCCTCGTCACCACTCTTTTTGGTGACGTCGGCACGGGAGTCCAGGCTCTCGCCGTAACCCATCGCCACGAGCAGCTTTCCGACCAGGTGCTCGAAGAAATACGGATCTTTTCCCATGATGATCGAAATGAGGTCGTCGGCGAGCGCGTCGCGAATCTCGCCGTAGGCAGACTCCATCGCCTCCTGAGGGGACTCCTGGTCCTCCAGCGCCGAAACGCCCTCGGGCTCTGAAGCGTTTTTGGCCTTGCTTGCGGCCTGATAGCCGTCTTTCCACTTCTTGAATGCCGTGCAGTTCTCATAGAGACCCTTGGCTGTAATGGGTCCGGGATAATCAGAGAGGTACGTCCTGCCGGCATCGGTGATACGGTAGGTTCCCTTCTTCTCGCCGTATTCCAGAAGCTTAGCCTTCTCCAAATCGGTGATACCCCAGTACACGCGGTTGTAGAGTCTCGACTGGCCGCTCTTGAGACGCTCGGCCCGTTCGTCATCGGTCATGTCGAATTCGATCGCCACGGCATCCTGGAGGTCGGTGCCTGCCAGATATCCATCGACATGCGCCAGCGCTTCAAGGATGGGCCGCATGGTCTCATGCCATTTGGGCATCGTCATCGCTCGTCATCCCCTTCATTTCGGCAAAATCAGTAAAAGAATCAACCGCCGCTGCGGTCAAAGGACCTGTCGCCTGCGGCAATGACCTGAGCTCCCCTGCAAGTCTCCTCGACCCGCCCTTGAGGCTGACGAACGTGAGGCCTCCCGAGACGAGACCGCCGACGACCGGAACGACCTTGCTCACCGCGTCGCCGAAACTGCTTTTGGTGATTTTGACGCCGATTCCGGCAAGAACCTTTTTGATGATCGGGTAGTAGCTTGTCTGCGTAAGAGCCTTGTTGGCGACCTTCTTGGCGATATTCGACTGGACCGTTTTGGAAAACGCCGTCAACGCGGAGTTGGCCCCGCTCACTCCGACCATCACGGCCAGGAGAAGGGCAAAAGCCGCCAAGGTCTCATCGTCCATCTCGTCGCAATCGTCGATGAAGGACTGCCAGCCGTAGAGATACGCCAGTTTCTGCATGATTCGAAAGGCGTGGACATAGTACTGCGTCACGTCCGCCGGGATCGTTCCGAGCATCGCTAACCCGCCGGGTAATCCCGCGGAGAACGAAAGAACGGTCGATTTCTTCGTCTCGAAATCAATAACGTCCATGGCGATGGAGTCGACAAGGCTGGAATCCACCCCAGCGGCAGCCGGACTTGCTGAAATCGCGAGCTCCACTCGCTCCTCCGAGACGCCTCGCTTCCGGAACTCAGAACGGAGGAAATGGTCGCGCTCGATCGCCACGCCCTTCAGCCTCATCACCTTTTTCAGGAAAGCAATGGCATATCTCTGGGCTTCTTCCTCCTGCCGATCAGCCTCGGCCTTTAGGTCCCCAATACCCTCCCCAACACTATCCAACACAGATAATTCCGTTCGTTCTTTTGGCTTTGGAATGTTTCTCCTCACGCTTCTCACCAACTTTTTCGGCATAAAGACTGAACAGATGGGCAACGATCTTTTCTTCGTCGCCATCGAAGCTCATGCCATATGCAGACTCAACGGCCGCGTCCAAATCAGAATGAGCCTTAACTAAATCGTTGAACAGGAAGAACGAATCGGCTCCATACAGTGTTGCCAAGGAGCAATCAGGGTAATTGGATCTAGCCTTTACAACGGCTTTCGCTCGCTCCTCAATTTCGCTGATGGCGTCTTGGTCAGCATCTGGATAGGGAAAGTTGTAGTACACGGATGGAGCATATCGGTAGTCATTTTTCAACCTACCGGCAACGGTTCTCATCCAGGCATTGTGTGTCTGCGACATGAGCAAACCGAAGTCAAACATGCTCGCTCCGTCAACGATTACAACGGCGTCACTCGCCACCACTCTTCTAGAGACATAGCCAATAGGAATGTACTTCCGCCGTGCGGACGAAACTCTAGGAATTATGATGTAGTCGTTCTCCGGCTGCCTAATCTGCGTAAATAGTTGCGGGCTACCAGCGGTCTTGCGGATTCTCGGTATTTTGTTTGATGCGCGATACTCACGAACGGCTCTGATACGTTTCATTATTTCAGTGTTGTTCGTATACTCCGCAGGATTAACTCCGTCAAGCCAGAGACAGTAGCGTGAGAAGTCGGTTTCATTCAGAAACTCGCGGCTTCCAACGAAGGGGCGGAATAGCTTTTCGCAATCTGGATATCTACTCAGGAACTGCTTCTTTTCTTCAACCGAAAAGAGAAGCTGCCCATTTTCCATAGGCTGACTCCCCTGCGTGACTTTGCAGCCGCGCCGATTAATACACTTTTTCCTGTTCTTAATCCATACGTCTGGAGCGCTCTTTAGGTATCCATTGATATGAGAAGCGAACATAGGCCCATCAGTGCCAAACAAGACCTTTTTATGGCCGTCTTCAAACATCGAGAAGCCAACGATAACGCACATCACGCCCGCTTTATCTGAAGCCTCGCTATCCCAAAGGAACGTCGTATACGCAAAATTAATCACGCAGCCCGCTTCGGAAAGAACCTTCCAAAGGGATCCCACTGATTCGCCCTGACAAATGGAATTCGAAGAAACGAAAGCGCATCGAATGTTGGTTCCCTTGGAATAGTCAGCCGCCTTTTTAAACCAGCCAGCCACATAGTCTAGTTTTCCCGCATTGCTTAACCCATCGAACAGCGAGGAAACATCATTCGATTGTTCTTTTGACTGCATGGCCTGACCCAGGAACGGCGGGTTTCCGAGGACGTAGTCGACCCCATCAGCCGCGACGACGTCGTTCCAGTCGGTACGCAGCGCGTTGGCGTTGACGATGTCCTCATAATCCGTGAGCGGAAGCTCTTGGTAGACGCGCTGCGTCACCTTTGCCGTATCAGCGTCTGCTTGTTTCTCAGCGATCCAGAGCGCTGTTCGGGCGACGCAGCAGGCGAAGTCCTCCAGCTCGATGCCATGGAAGTTCCTTAGGCTCACCAGAACATCTCGGTCTCCGGATTCCTCGAAACTGATTGACGCCTGCACGCCCTGGAGCTCGAAGAGAATACGGTTCTCGAGCTGCCTTAAGCAGAGATAGCTCTCTGTGAGGAAGTTACCCGATCCGGCAGCGGGATCGAGGATGGAGATGCCACCGATTTTCTCGTGAAGGTCCTTGAGCGCACGGGTCCTCGCGCCGCCCGCGACGGGCTTGGCGCAAGCCTCGTCGAACTCGGCCTTGAGGCCGTCGAGGAAGAGCGGGTCTATGACCTTGTGGATGTTTTCGGGGCTCGTGAAGTGCTGGCCGTTTGCGCGGCGGTGGTCGTGTGACAGCGCCCCCTCGAAAATCGAGCCGAAGACCGTGGGGCTCACGCCCGACCAATCAAACTCCTGGCACCCCTCGACGATGAGCGTATGGCGGAAGTTCTCGGACAGGGGCGGAATCTCCGTCTTCTCGCGGAAGAGGCCGCCGTTCATGTAGGGCAGCTTCTTCAACCAAGGCTCGGCGTACTTATCGCGGTCCTCATCCTTGGTGTCGAGCCAGACGAACAGGTCCTTGAGGCCGCGCCTGAGATCGCCTGCCGAGAAGTGGGCGACGTAGTCACGGAAGGCGTTGGGGGCTACGAGCCCCGAGTCCTCGCAGAACATGAGGAACATGAGGCGCGTCATGAGCACGGAGAGCGCATGGTGATTCTCGGGCGTGTCGGGATCATCGAACGCCTCGGCGACCTGGTCATGGAGCTTCGACATGATCTTGCCGGCCTCGACGGAAACGGCGCGGGAGATCGTGGCCGGGGCCTCCGCCCCGCCCTTGAGGAACTGAATGGCTGCGAGGTTCTTGGGGAGCTCCGCGAGCGGCAACTTGAAAAGAGGCTCCCGGCATAGCGAGTCCCGCTCACGGTCGAAGACCCAAAACTCCGCAAAATTACAAGCGACGATATAGCGAGGCTGCTGGGAAAGCGGCATACCCTGGGCGTAGGCGTTGCCCTGCTTCGCGGGCGTCACCTTGCGGCCCTGGCGCGTCTCCTCCTTGGCGAGGTCGATTCCCAGCGACTTCTGTTCGACAAGGGTTTTGGCTGATGGTATGAAGACGTCGATATAGCCCTCATGCGTGCTCGCGTCGGTGGAGACGGGCTTTTCGAACTCGAGCCTCGAGACTGCATCCTCAACGCCCAGGACGTTCTGATAGAAGTCGATCCAGAACCGCTGGGTGTCCTGGTTCTCATTTCCCTTGTTCGCCCACCTGCTGGCGAATGACTCCGCGTCAGATTTTTTACCGGCCATCTGGCCTCCTTGTATCGAAATCCATCGCTTTCGATTGTAGGGGAGGGAAGTCCGGTGACTCACCTATATAGCTCAGTAATGAATAATTGTTGTGGGCGGATGGGGGCGAAAATATAAATTGCGCTTCAAAAGGCACTTGTTGCCATTTTGGGTTTACTCATCTTGCCGGTCGGTCGTTGAACGTTCCATATCTTTGCGGATGAGGTCCTTGATGTACTGGTTGCGGTTCTCTTTGGCCTGGAAGTACGCCAGGACGTCGGCATCGGCCGGGAAGAACTTGACGTTGAAAGATTTGACGTTGGCCTTGCGGTACTTCTCGTTGGCTTTTGCCTGGGCCTCTGACATGACAGCTCTCCTCTAATCGAAGCTACTTCGTATAATTCTATTATTTGTGACGGCCCCGTAACTTGGACGCAATATGTTCAAGGTACGGGGCCGTTAACTGATGAAGGTTACATGAAGATGGTTGGGGGTGAAAAAACATAGAAAAATATTTCACCCCTTTTTCACCCCTTTGCGGAGTGTCGCGGAGTCTAGAAAACAAAAAAGCTCAGAAGCATTTATGCTTCTGAGCTGCACTAATGCAATGGAGCCAGCGACCGGGCTCGAACCGGTGACCCCCGCTTTACGAGAGCGGTGCTCTACCAACTGAGCTACGCTGGCGGCCATGTGGTGACGCAACTGAGGCGTCAACGGCTGTCTATGATACGGGACATCGCACATCCGCGCAAGTGTTCTGACGGCTTTTCTCACTTTAAATGCACTAATATTGGAGACGTGATGTCTTGCTCTTACGGGTCTCAAGCAGAATGGGGCAGTGATGATTCAACCCAAGATTCTTCTCACGCGCATCGATGATCGGTTTATTTACGGGCAAGACGTTGAGCTGTGGAATGAGGCGGTTGGTTCCAACCTCGTCCTGATCGTTAACGACGAGATTGCGGCGGATTCGCGCAAGTGGGCGCCTATGAGGGTCGCGGTGCCCGATGGCGTCTGGACACGGTTCTTCTCGGTGCAAAGGACCATCGACATCATTCATACCGCAACGCCGCGCCAATTGATTCTGATCATGGTGGCCTCACCCTCCGATGCACTCGCGCTGGTTAAGGGCGGCGTGCCAATAGCCAAGATCAGCATCGGCCGTATGCAGGCAGGGGAGGGCAAGCGTCCCGTTACGCCTGCCGTTGCCGTAGACAATGCGGACATCGCCGCCTTCAAAGAGTTGCAAGAGCTCGGCATAGAGCTAGAAATCCGCTACCTTCCCAGTTCCGCCCCCGACCCCATTGGCAATCTGTTCAACTGATCCCTTGGGGACGGAGGAAAACGGATCATTTTGCCCATGCGAGGGGCGCGCGATGCCGCTTGTCAAAAACTATGCCCATTTACTACGTTTGATTGGCTATCGTCGAGCATGTCGAATTTGAGATAAACAAAACCGCAGGTAAACGGCTCGCGAATGTAACAAAAACCGGTGCATGGTCGAGCATTCCGGGCTTAACGTAGTAAATGGGTATAGTTTTGATATGTCACTCATACAGTCACAGCGAAAATGAGCCCAAAAGATGAAAAGCGCCCGCCGGCGGTGGTGCCGGCGGGCGCTGTAGTGCGATATGTCGCGTTGTGGGCTTAGTGCCTCATAAAGTGGTACTCAATCACATTGCTGTAGGGGTGACCCGGGCCCACGATGCCCTGCGGGAACAGCGGCTGGTGCGGCGTGTCGGGGTACATCTCGGCCTCGAGGGCAAAGCCGGCGCCCCAGCCATAGTTAGCATCGTCCTTGGCGTGCTCGTCGCCCAGCCAGTTGCCGGTGTAGAGCTGTACGCCCGGAGCGGTGGTGTAGTAGTCCAGCTCGCGACCGGTCCACATCTCCTCGACGTGCATGGCGCGGCGCAGATTACGGCCGTACTGATAGCCATCGATGCACAGACAGTGATCGTAGCCACGGGCCTGCTTAATCTGCGGGTCGTCGGCTTCCATGCCGGGGGCGACGGGGCGCAGCTCGCGGAAGTCAAACGGTGTTCCCTCGACCGGAGCGATCTCGCCGGTGGGGATGTTCTGCTCGTCGATGGGCAGGTAGTGAGCAGCGTTGGCCACAAAGAAGTGCTCGCAGTCCATGCCGGCGTTGTGGCCGGCGAGGTTAAAGTACGTGTGGTTGGTTATGGACACGTAGGTGGCGCTGTCGCTCTCACAGTTGTACTCGATGCGGAAGCGTCCCGTCGGCGTTACGGTAAACACGGCCGTAAACGTGCGGTTGCCGGGCAGTCCCAGCTCGCCGTCCTCAAGCGAGGTAGTCATGCGAACAGCGTTGTGGACCTCGTCGAGCTCAACATCCCACACGCGCTTGTGCAGTCCGTGCTCAAGATCGCTGTGCAGGTTGTTGGCGCCCTCGTTGGCCGGCATGTGCCAGTCCGTGCCGTCGATGGTGATCGTGGCGCCCGCGGTGCGGTTGGCCACGGGGCCAATGGTCGCGCCAAAGCAGGCGGGGTTGTCAAAGTAATCCTCGAGCTTATCGAAGCCCAGCACCACATCGCGTACGTTACCGGGGATGTCGGGTACGTCAATGCCCAGCACGGTGGCGCCATAGTCCATAATGCGAACGCAGATCTCGGGCCCGTTGAGGGTGTAGCGATGAACGGGGGTACCGCACGGCGCGGTGCCGAAAAGCTCGGAAGTGATCATTTGGTTCCTAACATCGAGGTATTTCGGACAAACTGTAGCGCGAACAGGCGAGATTATCACTACACCCCACTAAAGCAGGGGGAATTTTTCTCAAAAAAGTGATGATTGGAGCTGTGCGGCGTTCATTTCTGACGCGCGCGAGTCTGATACAATTTGTTCGTTATTGTTTGAATTGACGTGAGCGTGGAACAGCGAGGACTCATCGTGATTAAAGCGGAGCGACAGGATAAGGTTCGGCAGCTGCTCGAGGAACAGGGAACGGTCTCGGTCAAGGAGATTTCGGATGCGTTAGGTGTCTCGGATATGACGATCCGCCGTGACCTTGAGGAGCTTGCGAGCCTGGGCGAGATCGAGCGCGTGCACGGCGGAGCCCGCAGTGCGCAGAGCCGTCCACACGCTATGCTGCGCCATGAGTATTCGCACAGCGAAAAGCGCACAAAGCATGCCGAGGAAAAGTTGCAGATTGCGCGCCGTTCTGTGGAGCTTATCGAGGAAGGCTCGACCATCTTTTTGGGCACGGGCACCACGGTTGAGCAGATGGCCTCGATGCTGCCGGCGTTTCGCCTGCGCATTGTGACCAATTCGCTTTCGGTGTTTAACCTGCTCGAGGCGCGCGAAGACTGCGAACTGTGCCTGGTGGGCGGCGTGTACCGCCGCCGCACTGCCGCCTTTGTGGGCCCCACGGCCGAGGACACCTTGCGCGCACTGGGAATCGACGCAGCCTTTATCGGCGCAAACGGCATTTTGGACGGCGACGTGTCTACGTCTAACATGGAAGAGGGCCGCATCCAGCAGCTCGCCTTTAGCAAGGCCGACTCGCGCTATCTGATCGCCGATTCCAGCAAGATTGGCAAGCGCGACTTCTACACCTTCTGCCGTCTGGACAGCCTGGACGCCGTGGTGTGCGAGCCGGGCATCGCCGCCGAAGATCGTGCCGCCATCGAGGAGCATACGCAGGTCATTTGCTAGCTAGCGCTACGGGATTGCCAACGGGCGATGCGGGAGGACTTTTACCTCCTGTCATTGTGGAAACCAGCGCGTCAGCGCTACGCGATATGACGCGCAAATGAGGACTCCACTATCAAATCATCTCAATCTGTAACATCTAGACGTCCAAAACCGGTCTTAGTGTTACAGATTGAGACAATTCGGCGTGGTCTACCTTGTTTGTCTCGATCTGTAACGGTTAGGACTTAAAAACTCGGCAACGTGTTACAGATCGAGACAAAAGAAAAAGAACATTAGGACTTGAAAATAAAGTTTTGATAAGGGACCCGCCCAGTTAAGACGGTGCGGCAGACAATTGAGATTAGTTTGCCTCCGGAGTCGTAAGCATAATGAGTCAGTTCGATGACCGGAAGTTTTGCAACACCATAATTACTGGCTTCGGAATCGCTAAGCTGACGTGCTCTATAGCTTTCCCTAACAGATTGGATAGACTTGGACAAGTCGTCCATGATTCTGCTAAATGCCTGAAAATCTAACTGGTTATTCGGAACGCGCGACTTTGAAATGAAGAACGTATCAGCGCCTATGAAGCTGCCTTCAAGTTCGTAGGTCAATTCAAGACGCTGAATTTCATCGCGACTTTGACATCCAAATTGTTGGAGCATCATTACGGAAATTGGACGACCTGATGTGAGGCCGCCGAAATGTTTGGTGATGGCATCCGGATCAACGCCATCGCAATGGCTTGCAAAGTCAAAGTCTAAAAGTGAATTGAGCTCGCTAACGCGTTTCGGTGCAACAAACGATCCCTTACCTTGGATTCGATAGATACTTCCACGACGCTCCAGCTCACTCATGGCAAGTCGGACGGTTGTTCTGCTTACGGCGTATTCGTCGCAGAGTTCCATTTCTGTTGGAAGTTTATCGTCTGCTTGATATTCATCGACGATCTGCTTGAGCAGCGCGTCGGTGAGCTGTAAATAGAGTGGCCGTTTTTCGTGTGTATCGAGCATTAGAGCCTCAGTTTGCATGTTGGTTATACCTGATGGTTGCCTCAGTCGGGATGTAACGTGGGCAAGGTAACCTTAACGTATCACAGAGCGGCTCAGCATGACGATCTGATGCCTGTATCCACGAAGGGCTTGTCCGAGCGTGAAGATATTCTGGGGCAGGCAAATACCGTTCATGGAGTCCCCGATATGTTGGAGGTCAGCGCCGGCTGCTTTTGCTGCAAGGCCTATTTTCTTAATGGTCTCGCTGTCGCAGGAGTCTTGACTCGTCCCGTTCGCCGCCATGACGAGAACCTTCTCTTCAATTGACTTGCCTACGTTGTGGGATCGTACTAAGTCTACGATGGCGCGCAGGTCTGCTTCTTGGAAGCAAGGGACGGTGTAGGGGGCTGGCACGAGAAGGATATCGACGCCGAGGTCAACAAACTTGCGCGCAATTTCGAGCGTCATGACAGGTTCCGCAACGCCCGCTCCATGCATTTTTCCGGCTATGACCAGGCCATTGAAATGCTCTTTGGAGAGTTTAATCGAATGGGCGATTGCATCGTTGGAGACGCCGGTTCCAGGGTTGCCCGTCAGGCAGATAAAATCAAATCCGAGTTCGTTAGCCTTTTCTAAGGTCTTGGGAGAGACGCGACGACCCATGGGGATTTCCGTTCGGGATTCAGACATCTCTGCCTCGTTATCAACTGGCTCCAGATTGACGCCAATGGGCCTTCCGCATGCTCGCTTCACCCAAGTGACCGGGTTTTCATTGAGATCATCTGGAATACCGGCAATAACTGGATCGAACACATCGAGCGCGTTAAACAGAAGCAGGTCGGCACCTGCGGCACGTTCGATTTCTGCATTAGTAACGCCGCCGAGAAATTGGGAAGAGGGTACGTTTTCCGCCATGATGGTACGTCCCTCGGAAGCCAGAATTGCCTGTTTTAGATCCATGGGTGACGTGGCGGCAAAATCGGATGCGGACATGTTCAGTAATCGTTTGGGCATTGTTACTTCCTTTGACTAGAACGACAGGCTTGTGACATTGTCTCTAATATTGTTACAACAATATATTCAATATGTTATATCCAATCGGTGAACGGTTGCAAACTTATTGTACTGCTCGGAAAAAATAGCCTTTAGCTGGGAAAACCTTATATTAATCAACTACCGTTCACCGAATAAGTATTTGAATTCTTGACATATCGACAAAGCGGAAAAAGAATTGGTTATGACAAATCGCGCAAATGATATTACATTTCGCACAAGAACGTATTCACTTACATAAGTGGATACAAACGGGGACGACGACGGTTGAGTCCGGATAAATCGTTGTGTGCCCGGGAATCATGAAAGGATGTGTTATGGACGCTATCGTCAAATTCCTTGAAAAACACCAGCCCCTCTTCGACAAAATCTCGAGGAACATTTATCTGGTGGCGATTAAGGATGGCTTTCTCTCGAATATGCCAATTGTGCTGTTCTCGAGCCTGTTCCTTCTTCTTTCGACGCTCCCTGCCTATGTAGGCATCACGCTTCCGTCTGAGGTGCTGGATTTCTTCAATAAAATCTATGCATATACCATGGGACTTCTTGGCATTATGGTGGCCGGCACCACGGCGAGCTCACTTGCCATGTCGATGAACCGTCGCATGCCTTCGGGTAAATCTCTCAACCCCACCTCGTGCATGGTTTGTGCCATGTGCGGCATGCTCTTGCTATCGGTGACGAACGATGTTGTCTCGATTGGCGGAGCAGATACATCTGTTTTTGAAACCGGCTATATGGGAACCAAGGGTTTTCTCGCTGCGTTCGTAGCCGCATTCTTGACCGTTAATATCTATAAGGTGTGCATTAGCCATAATGTGACGATCAAGCTTCCCAAAGAGGTCCCTGGCTCTATTGCGCAGAGTTTTCGCGATATCTTTGCATTTGGGTTTTCGATCCTTGCGTGCGCTTTTATCGATCTTGCGAGCCGCAAGCTGCTTGCTGTGCCGTTCGCCAATTTGGTATCCGCTCTCATCTCGCCGCTGTTCTCCGCGGTCGACACCTATCCTGGCATGGCGCTTATCGAAGGCGCGGTCGCGCTTTTCCAATTTATGGGTATCCACGGTGCTTCGGTTGTCATGAGTCCGATCAATGCTGCGCTCTACGGCAATACCGTTACCAATCTTGAGGTTTTCCAAGCAGGTGGACACCCGTCAATTGCTCTCACGCAGGACTTTACAAGCTTCATCGGCGGTCTGGGCGGTTCTGGCTGCACGTTCATCGTTCCTATTATCCTGATCATGTTTATGCGCTCCAAGCAGCTTAAAGCCATGGGCAAGGCATCGATTATCCCGGTGATTTTTGGAGTTAACGAGCCCGTTATCTTCGGTATGCCGATTGTTCTCAATCCCTATATGTTCGTGCCCTTCCTAGTGGCTCCTATGGTCAACGCCATTATCGGTAAATTTTTCATTGACGTCATTGGAATGAACGCCCCCATGTATACCATGCCGTGGGCGCTTCCCGGCCCAATTGGTGCGTTCCTCACCACGGGTCTCGATCTGCGTTCTCTCGTATTGATGGCAGTGCTGTTGGTCGTTGACTTTGTGATTTACTATCCGTTCTGCAAGGCGTATGACCATCAGCTTTGTTTGGAAGAGTCTGCAAAGGAGACTGCAGGAAACTCGGATGCAGATGCTATTGCCGCACAGGAAAATGTCGCAAAAGCTCTCGAGGCGGTAAAGGACAAGGCGGAGCAGATCCGCGTGCTTGTGCTTTGCCAGGGTGCCGGCACTTCGACTCTCTTGGCAAATGCTCTTCGCGAAGGTGCCGCTGCTAAGGGTATCGATCTGGTTTCTCAGTCCGGTGCGTACGGAAGCCACTATGAGACGATGGATCAGTACAACGTGATTGTTCTGGCGCCCCAGGCACGCATGTACTATGACGCTATGAAGGCTGATACCGATCGCCTTGGAATTAAACTGCTCACCACAAGGGGCAAGGAGTATATCGACCTTACCAACGATCCCGAAGGTGCAATTGACTGGATCGTTCAGGAGCTGGCCAAATAGTTGATGCACTCCGTCGTTGATTCGTCTATGTATAGTACGGCCCCGCAGCTTATTGAGCTGCGGGGCCGTATTTCGTTGAGTATCCAATTGAGACAATGAGCGCAACCGTCGTGAGATCGCATTTGCGCTCTCCGAGTCACCGACAAGCTACCTTCCATCCATGTGACCAATTCGCTTTCGGTCTATAACCTGCTTGAGGCGCGCGAAGACTGCGACCTGTGCCTCGTGGGCGGCATGTACCGTCGCCGCACCGCCGCCTTTGTGGGACCAACAGCCGAGGATGCCCTGCGTGCGCTGGGCATCGACGCGGCGTTTATCGGTGCCAACGGCATTCTGGACGGCGACGTGTCTACATCCAACATGGAAGAGGGCCGCATCCAGCAGCTCGCCTTTAGCAAGGCCGACTCGCGCTATCTGATCGCCGACTCCAGCAAGATCGGCAGGCGATACTTCTGCCCCTGCCGGCGCGGGGATTATCGCTTCACAATGACACGCAAATAATTTTGGGCAACAAGGATGAGGCTATTCTGGGATATGACTAGACTCCGTATTTCGTCTTTATGTCCTTTGAGAATGAATCGTAGTCTTCATAGAGCCCCTCTCTGCTTTCATCCTCGGCGTGGCTTACACGTTCAAGGAGCTTATCCTTTGGAGCCTCTTTTGTTATTGCGGCCTCGCTATCGGGTATTGTGGATTGCAAGAATAGTTCTAGAGCATGGACGTCTTTGAGTATGTAGCCCGTCGAACGACCCGCCCCTGTTTTTTCGATTGCGCTGCAACTAACAAGCCGACTGAGGGTTCGTTTAACGGTAACCTCGCTGATATCGGGGCAGTTGGATTGGATGTCTGATTTCTTAATGACGCCGGGTCTCTGTTGAAATAGAACGGCGATGCGCGCTTGCTTCGACATGGGACGAGTGCTTGATTCAATTAGGGTACGCTGCTCGAGCTGTCGGTAGGCGGCCAGGGTTGTTCCGAGCATGAAACGGATAAAGGGTGCTTCGGTGTTTTGATTTTCATTCCATCCGGTGGAGCTTGCAGCGAGGGCGTTGTAGTAAAGCGCTTTGTTGTCTTCAATAAGTCGTTCGATGCTGATGTAACGCGCAACGTCGTATCCAGTCTTTTCGAGCAGCAGCGTTGTAAGGAGCCGACTCATCCTGCCATTGCCATCGTTGAAGGGATGAATGCTGACAAAATCGAAGATAAAGCGGAGCGATATAAGGAGGGGATCGCAAACTTGGCGAGATAAAGCATCGTTGAGGGACTGGCAGGCTTCTTTAATAAGTCCCGGGGTTGCTAGAGCCGAAGGGGGCCTAAAGCGCACAAATCGATTACCTTGATCGTCAATGGAGACGATTTCGTTATCGCTATCCTTCCAATGGCCTCCATACGAGATTGCCGTGTGCGCCATGAGGTCACGATGCAACTGCAAAATGACCGATGGCGTTACGGGAATGGAATCGTGTTGCTCGTGAATAAGCGACAGCACATCTCGGTATCCAGCGATTTCTTCCTCTGCGCGGGAGCTTGGCTTGGCGGAATACGCCATGATTGCTTTGAGTCTTTTTTGGGTGGTAACAATTCCTTCAAGTCCGTTGGAGGATTGGGTGCTTTGGATCTTAGCTTCCTCCATAAGGGACGATAGAAGTTCGGGTTTGACTTGACTCAGAACAAGCTGTCGGCCTTTATGTTCGCATATCGAGAGAAGGAGATTGGTGATTGGGGTTGCTTCGAGTTCCGCTGGGACTGTGGTGTAATCGAACTGGCGCATGCGGCTCCTTTCGGTATCACGAACATACTTTCGATATCATAATACCATTAAATGATACCGAAAGTATGTTCGTGATACCGAAAACTAGAAACCATGCTTCATAACTGCTTGGAAAGTTCGGATTTGACTATCTTATTGTCTTGATCTGTAACAGGTAGACGGTCGAAAGTGGGCTACGTGTTACAGATTGAGATTTTTTGACCGGACTCCTGTTTGTCTCGATCTGTAACATTTAAGACCGAAAATCCCAGTTAGATGTTACAGATCGAGACGAATGATCCGCTCGGGCCCACCAAAAACAAAAAGGCCGCATACGAACCCGTGGAGGGATTCGCATGCGGCCGACAGGGGGTATGCGGCAAAAGTTAGGCCATGAGCAGGCCGGTCTCCGCGACGTTCTTGTACCAGTACGCGCTCGCCTTGGGGTAGCGCTTCTGGGTCTCGAAGTCGATGTAGAACAGGCCATAGCGCTTGTTGTAGCCGTTGGTCCAGGAGAACTGGTCCTGCAGCGACCACACAAAGTAGCCGTCGACGTTCACGCCGCCGTCGATTGCCTTGAGGATCCACGCGAGATGCTGACGCATGTAGTCGATGCGAGGGGCGTCGTCGATAAAGCCGTCCTCAAAGTCGTCCTTATAGCCCATGCCGTTCTCGGTGATGTAAATCTTCTTGTAGTTGGGGTAATCGTTCTTAA
Source organism: uncultured Collinsella sp. (assembly GCA_958346935.1). GTDB lineage: Bacteria > Actinomycetota > Coriobacteriia > Coriobacteriales > Coriobacteriaceae > Collinsella. The sequence continues at coordinate 17,796 of CATVTM010000017.1, forward strand.
TGCGCAGCAGCAGGTCGTACAGGCCTTCGGGATAGATAATCCAGTCCCAATCGGTGGTGGGTACGCCTTCACGCACGCATGACTCGCCCACGCCCTTGAGGAACCAGCGCGAGGAGCCCTTGTCGCCAGTGCCATTGTGGTTGATGTCATTTTCGCCCTCGGCGGCACGCAGGAACTGGCACTTGTAGGTGTTGACGCCCAGGCAATCGTTGTAGGGGAGCGCGGCGGTCAGCGCGGCGATGTCCTCGTCGCGGACGTCGAGCTCGCCGCCGGCGATATGGGCCAGCTTGGTCGCAGCCTCCATGGTGTCGGCTGCATAGTGGCCGCGGAAGGTGGCGTCGAGTACCCAGCGGTTGTTGATGACATCGGCCATGCGAGCTGCCTCGCAGTCGGCGGCGTTGTTGGGGTCGAGGGGATACTTGGGCTCCAGGTTCTGGACAATGCCGATCTCGCCCTCAAAGCCGCCCTCATGGAAGGCGACGACAGCCTTGGCATGGGCCACCATCATGTTGTGCATGAGCTGGAAGGCCTTGTCCAGGCGATACTTCTCGCCGTGCGGCCAGTTGCCGACGATAAAGCTGCCCTCGGCGGTCGCGGGGATCTCGTTAAAGGTAAACCAGTGCTTGACCTCGGTGAACTCGGCAAAGCAGAACTTGGCGTACTCGACGAAGGCGTCGATTGTCGTGCGCGTCAAGAAGCCCTCGCCGCCGTCCTGGTAGAAGGCCTCGGGCGTATCGAAGTGATCGAGCGTGACATAGGGGATAACGCCGGCTTTATTGCAGGTGGCAAAGAGCTCGTGATAGAAGGCAACACCCTCGGGGTTAATCTCACCAGTGCCGCTGGGGAGGATACGGCTCCAAGCGATGGAGACACGGATACCGTTGATGCCGAAGCGCTGGCACAGGTCGATATCGACCGGGTACTTGTTGTAGAAATCGCTTGCGGGATCGGGGGAGAAGCGACCCTGAGCAGCCAGGAAATCGTCCCAGGGCACTTTGCCCTTGCCGTGCGTACGGGTCTCGCCCTCAACCTGGTAAGCAGCGGTGGCGCCGCCAAACACAAAGCCGTCGGGGAACTGCATGGGGTTGGTCATGAGTCATCCTTTCTGTGGGATTCGAATAGGGAGAGGTGCCCGAACTGGGGATCCGGGCACCAACAGAGGGAGGAACCTAGTCGAGGTTCTCGCGGAGCCACTTAATGGCGCCGGCGGGATCGCGGGTAAGGTCGATATATTCCTTACCGCGGGGAGCGAGCAGCTTAATGCCCAGGCGATCGGTGTCGGCCTTCATGTCGTTGTAGTAGCTACGAACCTGCGGGGCAAGCACGATAACGTCGTACTGATCCATGATGGCAGTGTGCTGGCCATAAGCGCCGGCAGAGGAAGCGATGTTCTCTCCGGTCTGCGCGGCACCTTCCTTGATGGCATTGGCAAGCATGGCAGAGGTGCCGGCGCCGGCGCACAGGACGAGGACCTTCAGGCCGTCGACATCCTTCTTGGCGGATGCATCGGCAGCGGGCTCGGACTGGTCGGCGACAGGCTTGCTGTCGGCGACAGCGGCGGTCGGCTCGACGGAAGCGGTAGCCTGCTCGACAGCGGGCGCAGAGGCGTCGGCGGCGATGGCGGCGGCACCATCGGACTCGAGACCCAGCTCGGCGGCGCGCTCGGCCTCCTGGTCGCAGAGCAGCTTATCGTATGCCTTCAAGAACGGCAGGTAGATGATGGCATCCAGCAAGATGATGATCGCGACAAATACAAGGGCAATAAGCTGGAAGTTCGTGGTGATGAAAATGCCGATGGGGGCGGGGGTGGCCCAAGGCACCACGAAGGAGAAGCCGTTCATGCCCACGTTATCGATAAAGAACTTGGCAACACTCACGTTGACGCAACCGGCGGCAACAAAGGGGATGAGCATGTAGGGGTTAAGGATCATCGGCGCGCCAAAGAGCAGCGGTTCGTTGACGGCGAAGGCAACAGGAACAATCGAGGCCTTACCGACGGCTTTGAGCTGCTTGGACTTCATAAAGAGAATCAGCAGAAGCGGCACGATGAACGTGGCGCCGGTGCCGCCGAACTCACCCACGAGCGACATGTTAAAGGTGAGGGAGTGGGCGGGGTGGCCACCGGCCAGCAGAACCTGCAGGTTCTCGGCCTGGTTGGCAAGACGGATGGGGTCGATGCCCGGCTGGACGATCGAGGGGCCGTGGACGCCGATGAACCAGAAGAACGCGGTGGCTGCCTGGATAAGGATAAGGCCAGGATAGGTTTCTGCAGCGGTAAAGAGCGGGGAGAGCAGTTTGATAAGCAGCTCGGAGAACGGAACGCCCATGAGGTTGCGCACGATGACATCGATGATGCCGCAGATGATGACGGCGCCGCCAAAGGGGATGATGTCGCGGAAGTTCTGAGCGATGGCGCCCGGGACCTCCTTGGGCAGCTTGATGGTCAGATCGCGCGAGACGCAGAACTTATAGACCCACACGGTAATGAACGCGGCGATATAGGCCGAGAACAGACCGCGCGTACCCATGCTGGTGCAATCGAAGACCGAAAGTTCGGAGCCGTTGAACTTGGTGGTGAACTGCGTGACTGCGAGCAGCAGCATGCTGCACTGGGCGGCCACCATGGTGGAACCGTCGTTGAGCACTTTGCCGGCGGGCATGCGACGGTTCATGGAAGCCGTAAAGTTCTTGGCGGTGGTGCCGGCAACCATGATGCCCATGACACCCATGGTGAAGTTGTAGAGCTTGTTGCACCAGTCGATGAGCGGTTGGGGCAAGGTGATGCCGACCACGCCGGGAAGCGTGGCGATCAGCAGGAAGATCGAAGAGGTGAGGACGATGGGCATGCACCCAAGGAATCCGTCCTTAATGGCCTGGAGGTAGATGTTCCTCGAGATCTTCTCAAAGAACGGTTGATGCTTTTCGAGCATCTTTACGATGGCGTCCATAGAGCTCCTTTGCTGCTTGATGCGCGATGTATGTGGATGGAACTGGTCGTCGATGGATGGTCAGGACTGCCCGGAAACCTTCCTGCTTGAGGAAGGCATTAACGAAATGACAACGTTGTCATTTCGTTAATGACAACGTAAGACATTTTTGGAAGAGCAACAAGGATTTACGGGTGAACGGTCGATATTGTTCGATAAACGGCTGATTTGTCAGTCGGGCAGGTAGTGTATGCTAGAACACAAAAAACAAGCGATGCAAAACCGACTGGAGAAGTAGTGGCAACGATGGACAAGAAAAATGTCTCAATGAACGATGTAGCAGTTGCCGCGGGCGTTTCTCTCAAGACGGTGTCGCGCGTGATCAACGAGCCCGATAGCGTGCGAGAGTCGACACGCGATAAGGTCCATTCGGCAATGGAGGCGCTCGGGTTTCGACCCAACTTCGCCGCGCGTTCGCTCAAGTTGGGCCGTTACGGGTGCATCGGCGTGGTGCTGTTTCACTTGTCGGGCGGTGCCGTGGACATGATTGACGGTATTGCCGATGCCGCCGAAGAGCGAGGCTTTGCGCTCACGATGATCAAAAAGCGGGCGGGGGAGAAGATGACCCTTGCCGAAGCGGCGCGTAGGATGTCGCAGCTTCCCGTCGACGGCATGATTTTCAACCTGCGTCAGATGGTCGATGATTTCGATACGTTTGAGGCACCGAAGGACCTCAAGACGGTGATTATCACGCCGATGGAGCATCCTACCTGCTCTACCGTCAGTGACGATCAAGAGGGTGGTGCGCGCATGGCGTGCGAGTGCTTCTTGAATCACGGGCACAAGAACGTGTACTTCGTCTCTGGTAAGCAAGAGTCGCTGTCGAGCCAGTGTCGTATGAAAGGTTGGCGTGCGGCACTCGAGGCGCGTGGCATTGAGCCGCCCGAGCCTCTGCAGGGCGATTGGAATGCGGATAGTGGCTATGCCGCGGGCCTTGTGCTTGCCGATAAACCCGATTGCACGGCGGTCCTCGCTGCTAACGACTGCATGGCAAACGGCGTGATGATGGCTCTACGTGACAAAGGGCTCAGTGTGCCCGACGACGTGTCCGTGATCGGCTTCGACGATGAGCTCTACAAGACGATTCCCAACTCGATTCTGACGTCTGTGAAGTTTCGCCACCGCGAGCTGGGCATCCGTGCGCTTAACGAGGTCGTCGCAGGTCTGGAAGCCCCGAGCTCCAGAAGCCGTACGCTCGTTTCGGGCGTGCTGGTCGAGCGTTCCAGCGTAAAGGACCTGCGGGTGTAGACGTGCTCGGCTCGTTCATCTCAATCTGTAACAGCTAGGACCCAAAAACTCTGCTAGATGTTACAGATCGAGACAAACGGCTCCCGACCCGGCCAAAAACAAGGAGACCGGGGGCGGCGCGCCGTGTGACGTGCCGCCCCCGGCTGAGAAATGGGGGACAGGATATGTGAGCGGAGCAATTTTGCTCGCCGCAAGCCGCTAGTCCAGACGACGGGTCTCGGCTACATGCTTGTACCAGTATGCGCTTGCCTTGGGCGTGCGCTTCTGGGTTTCAAAGTCAACGTAGAAGAAGCCGTAGCGCTTGTTGTAGCCATTGGTCCAGGAAAACTGGTCCTGCAGGCTCCACAGGAAGTAGCCGCCCACGTTGACACCCACCTCCATGGCCTTGAGCAGCCAGCGCAGGTGCTGCTCGATGTAGTCGATGCGCGGCTGGTCGTCCACAAAACCGTCCTTGTAGGGGTCCTTGTAGCCCATGCCGTTTTCGGTGATGAAGATCTGCTTGTAGTTGGGGTAGTGCTGCTTAATGTAGACGAGCAGATCGAACAGGCCCTCGGGATAGATGATCCAGTCCCAGTCGGTGGTGGGGATGCCGGGCTTGTTCACATGCTCGCCAATGCCCTTAACGCGCCAACGGCCAGTGCCCTTCTCGCCCGTACCGTTGTGGTGCAGGTCGTTCTCGCCGTCGTAAGCCTTCAAGAAGCGGCACTGGTAGTTGTTAACGCCCAGGTAGTCGTTGTAGAGCGCGGCCTCGCGCATAATCTCGAGGTCCTCGTCCAGGATCTCGATGGTGCCGCCCGAGACGGCAGCCAGGCGGTTGGCGCACTCGAGGGTGTCGGGGGCATAGTCGCCGCGGAAGGTGGCGTCGAGCAGAAACTGGTTCTGCAGCACGTGCTCGTTGTTGGCGGCCTTGATGTCGGCGGGGTCGTTCTCGTTGAGCGGATACTTAAACTCCAACGACTGGATGACGCCGATCTTGCCCTTAAAACCGCCGTTGTGGAAGGCCAGCACGGCCTTGGCGTGGGCGAGCATCATGTTGTGCTCGCACTGGAAGGCCTCGGCCAGATGCGCCTTGACGCCACCGGGGAAGGTGCCCTCGATGTAGGTGTTGGAGGCGTCGGCCCAGATCTCGTTAAAGGTGAACCAGTAGGTCACCTGGTCGGCGTACTCCTTAAAGCAGAAGGTGGCAAAGTCCACAAAGGCGTCGATGGTCTCGCGGTTGAGGAAGTCGCCCTTCTCAAAGAGGGGAAGCGGCGTGTCAAAGTGATGCAGCGTGACGAACGGCTCAACGTGGTGCTTGTGGCACTCGGCGAAAAGGTCGTGGTAGAACTGCACGCCCTCGGGGTTGATTTCGCCGGTACCGTTGGGGAAGATGCGGCTCCAGGCGATGGAGAGGCGAATGCCGTTGATGCCAAACTCCTCGCACAGCTCCAGATCGACGGGGTACTGGTTGTAGAAGTCCGAAGCGGGATCGGGGGAGAAGCGGCCCTGGGCCTCCAGGAAGTCGTCCCAGGCGACTTTGCCCTTACCGTGAGTGCGGGTCTCGCCCTCTACCTGGTAGGCAGCAGTGGCGCCGCCAAAGACAAAGTCCTCGGGAAACTGCGCAGGCGGGTTGGTGACGCTAGCAGGATTAACGGACATGATGAAATATCCAATCATTTGAATAGTGGAAACGGTGCAGAGCTAGTCAAAGTCAGCGAGCGGCGTCCAGGCGAGTCAGATTGCCCCGAAACAAGGCGGCGCTGACCTTGTGGTCGCGCCGCCGAAGTTGAGCGGCAATCTGGCCGGCTGGGCGCCGCGCAGCGTCGAGCCGGCCGCTGTTCGTTAGAACAGCGGACTAAAGTGAGAGCTGCTCGGAGACGAAGGCGAGAGATTTGTCGCCGTTCTGGGAGAGCTCGATGTACTGCTTGCCGCGGCAGGCGACGCACTTGTTGCCCACGCGTTCGCAGTCCTTCTGCAGGTCGGCCAGGTAGCTGGCGGCCTGCGGGGCCAGGACGACCAGGTCAAAGTCGGGGAGCATGTCCACGTGGTTGCCATATGCCTCGGCAGCGGTCTCAAGATTGATGCCGCGCTCCTTGGCAGCCTTGGCCAGTGCGTTGGCGAGCAGGCCCGAGGTACCGCCGCCCTGGCAGAGCACGAGCACGCGCTTGCCGTTGAGGTCGCTGGCGGCTGTAGCTTCTGTGGTGGCAGCGGCGGGGGAGTCGGCCTTCACGGCCTCGGCAGCAGCGCCGGCGGCAACGCTCTTGGCGTCAGCCTTGCCCTGGAAGGCATCGTTGAGCTTGGCGGCCTTCTCGGCGTTCTTGGCGGCGAGCTCCTCCTGGGAGATCTCGGCCTCCTCGGCGCACTTCTGGGCGTCATAGGCACGGAAGAACGGGTAGTACAGAACGAAGTCGACGACCAGGATAAGGGCGAGCATCACAAAAGCGAGCGGCTGGAAGCCCAGGCCCATGATGGTGCCGATGGGGCCGGGGACGGTCCAAGGCAGGGTGTACATAAAGCCGTTCATGCCCAAGAAGTCGATAAAGATCTTGAGGATCCAGATGTTGGCGATCGGGGCAAAGACAAACGGGACAAAGAAGACGGGGTTGAGCACGATGGGCGCGGCGAACAGCAGCGGCTCGTTGACGGCAAAGCAGACGGGGACGATGGCGGCCTTACCGACGGCGCGCATCTCCTGAGACTTGGCCAGGAAGCAGAACATAAAGACCAGGACGAGCGTGGCGCCGGTGCCGCCCATGCAGACGACGAAGTACTGGGCACCCTGGGTCAGGACAGCGGAAGCGTGCTGGCCGGCCTGGAACGCAGCCAGGTTGTCGGTCATGTTGGCAACGAGGGCGGCGGCGATGGCGGGCTCGACGATCGAGGGGCCGTGGACGCCCACGAACCAGAAGAGGCTCATAGCGCCGTAGATCACAGCGAGGCCGATGTAGCCGTCGGCAGCGGTGAACAGGGGCTGGAACACCTGGATGACGCCCTGGGCAAAGCAGAAGCCAAAAGCAGCGCGGAAGGCGATGTCAAAGACCCAAAAGACGGTGATGCAGACGGAGAAGGGGATGATGTCCTTAAAGGTCTGCGAGATGTTGGGCGGAACCTGCTCGGGCATCTTGACGGTGATGTTGCGCTTAATGAAGAACTTGTAGATGATGCCGGTCACAAACGCAGCGATAAAGGCGGTCAGCAGGCCTTTGGAACCAAGGTAGGTGGTGTTGAAGCCGCTGGCAGCGTCCGTGGCGATCGTGTCGCTCGAAAGGAGCAAGAAGCCGATGATGGCCGCGCACATGCACGAGATGAAGTTGATCTGGTTGTTCTTGGGCAGATCGCGGTTCTGAGCGTCGGCGAAGTGCTTGGCCGTGGTGGCGGCACAGGCGATGGCCAGGATGCCCATGGAGTAGTTGTAGCACTTCCATAGGGCGTTGTTGATGTCATCGGGCCAGTAGAAACCCCAGATATTGGGAACCGAGGCTACCAGGCAGAAGATGGACGAGAAGATGATGATGGGGATGACGGAGATAAAACCGTCGCGGATCGCCTTGAGGTACTTGTTGCGGGCGATCGCGTTGAAAAAGGGCTGCCCCTTTTCGATGATGGCGATGAGTTGCTCCATGCAAAGCTCCTAAGAGTCGGTGGGTTGGCAACGATGGTAGCTTTTGACGTTTGGTTGCCAAAATGTTGACGTTGCCATTTTGCGACACAAAATAAGACGCGAACCGATGGCCCCTGTGCCTGTGGACCGTCGATTCCTTGCGCGTAAACGTTTGAGCCGCCCGGTGGCTCTGTGTTTGCACAATGGCAACGTTAACATTTGGTCGACAAAAGCTGTTCGGGGAAGCAAAAATGTCGGTGAACGGTAGGTTTTGGGTGGTGAGCGTATGGTGGGGGAGGCGTTGGATATACTTGAAGGCGTTAAAAATGACTGCGTAGGGTGTCACCAATGGCATCGTTGACATAGAAAGATCGACCTATGGCCGCTGTTAAAAAATCGGTATCCGTTAAGGATGTGGCGCGTCTCGCGGGCGTCTCGGAACAGACGGTCTCGCGCACCGTTCACGATTCGCCCAGCGTGCGCCCCGAGACCAAGGAGCGCGTGCGTGCCGCCATGCGCGAGCTGGGGTATCGCCCCAATTTTGCCGGTCGATCGCTGCGTCGCGGTAAGTTTAAGACCGTCGGCGTCGCCATGTTCAATATTACCGGCACCGGCAACCTCGACCGTATGGAGGGCTTTGCCGCCGCCGCCGATAAGCACGGCTATGCCATCACTCTCACTAAAGTAGACGGGCATCCGTATACCCTCGAGGGCGCATCGTCGCGCATGAGCGCACTGCCGGTGGACGGCATGGTTGTGATTATGAACCGCATGCCGGCGGACTTTGGCACCTTTGAGCCGCTGCCCGGTATGCAGACGGTGCTCGTTACCATGCTGGAGCACCCGCTCTGTTCAACGGTCGATAACGACCAGTTCGATTGCTCGCGCCAAGTGGTCGAGTACTTGCTGGGGCAGGGGCACAAGACCGTGCACTTTATCTCGTGTCCCGAGCGATCGCTTTCGGGCATGCGGCGCGAGGAAGGCTGGTGCGAGACATTGCGTGCGCATGGCATCGAGCCACCGCAGCTCGTGCGCGGCGACTGGACAGCGCAGAGTGGATATGCTGCCGGTCAGGCTCTGGCGGACGATCCGACCTGTACGGCCATTTATGCTTCCAACGATGCCATGGCATATGGCTGCATCCGTGGGCTCGAGTCGCGCGGGAAGCGCGTGCCCCAGGACGTAAGCGTGGTGGGTGTTGACGATAGTTTGGGCGATATCGTGCCCGATCGTCGCCTGACCACGGTGCGCTTTGACAACAAACGCGTCGGCATGTGGGCGGTCGACAAGATTGCCGGCGCCGAGGGCGCTGCACCCGGTGTGGAGCACATGCTGTTTCCGGGCGTGCTCGTCGAGGGCGATACGGTGCGCGATGTACGCTAGGGCGCGGGTCTGTTTGGGTTGCCGCTAATTGTGTTCGATATTGTTCAGATTGGTTTAAAAACCGTTCACGGGCGAATAGTGACCGTTCATAGCTCAAAATTACGTTTTGCGCTGTTCTTTTTTGTTTGAATGTTATTGTTTCTGTCATACACAACGCAGCGCGTATGCCCGGACGCGATGCTCTCCATTGGTTCATATGTGAAAGGAACGCAATATGGCAACCAAAGAAGAAATCTCGATGGTTGGATTCGAGATTGTCGCATACGCAGGTGACGCCCAGACCGATCTGCTTGCAGCGCTCGATGCTGCTCGCGAGGGTGACTTTGAGAAGGCCGAACAGCTGCACAAGGATGCCAGCGATGCACTTATCGGCGCCCACGACACGCAGACCAAGCTGCTTTCGCAGGAGGCCGGCGGTGGCGAGATGGAGATGACCTTCATCATGGCTCACGCTCAGGACACTCTCATGACCACTATGATCCTGGAGAAGCAGGCCCGCTTTACCATCGATGCCTACAAGCGCATCGCTGAGCTCGAGGCCAAGCTCGCCTAACGAGCCCTCACAACCAAGTTCCCTTCCAAAAGCCCTGCCGCACCCGCGACAGGGCTTTTTCTGTCCTCCTCCAAGTCGCGGTGAAATAAGGACTGAATAGGGGCCGGCGGGCGCAAAACAATCCCTATTCCACCGCAACTCATCCCGAGATAGTCATTGGGGACAGTCTTGGTGCGCTCCGTTCGTCTTGCCGTTCGGTTTTTTGCTCGGTGGGTATACTTCCTTTCGCATTAAACGCCGGACTGAGGAGGTATCCAAATGCCGGATAACGGGTCAATACAAAAAAGAGACGCGCACGAGATGGCTCATGGGCGTCCTGTTCAGATAACCGAGCACACGACGGTAACCGAGCTGCAGCCCAGCCTGTCCGATGTCGTGTGCGCAAACAAAAAGCTGCAGATTGGCTTTATCGTTGCGCTCGTGGTACTGGCGCTGCTGTCGGGCTTTGTAGCTCGTCCGCATTTCGCCGATACCAAAACTTGGGACTCCACCATCGAGGTCATCGATCAAAAGAAGGGCAATGTTTTGGCGCTCACGGCTTCATGCGTTGCTCTATCTGCGGGTATTACGGCGCTGCCGGGTGATACGGGAACGCCGGTTGCCGAGCAGCTCGCACAGCTTTCGGGCAACCTTGGTATCGTGCTTGCCGTGCTCTACCTAGAGAAATATCTGCTGACGATTTTGTGGTCGGTTGGCCTGGGCATCTTAATCCCGTTTGCGTTGGTGCTCTTTGCGGTGTCGCTCGGCATTCACGGGCGCTGGAGCACGAGCGCTGTCCTGCGCCGTGTGGCGACACGCGTGCTGGTAGTTGCCGTGATCGGTATGGCGCTTGTGCCCGCGAGCGTATGGGTGTCGCAGAAGGTCGATGAAACGTATCGCGTAAGTATCGAGCAAGCTGAGCAAAAGGCGAGCGATGCCGCAAAGACGGCTGATGCCACGGACAAGTCAGGTGAGACCAGCTCAAAATCGAACAAGAAAAAATCCGAGGCCACGGAGTCCAAAAACGTGCTCGAGCAGTTGACTGATGGGGCATCGAGCCTGGTCACGTCGGTAACCAGCGGTGCCAAGCAGATGACCGACGAGATCGTGCAGCAGGTGACCGACCTCATCGAAGGCGTCATCGTGATGATCGTGACCTCGTGTGTGATTCCTCTACTGGTGCTCGTGGCGTTCCTATGGCTAGGCCACACCCTGCTGGGGATCGATATCTCCGGTCCCGCGAACTATCTGACGGGTCGTTTCTTGAGCGCTCCGTCCAGACATGCCAAGAAGAGTGGGCAGTCTGAGTAGGCGGCAAAGCGATCTTTGGAAGATCAACCGTGAGAAGGGCGGCCGAGACACGTTCTCGGCCGCCCTTTTGCTTGTTGAACACATGGTCGCTACGTCCGTGCCCGGTCCAAACGGTCAGCAATCATCCGTGAACGGTATTTGTTCAAAAAAGAACAAAGATAAACAAATAGTTGTTGCAGTTACTGTTTGAATGTGTTCAAATAAACATGAACAGTGAAGAACCGCACATTCAGATGCCCGGACCTGAACGCGATTCAACACTTCCAAACAGAAACTACGCACCTGCGTATCTCTCAAGGAGGATGTCATGAGGGTTGTAATCGCTTCCGATGCCGACGGTATGTCGATGAAGGAGTCCATCAAGGAGATGCTCATCGCCGACGGTCACGAGGTCGTCGACTATTCCGAGACCCCTGCCGCGGACTTTGTCGATTCCGCGACCGCCGTTGCCAAGGACCTGCTGGAGCACAAGGATTCCCAGGGCTTTACATTCGATAAGTACGGCGTCGGCTCCTATATGGCCGCCGTCAAGATCAAGGGCATGGTCGTCGCCAACATTTCCGACGAGCGTTCCGCTTACATGACCCGCGAGCACAACGGCTCGCGCATGGTCACCATGGGCCCGGGCGTTGTGGGCACCGAGGTCGCTAAGAAGATCGCCCGCGAGTTCCTGCGCGCCCAGTACGCCGGCGGCCGTCACCAGATCCGTGTCGACATGCTCAACAAGATGGCCTAACGAGAGCCACCGAGAACTCGAACTTCTACCTCAACTTGTGAATTCAGACGAAAGGACGTTCTGATGAAGAAGACCATCGCAATCGGTTGCGACCATATCGTTACGGACGAGAAGATCTATCTGGCCGACCGCCTGGAGCAGGCTGGCTACAAGGTGCTCGACTGCGGCACCTACAGCCACACCCGTACGCACTACCCCATCTACGGTAAGGCCGTGGGCGAGGCTGTTGCCAGCGGCAAGGCCGACTTTGGCGTGGCCCTTTGCGGCACCGGCATCGGCATCACCAACGCCGTCAACAAGGTTCCCGGCGCTCGCTGTGCCCTGGTCCGCGACATGACCTCTGCCCTGTATGCCCGTCGCGAGCTCAACGCCAACATCGTGGGCTTTGGCGGCAAGATCACCGGCGAGTTCCTGATGGCCGATATCATGCTTGCCTTCCTGGAGGAGCCCTACGAGAAGACTCCCGAGCACGATGCTCTGATCGCCAAGATCGATGCCTGCAACAAGGCCGACGCCGAGGCTCAGGCTGACCCGCACTTCTTTGACGAGTTCCTGGAGAAGTGGGACCGCGGCGAATACCATGATTAGCGGGTATCCGGCGTAATTAACTAGTCCGTTGACGGCTCGCGTTTCTGTGAGGGGGGCGCGGGCCGGTTTTCTAAACAGGAGTTCAACATGATTCTGACCGTTACCATGAACCCGTCGATTGATACGCGCTATCAGCTCGATAAGCTGATCATCGACGATGTTAACCGCGTGACGCCCGAAAAGACCGCTGGCGGTAAGGGCCTCAACGTGAGCCGTGTGCTGCTGCAGCTGGGCGACGACGTGCTCGCGACCGGTCTGCTCGGTGGCCACATGGGTGCCTATATGGCCGAGCTTATGGATGCCGACGGCGTCAAGAACGACTTTGTGCCCATCGCCGGTGAGACGCGCATCTGCCTGAATATCCTGCACGAGGGTAATCAGACCGAGCTGCTGGAGAGCGGCCCGCAGATCGCCCCGGCCGAGCTCGAGGCCTTTACGGCCAAGTTCGCCGAGCTTGCAGCGAAGGCGGACGTCGTGACGCTTTCGGGCTCGCTGCCGCGTGGCGTCGATGCCGGCTACTATGCCGAGCTCGTCAAGATCGCCGAGGAGGCGGGCGCCAAGGTGCTGCTCGACACCTCGGGTGCATCGCTGGAAGCCGCGCTGGAGTCCGACGCTAAGCCTGAGCTCGTAAAGCCCAACCTGACCGAGATTAACGGCCTTCTTGGGACGTCCTTTACGACCGATGATGTCGATGCCCTGCGCGAGGCGCTTGCCGCCGATGGACGCTTTGCCGGTATTCCCTGGGTTGTCGTCTCGATGGGCGCCGCCGGTTCGGTGGGCTTCCATGAGGGCCGTGCGTTCCGCGCCAAGACTCCCGCGATTGAGGCTGTGAACGCGACGGGTTCCGGTGACTCGACCATTGCCGGCTTTGCGCATGCCATTGCTGCTGGTGCCGACGACGTCACCGTGCTCAAGACCGCCAATACCTGCGGCAAGCTCAACGCCATGGATCCCAAGACCGGCCACCTGGTCATGGATCGCTGGGACGAGGTCTACAACAGCGTTGAAGTAACGGAGCTTTAGGGTTACGCGGTTTTACCAAACCGCGTAACCAGCCGACGCTGCAAGCCCGCCAGAGCGGCAATCTGCCTTTCAGCTTCGGCGGCATGACCAGAAGGTCAATGCCGCCTCGTTTCAAGGCACCTTGCTCG
>CATVTM010000018.1 GCA_958346935.1 uncultured Collinsella sp.
ACGATGGGAGCGAAGTCGTTCAGACCCTTGGCCATCGGGGCGAGGCAGTTGGTGGTGCAGGAAGCAGCGGAGATGATGTTGTCCTCAGCGGTCAGCGTCTCGTGGTTGACGTTGTACACGATGGTGGGCAGATCGCTGCCGGCCGGAGCGGAGATGACGACCTTCTTGGCGCCAGCGTTGATGTGGGCCTGAGCCTTAGCCTTGCTGGTGTAGAAGCCGGTGCACTCGAGAACGACGTCGACGTCGAGGTCGCCCCAAGGCAGGTTGTTGGCGTCGGCCTCCTTGTAGATCTTGATCTCCTTGCCGTCAACGGTGATGGAATCCTCGCCAGCAACGACCTCGTGATCGCGAGCGTAGTTGCCCTGCGTGGAGTCGTACTTCAGCAGGTAAGCGAGCATATCGGGAGAGGTGAGGTCGTTGATAGCGACGATCTCGGAGCCCTCATGACCGAACATCTGACGGAAAGCCAGACGACCGATGCGACCGAAGCCGTTAATAGCAACCTTTACTGCCATTGTGTCTCCTTTCGTAAGGCCCCCGCAAGCTACAGCGCCCGCCGTTGAGGCCCACAAACTAACCACTCGCCTAATATACCTTTTTTTTGACTTGAATTTCACGAGAATAGTCGAAATTGAAAATCAAATTTACGTTAAAACGTTTTAAAGAATAAAATAGCAGCTAAATCCGTATATAAGTCGATACTTTAAACTACCGATTTGCTTCAATGAGCTTTTCAAGCCTCAAAACTCGATGGTAGAGGGCCGACTTCGACAAGGGAGGGTCAGCCATCTCCCCTAAATCACGCAGCGACAGATCGGGATAGCGCTCGCGCAGGTCGCAAAAGACCGCCAAGGCATCCGGAAGCGCATCGCGAAGGCCGCGCTGCTCGAGCTCATCGATAAGCGCAAGCTGATGTTGGGCAGCACCGGCGCTTCTGGTCTGGTTGGCGAGCTCGGCGTTCACGCGACGGTTCACATCGTTCTTAACCAACTTGACCGCGCGCGCCTCCTCAATCTCGGCAACGCTGCGCTTGGCACCAATCAGCTTTAATAGATGCTCGATTTCCTCGGCGCTCTTAATGTACACGGCATATGACCCCCGCCGTGCATTAACACGAGCATGGACCCCAATCTGCCCCAACAGGTCGCAAAGCCCCTTAGCATATTGCTCGCCCTGCACCGCGATCTCCAAATGAAAATCGCCGCGTGGATCGGCCACGAAGCCGCCCGCGATGAGCGCGCCGCGGATGTAGGCAAGCCTGCAGCAGGGACGGGCAACGATGTGTCGGGGAACACCAGCAACGAGCCCTCCCCTGCGGTCTAGAATGCCCAGCAGCACCAGAGCCTTGTCCAGGTCGGGTTGATCGGGCAGGGTAATGAGATAGTTACGGACCTTATGCAAGACCGATTTACGAACGGTGAATTCCGTTTTGAGCTTAAGAATGCGATGCGTCAGCGTGATCATCGTGCGCGCGACGGCTCCCGTCTCGGTCGCGACCGTCAAACGATACCGCCCGGAGCCGGCCAACGAAAGCGTACCGCTCACACGCGTCAGGGCGGCAAGCGTCGACAAATCGCAGTATTCACATTCGGGTTCGCAGCGCGCAAGCTCGTCACGCACCTCGGCGGTAAACGACATGCAGGCCTATGCTTTCGTGTTGGCGCGCGACAGGTCGCGATGGGAAATGCTCACGTGATACTGGGCGCCTTCCAAATAACGTGCCGTGGCCTCGGCGATGGCAACGCTGCGGTGCTGACCGCCCGTGCAACCGATGGCAATAGAAAGCTGCGGCTTGCCCTCTGCGATATAACCGGGCATGACCGTATCGAGCAGCTGCGTCCAGGCCTTCCAGAACTCCTGCGTCTTGGGATGGTCCAGAACAAAGTCGGAGACTTTCTTATCGAGACCGGTCATGGTGCGCATCTCGGGATCGTAGAACGGATTGGGCAGGAAGCGAACGTCAATCATAATGTCCGCCTCGACGGGCATACCGTGCTTAAAGCCAAACGAGAACACGTGAACGTCCATGAGCTGCTGGTCGGACAACTCGGAGAACGCCATGCGCAATTTGTTGCGCAGCGCAGAGGTGCGTAGGCGGCTCGTGTCGATAATCATATCGGCTCGATCGCGCACACCCTGCAGCTGCAGGCGCTCGCGCTGAATCGCATCGGCCGTAGTCTCCCCCGGCTTGGCAATGGGATGACGGCGGCGATTTTCGCTGTAGCGACGAATCAGTACCTCGTCAGAAGCCTCCAGGAACACGATGTCGCAGCTCATCTCGCGCTCTTCGAGCGCGGCGACCGCATCGAGCAACTCGTCAAACAGTCCCTGGCTACGCAAATCGCAGGTGACGGCGAGATGCCTGCCCACGCCCGTATTAATGCCGACGAGCTCGGCAAGCTGGGCGATCAGACGCGGAGGCAGGTTATCGATGCAAAAATAGCCCATGTCCTCGAACACGTGCATGGCCTGCGTGCGGCCCGATCCGGACATTCCGGTGATGATGACGATATCGGGGATGCGCTCCGAGCGCTCCGCCGCATCCATGGCATCTCCCTTTTGCATGTGCTGCCTCCCGAAAACAAGCGCGGGACCCAGCAACCCGGATCCCGCGCGGTCAATTGCCTTTATTGAGTATACCGCCCCGAGCGGATACGAGGCCTGTCTTACGCCTCAAGCGCAGCCTTGAACCAACTTGTAATACTCGTGGGGTGCGTGATGGCGGTGCCGACGACAACGGCCCAGGCGCCAGCATCGATCGCGGCGCGAGCCTCCTCGGGCGTATGCACGCGACCCTCGCAAATGATGGGAAGGCCGGGGAATTCCTCGGTCGCCTGACGCAGGAGCGGCAGGTCGGGGCCATCGGCCATGGTGCAGTCGATGGCGGCGACACCGTGAGAGAGCGTGGTAGATACCAGGTCGAAGCCCATATCAACCGCACGGCGAATGTCCTCGATGGTGGCACAATCCGCCATCAGGAGCACACCCTCCTCGTGCAGCGGACGGAAGGTATCCTCGACCGTCTTGCCATCGGGGCGCGGACGATCGGTGGCGTCGATCGCCACGATATCGGCACCAGCAGCAACGCAGGCGCGGGCGTGACGCAGCGTCGGTGTGATGTAAACGCCCTCGTGTCCATCCTTCCATAGGCCAATAACAGGAACCTCACAGCGACCCTTAATGGCGGCAATGTCGGCAAGGCCCTGGCAGCGAATGGCGGCGGCGCCGCCGAGTTCGCAAGCGCGAGACATTTGAGCCATGGTCTCGGGCGTACGAAGCGGCTCGCCCATATACGCCTGAACGCTCACGACGAGCTTACCCTTCAGGGATTGAATCAAAGGATCGACGGTCATAAGGCTGCAACCTTTCTCAGAACAGCCTCCCGAGGCGTGTTGTCTCGGGAGGCTCCTACAGCAGATACGTTTACTTTAACGAAGCGAGAAGATGCTCGGCGGCACCGATGAGCGGAGCATCGCCCTCCAGAGACCCGATGAGAATCGGCGTGTCCTGGAGCGGATCGAGCGCCTGGCTGGCATAGCCCTCGTGCACCGAATCCTTCCACGTCTGCGAACGCCAATCGGGACCCTGATGAATTACGCCGCCCGAAAGCACGATGACCTCTGGATCCAGAATATTGGCAAGCGAGCCCAAGCTGGCGCCCAGCGCAAAGCCGGCGTCATGGATGACCTCGGTCGCCTTTGCGTCGCCAGCACGACACAGGTCGTTCACGTCGCGACCGACCGAAGGACGGCTGGGGTCAACTCGACCGAAGCGTTCGTCGTACATACGGCCAATCGAGGTGCCCGAAGCAACAGACTCAAGATGGCCGGAACGCCCGCAGGCGCAGGGAATGCCGGCGGCAGCCGAGCACTCGATGTGGCCCATATGACCGGCAGCACCATGGAAGCCCTGCATCACGCGGCCGTTCTCGACATATGCGCCACCGATGCCCGTACCGATTCCCAGGCACAAGACGGAGAACTTGCCCTTGCCGACGCCCCAGTGGGCCTCGCCCAGAGCATGAGCCTGCACGTCGCCCACAACGGCAACGGGAAGACCAAGGTCCTCGCGCAGACGCGGCCCCAACTGAACGCCGGACCAGCCGGGCATGATCTCATTGGCATAAGCAATGGCGCCCGTCTTGGGATCGACGACGCCTGCGGCACCGATACCGACACCGAGAACCTCGACATCGGGATTCGCCTCAAGAGCGGCCTTGATAGACGCCTCGATACGCTGGAAGACGGCCTCGCCGCCCTCCTGGGCCTCGGTAGGAATCTCGGCCTCAAAAACGGGATGGGGCACACTACCGTCAGCCGGGTACTCCATGATGGCAGTCGCAATTTTAGTTCCGCCGATATCGACAGAGCAGACGTACTTGTTCTCCATGTCGCTCTCCTTCGGAGATAAAAACAACTACAGGAAATGCGCCGTCAGGCTAGCCGTCACAGCGCAGTAAAGGTTTTCCAGGTGTCCGAGATCGCCGAGAAACCGTGTGGCCATTGACCTAATGGGTCATGGCCACACGGTTGAACGGCGAGGTCGGGTGCCTGGTAAGCTTTACAGGAGACCGTTGTCCTGAAGGACCTTCCTAATCGCCTCGACGTTCTCGCCGGTCATGGCCTTCACCGGGCGCGGCATGGTCGGGCTGTCGAAGATGCCCATGAGGTTCATAGCGGTCTTGAAGGCGCCGACGCCACCGGCATAGCCCTGGACGCCCGAGGTGACGTCCCAGATGTGCGAAATCTCATTGAGGCGATCCTGCTCGGCCTTGACGGTAGCCCAGTCGCCGGCCTGAGCGGCCTTCCACTGGCGCACGTAGCCCTCGGGCTCAACGTTGGCAAGGCCCGGGACAGAACCGTCGGCGCCACCGAGGTAAGCGCCGTCGACAACAACCTCGTGACCGGTGAGGATGCTCATCGGATGGCCGTTCTTCTCGTTCTCCTGAACGAGATAGCGGAACGAGATGTCATCACCCGAGGAATCCTTGACGCCAGCAAGGACGCCCTCGGCGCCGAGCTTGGCAAGGAGCTTCCAGGGGAGCTTGGTGTGAACGCAGACGGGAATGTCATAGGCAAAGATGGGCAGGTCGAGCTCCTCGTGCAGGATGCGGAAGTGCTCCTCGACCTCGGTCATGCCCTGCAGGGCATAGAACGGGCAGGTGGCGACAAGCGCATCGGCGCCCAGCTCCTGAGCGACCTTACCGTGCTCGATCATGCGCTCGGTCTCGGTATCGATGATGCCGACCAGGACGGGCACGCGGTGGTCGACGATACGAACGGCCTCGGCGATGATCTGGCGACGACGCTCATCGGTGGAGAAAACGACCTCGCCCGAAGAGCCCAGGAAGAACAAGCCATCGACGCCGGCATCGATCATGCGGTTGATGCTGCGCTCAAAGGAGGCAACGTCGAGCTGGTGGTCTTCGGTATCGGGAACAACGACGGGAGGGATAACGCCGGTGAATTTCTGAGTTGCCACAAGAATCTCCTTAGTTGTCTGGCGGGCGGCCCTATGCCACCCACTCTTGTTGGCAGTGTCCAGGCCGTCTAGGCCAAAGAACACGGGTAGAACGTTTGGTTAAAAAAGTCGATGACTTCGTTTTCGAACGCGTTGATGCGCTCATGAGCGTATTTGGCATAGATGATATGCCTCCGGTCACACTCAAGACCGTTGAATACGGCAAACTGGCCCTTGGGATCACTCACGGCATCCATGAACGATGTGCCCATGAGCACCGATCCACGCACCCGAGACGACAACGCCTCGAGGCCACCGGGAATTGGATTGGCAACCGCCGTGCAGGCGAGGCCCCGCTCGTCCAGAGCAGAAACCGCCAGCGCGACTCCGCCGCCAAGGCCCTCGCCCCATGCAAAGATGCGGTCGGGGTCCACGCCATCAAGATTGCGCGCCACCTTCGCCATCGCGCAACCCCAACGGACGCGCTTGACAAAAGCAGGAGAGGCAATCCCCTGCTGCAGCTCGCTGGATCCAATCGCCTCATCGTCCAGCGCAAGCACGGCATATCCCATGGCCGCAAACCTCGTCATGTGATGCCATCCCCGCACGGGTCGGTCGATGTCGTGAAACATCAGACATAGCGGCACAAGCTCGGATGCTCGGGCGCGACCGGCAGGCTCGATCAAACGTGCGTGGACCACATCGCCACCAAGCTCAAAGGAAACCTCGGAGTAGCGGGCATACGGATTGGCGAAATCGATCGCCGTAATACTCGGCCCGCAAACCTCAAGGTCCGAAGCGGCTATCTCTAATTCGGAAACATCCGCAGAAGCATCACCGCGCCAATCCCGGAAATCAGCGAGCCTTGACGAGACCGTTCCGGGAATCCCCACAAGGTCGGAGACAATCAGCTCATTGACATTGCTCTCGCACTTAGACATGAGCCTCCCCTCCCTTGCAGAAAAACGGAATGATCAGATCGTCAAAATCCTGAATCTCCTCGTGGCCAAAGCCTTCAAAGAACTCATGACGCTTTTCACAGGTCAGGTTGTTATAGACCGCAAACTGCGTCGCTGGCGGACAGACGGTATCGGCTGTGCCGGTGCCAAACAGCACGGGGCATTTGACCATAGGGGCAAAGTTCTTGGAATCGAAGTACGCCAGCTTGGCATAGGCTTCGTCGATACGAGTCGAGTCCTCGTCAAACCAGCGAGACCAATAGCGCAGGCCCTCGTAGGCAATGTCGTCGGCATCCAAATCCCAGACCAGGCGGAAATCCGACAGGAAGGGATAGAGGATGGCGGCGCGATTGATAAGCTCGCTGTTAAGTGCACAGGTCGCAATGCCCAAACCGCCGCCCTGCGACGCGCCGTTCACAAACACACGGGCAAGATCGATGCCCTCGAGCTCGCGAACGATGCGGCACAGGATGCGAATATCTTGGTGCAAGCGGACATAGTAGAGGTTGGCCGGATCGCCGTCGATACCGGCGACGATATGGCCCGCGACCGTTGTGCCCTCAAATCCACCAATGTCCTCGGAGGGACCTCCTTGGCCGGGGCAGTCGAGGGCGATGAGTGCCATGCCCATGCCCGCAAACGACGCCTGCTCAAACCAGCTGCGGCTTGCACCCGGATACCCATGGAACTGAAGTACCAATGGCACGGGCTCGTCCGAGACGGGTTTAAGGTACTTGGCATGCAGGCGAGCGCCACACATGCCGGTATACCAGAGGTCGAAAAGCTGGCAGGTCACGGCATCGGTGACCGATGCCGTCTCGATCGCATAGTCAAGCCCGACGGCGTCGGCCTCGGCCATGCGGTCCTTCCAAAAGAGATCGAAATCTGATGGACGGGGCATGGCGCCCCGATATTCACCAAATTGATGTTGTAGCTCCTGAGCACTTGGCATGGCTCGTGAACCCAACCTTTCGAAATCGCAACGGAGGTGCGCCCGGCAAGGGAACCGGGCGCACGGGAGGGAAAGCGAGGCTACTCGCCGAGCTTGGGATGCAGCAGCGACGGCGCAGCACCGAGCAGCATCTTGGTGTAGGGGTCCTGAGGGTGCTGGAAGACCTGCTTGGCCTCGCCCTGCTCGACGATCTTGCCGCCATTCATAACGATGATGTCGTCAGAGATATAGCGGACCGTCTGGATGTCATGGCTGATGAACACCATGGCCAGGCCGAGCTCCTTCTTAAGGTCGGTCAGCAGGTTCAGAATCTGCGCGCGGACCGAAACGTCCAGAGCCGAGGTGGGCTCGTCGGCGATGATGGCATCGGGGTTCAACGACAGGGCACGGGCAATTGCGACGCGCTGGCGCTGGCCGCCCGAAAGCTGGCCGGGAAGAACCTCGGCGGCGGAGCTGGGCAGACCGGTGAGCTCCAGGAGCTCCTTGACGCGCTTCTCCTGCTCGGCCTCGGTACCCAGGTTGTGGACGCGCATGGGGTCGAGCAGCTGCTCGCGAACGACCATGCGGGGATTGAGCGCCGTAGCCGGATTCTGGAACACGACCGAGATGACACGGCCCATGTGGCGACGGTCCTCGGCGGTACGCTTGGTTACGTCCTTGCCCTTAAAGTAGACCTTGCCGCTCGTGGGGGCCTGCAGGCCGCACATGACGTTGGCGGTGGTGGACTTACCGCAACCGGACTCGCCGACGATGCCGATCGTCTGACCGGGCATGAGCCTAATCGTTACACCCTGGACGGCGTGAACCAGGTTGGGGTGCAGAATCGAGCCGGTACGGGTCCTAAAGGTGACGTGGACGTCATCAAGGAAGATGATCGGCTCGACGCCGTTGACTGCGGTCTCGCTCATCTACATCACCTCCGCGTGAGGGGTCAAACCATTTGCCTTGAGCACCTCGTCGGGGAGCTCGGAATAGAAGTGCTCGGTGCCGGGCACGCGCTTGAAGACCGGACGGGTGTCCAGGCCAATGCGCGGATGGCTCGAGCGGGGCGCGAAGCGATCGCCCTTGGGGAAATCGCGCGGGCTCGGAACGGCGCCGGGCACCTGGTGCAGACGGCCCGAACCGCTCTCGATGGACAGAACGGAGCCCAGAAGACCGCGGGTGTACTCGTGGATCGGGTTAGTGAGCAGCTCCTTGGTGGGCGCCTGCTCGATAACCTGACCGGCGTACATAACCGTGATGTTATGGGCGACCTCGGCGACCAGCGCCAAGTCATGCGAGACGAAGATCATGGCAAAGCCGAGCTTGGCCTGAAGGTCGTTGAGCAGCTTGATGACCTGCTTCTGGACGGTAACGTCCAGAGCGGTCGTGGGCTCGTCGCAGATGACCAGCTTGGGGTCGCGGGTAAGGGCCATAGCGATCAGGACACGCTGACGCTGGCCACCGGAAAGCTCATGCGGGTAGCTCTCGAGCGTACGCTTGGGGTCGAGGCCCACGAGCTCCAGGAGTTCCTCGGCGCTGCGGGTGCCGCCGCGCTTGGTGAGCTGCTTCATCTGGGCAGAGATGAGCATGGAGGGGTTGAGCGAGGACAGGGCGTCCTGATAGACCATAGCGATATCGGTACCGCGCAGGCCGAACCACTCCTTCTTGCTCATCTTGAGCAGGTCGCGGCCCTCCCAGAGGACCTCGCCGGAAAGGTGCTCGTCATCGTCGGTCAGGCCCATGATGGCCAGCGTGGTGATGGACTTACCGCAACCGGACTCGCCCACCAGGCCCATGGTCTGACCAGGACGGACGTCAAAGTTGACATGGTCGACGACGTTGATATCGCCGTGATGCTCAAACTGAATGCAGAAGTCACGGACCGAGAGAATCGGTTCGACAGACTCGTCGGGCACATGGCGATCGTCACGCTTGAGCTCGACATCGCGCAGGGCGCCAAGGCGAGCGGAGAGGGACTGGGCCTGCTCCTTGTAGGCGCGAACGGGGTCGGAGACCAGCAGGTCGGCCTCGCGACGCTTGGAGGAATCGGTCGGATCCAGGGCGGCGGAGGGGGCAGCGGCCATGGCGTCGGTAATGCCCTCGGAGAGGATGTTGAGCGCCAGGCAGGTGATCATGATGGCCAGGCCCGGGAACAGCGCCTGCCACCAACGGCCGGCGAGCACGCCGCCGCGGGCGTCGGCGAGGATGTTGCCCCAGGTAGCGGTGGGCTCCTGGATACCAGCGCCGATGAAGGTCAGCGAGGCCTCGAAGATGATGGCGTCGGCGACCAGGGTAACGGTGAAGACCATGATCGGGGCGATGCAGTTACGCAGAACATGCTTGATCAAAATCCACGGAGCCTTGGCGCCGGAAACGATGACCGCGCGGACATAGTCCTCGCCGTACTCGGACACGATGTTGGCGCGCACGATACGGGCAATCTGCGGAGTGTACATAAAGCCGATGGCGAAGATGATCGACGGCACGGAGTTGCCCAGGATGGAGACGAAGACGGCCGCGAGGGCGATGCCCGGGATGGACATGATGATGTCCAGGATACGCATGATCGTCTCGGAAACGGCCTTGCGCGAAACCGCCGCAAGGGCGCCCACGACCGAGCCGCAAACCAGAGCCATGGCAGTGGCGCCAAAGCCGATAATCAGCGAGTAACGACCACCGTAGAGCATGCGCGACAGAATGTCGCGACCCTTATCGTCGGTACCGAAGATAAATCCGTTGCCGGGAGCCTGGCGAGCCGTAAAAATCTCGACCGGGCTATAGGGGGCAAGAAGGGGCGCCAGAATCGCAGTCAGGGCGACCAGCACCAACACGACGGCGGCAATCTTAGAAGACAGCGTCATCTTCTTCCAGCCACCGAGCTTGAGCCCCTTGGAGGCAGCCTTCTCGAGCTGCTCGGTTTGCTTCTCTCGAATCTTTACCATAATCTACACCGTCCTGATGCGCGGGTTGATGAGCAGGTAGAGCATGTCAACCACGATGTTGATGATGATGAAGGCAAGAGCAACGACGATAACGACGCCCTGAACCAGGTTCGCCTCGTTGCCCTGAACGCCCTGCAGAATCGCGGTGCCCATGCCGGGGAGGTTGAAGATAACCTCGATGACGACGGCGCCGCCCATGAGGTAACCGATCTTAAGACCGAGGGTGGTGACCGGGGTGATCAGCGCATTGCGAAGAACGTTGATGCCGACGACGACCTTCTCGGGAACGCCGGCGCCGCGAGCCATACGGACATAATCCTTATCGAGCTCCTCGACCATGGCGGTACGCACGATACGAGTCATCTGGCCCGTCAGCGGAAATGCCAAGGCGATAGCGGGCATGATCATACGTCCCAGATAGCCAGCCGGATTCGTGGTGAAGTGAGGCAGAGCACCCGATGCCGGAAGCACCTTAAGGTAGGAAGAGAACAGCAGGATCAACAGAACGGCAAGCCAGAACGACGGGGTTGCCAAGCCGGCGATGGAAAAGACGCGGATCACTTGGTCCGGCCATTTGTCGCGATACAGTGCCGCGATGACGCCGAGTAAAAACGAAACGACCGCACCGATGGCAAGGCCGATGAAGGTCAGCTGCATCGTGACGGGCAGGGCCGTGGAGATGCGCTTGGCAACGGAGTTGCGAGCAGCACCATAGGTGCCCATGTCACCATGGATCAAATCGCCCATATAGCGCACGTAGCGCACGGGCCAGGGGTCGTCCAGACCATACTTCTCATGGTACTCGGCAACCGCCTCGGGCGAGGCACCGTCACCCAACGCCGTGTAGGCGGGGTCGGTCTTGGAGAACGACATAAGGAAGAACACCAGGACGGTGACGCCCAATGCCATGATCGGCAGCGCCACAAGACGCCTTCCAATCAAACGTAGCAAGTTGTTCACGTTCTCTCCCCTTTCTTTTGTCGGTAGGATCAACTGGTATATGAGTACGGATACTCATTACAAGACCCGAGCGACATCGAGGTCGCCCGGGTCTTTGTTTCAACTATGAGGATACGGTCCCAACGACCGACATCCTGCATACAGACTCAAGCGAGTCTTACGCCTTGACGGTCGCAACGCCCCTGAAGGACATGCTCGTCGTACCGATGCCCTTGAAGCCATCGAGGGCCTCGCCGTTGGGCGCAGTGGACGGATCGTCCCAGGAAGCGGAGACGGTCTTGACGTGGACAACGGGGTACAGAACGGCGTTGTCGGCAATGATGTCGAAGCACTCGTTCCACTTCTTCTGCTGCTCATCGCCCTCAGCGGCAAGAGCCTCGTCCATGAGACCGTGGAGCTTCTGCCACTCAGCGGACTCCTTCCACGGGCAACGGGTCTGCATCCAGACGTTGTCGCCGTACCACCAGTTGAGCAGCAGGTCGGGGTCGGCGCCGAAGCAGGAAGGATCGCCAGGGGCAAGGAGGATATCGTAGGCCTCGCCGCCGTCGATGGCGGCGTAGGTGGCCGGCGAGGTATCGGTCTGGATGGTCACATCGAAGCCGAGAGCGTCGAGGTCATTCTTGACCTGGGCGGCCATGCCCTTAATCTGCTCGTTGTCGGTGGTGCGCAGGGTGATGGCACCCGGGGTGATGCCAGACTCCTCGATGAGCTTCTTAGCCTTCTTGGCGTCGGTCTTGTACACCGTGGAAGCCTCATGATAGTTGGTGAAGCTCTTGGGCAGGTAGCAGCTGGCAGCGGTGGCAAGGCCGGCGAAGGTGTTGCTGACCATCTTCTCGGTGTCGAGCGCATACATGACAGCCTGACGGACCTTGACGTTGTTCCAAGGCTCCTTGGCGACGTTGAACATGATGAAGCGGGTGCCGAAACCCTGAACGTTATCGATCTTGCAGCCGGCGCTCTCGAGCTGGTCGACGGCGTCAGCGGTAACGAGCTCCATAACGAGCGTGGAGCCCTCCTGCTGAGCGGTAACGCGAGCGGTGGGGTCGGTCAGGATGCTGTACTGGATCTTCTTATCCTCGGCAGCATACTCACCGTTGTACTCGGGGTTGGGAACCAGGGTGATCTCGGTATCGGAGATAGAGTCGTACATCCAGGGGCCGGAGCCGATCGGCTGCTTGGCGCGATCCTCCTCGGTCTGGGTGGCCGGGGTAACGCGGACGATGGCCAGACGATCCTTGAGCAGGGAGAAGTTGGGGACCTTGGTCTTGACCGTCACGGTGCTGGCGTCCTTGGCCTCGATGGACTCGAAGGGCTGGAAGAACGGAGCATAGGTAGCGGAAGCGGCGCAAGCGGTGTAGGAGGCAACGACATCGTCAGCGGTGACCTCGGTGCCATCGGAGAACTTGGCGCCCTTGCGGATGGTGACCTCGAAAGTGGTGTCGTCCACAGACTTGGGATCGTCGGTGGCGAGCTCTTTGAAGGTGCTGTAGTCGTGGTAATCGATGCCGTAGAGGCCCTCGACGACGTGCCAGTTAGCACCCAGGCCCACAGCGGAGCCGGTGCTGGCGGGATCGAAGCTGGACGGAGCGTAAGCGGAACCAGCGGTGATCACGCCGCCGCCACGGTTGGCGGAATCGGTGGAACCGGAAGCGGAACCCTCGTCGCTAGAGCTGCCACCGCAGCCGGTGAGACCAAGCCCTGCGACAGCAGCGACGCTGCCGGTGAGGCCGAGGAACGAACGCCTGGACATACCCTTGTTGATGATGGCCATGTCTTCTCCTATCAATAGAGAATCTTACCCGGGAGCGCCTAGACGTGCCCCCGCGCAACTTGCGGACGATATATACCTTACCTACCGACGAACCCAACTGAGGTGCCGCGCTCGGCGACCGATACATACATACGCTTGAACGGTATTTGCTACCGTTCACCGAATTCATTGACAAACGATTCGCCAGACAGTATGTATCGACGAGGTGAGATATCAGTCTTCGTCAACCCGCAGGATAGCAGGGTTGTTCACCATGGCTAGTCAAACGTTTTAGCGTTAATTAAACCCGAAATCGGCTGGTAATCGCCGTGAAATAAATGATTGAAAATCACGCAATCATGTATATCAGTTGTTTAGAGGCGTGTTTAGTTTTCGGATTGCTTTGCCGCCGCCTCGGCGCGCTCGGCATTCCATGCAACGAGCGCCTCGTGAACCGCTTTGGCGACATCGGCAGGAACGCCTCGAACTTCCGCGATCTCTTGCTCGCTCGCCGCGCGCAAACGCTTCATCGAGCCAAAATGGCGCATAAGGGCACGTTTTCTGGTGGGTCCCACGCCTGGAACGTCATCGAGTACCGAAACCGTCATGGCTTTATCGCGCAATTCGCGATGGAACGTGATGGCAAAACGGTGCGATTCATCGCGCACCTGTTTAATTAGATAGAGCGACGCGGACCCGGTCGGCAGCACGATGGGAGTCTCGTCCCAAGGCACGAAAACCTCCTCATCGGCCTTTGCCAAGCCACAAACTGGTATATCGAGCCCAAGAGCCTCAAGTTGCTTGATTGCAGCGGTCAATTGCGGCTTACCGCCATCGACAACGAGCAAATCGGGGCGCGAACCAAAGCGCTCGTCGGCCATGCGCTCGGGAGCATAACGTCGTCCCAAAACCTCGGACATCGACACGAAGTCGTTTGCCTCGTCCAATTCGGCCTGAATTTTAAAACGACGATACTGACTCTTGTCGGCGCGCCCGTTGGTAAACACCACCATCGAGGCGACCGTAAAGGTGCCATGCAGTGTAGAGATATCGAAGCACTCGATACGCAACGGCGGCGATGGCAGCGCCAACGCACTTTCGAGCTCCAGGAGCGCTTGATTGGTGCGGTCGTCAGCGTACCCCGTTCGCATCATGTAGCGCATGAGGGCATGGCGCGCATTTTTGGATGCCATATCGAGCAGACGGTGCTTTTCGCCACGCTGCGGCCTATGGAGATGGCAGGAACGCTCACGCTTGCCCGCAAGCCACTCCCCCAGCGCCTCCGCATCCTCAAGCTCGACGGAAAGGTTGACCTCAGCTGGAATATCAGCCGTCTCGTCGTAATAGCGCTTAAGAAAGCCCGACTGGAGCTCTTCCTCGTCAACATCAAGACCCTTGTCGAGAATGAACTCGCAGGTGCGAACTGTTCGGCCCTCGCGAACGACGAAGACGCAAGCGGCGGAGATGGTCTCCTCGCGATAGAAACCGATGACATCGATATCGACACTGGAGGGAAAAACGACTTGCTGACGATCGTCCAGACCCCTGATGACCTCCAAACGACGTTTGACGCGTGCCGCGCGCTCAAAGTCGAGCGCCTCAGCGGCATCCGTCATCTCGGAGGTCAGCTCATCGACGACATCCTTGCGATGGCCCGACAAAAAGCGCTCGACACGCTTGACGTTCTTAGCGTAGTCTGCCGGGGAAATCGCGCCGACACACGCACCCGGGCCACGCCCGACATGGTAGTCAAAGCAGGGGCGCCCGTTTTGCGCGCAAATCATATTGACGATGTCTTCCTCGCCCTTGTGGGACTCGACGATACGGCGACAACGACGCCACTCCGCACAGGATGCGGAGCAGATGGGGATAACCTTGCGCAGCGTATCTATCGTCTCACGTGCCGCGCGGCTATCGGTATAAGGTCCAAAATAGCGCGTTCCCGGCTTATGACGCTCACGCGTGTATTTGATAGCGGGATACAGGTCGCCCTTTGTAATGGCGATAAAGGGGTAGCTCTTGTCATCCTTGAGGTCGACGTTAAAGTACGGATGGTACTGACCAATCAAATTGCGCTCGAGCACCAACGCCTCGTGCTCGGTCTCCACCACGATATAGTCAAAGCTCGCCACCAGCTGCATCATCAGCGGGATCTTCTGGCGCTCGTCCTGCAGCGTCACGTACTGACGCATACGGGCGCGCAGGTTTTTCGCCTTGCCCACGTAGATAACATCGCCCTTGGCATCCTTCCAAAGGTAGCATCCGGGCTGCGTGGGAACGCGCGAAACCTGCTCGGCAAGCGTTGGAATGTTGTCGTGACCGGCCACGCGCACCTACTTGCGACGAAGCAGCGCCGAGACCTCGGGCATCTTAAGGACGACGGCAAGGCCAAAGGTAACAGCAAGCGAGACGACACCCGCAACGCAAACATAGCCAAGAGTAATCAGAATCGAGCCGCCAAGTGCCCCGACAAAGTGTTCAAGCGCCCACATGACGCCGGCGCCTGCGGCAGCACCCAGGCCACCGAGCAAAAGGCCAAAGAAACCGCCATGTAGGATAGATTTGACCTGAAGGCCACGCAGGCGACGACGCAGCCACCACAGCGAACAGCCGACCAAGATCACGTAGTCGACGACATACGAAAGCGCGATTGCCGGCATACCGAAGCCCAGCACAACGCCAAACAGCAGAACCGAGCCGGCCTGGCCGATGGCGGAATACAGGCAATAGCGGCTATAGGGCTTCATGTCGAGCAAGGCAGAGAAGCTCTTCTGCATCAACACGACCACGCCGTAGAGCGGCAGCGAGAACGCCAGGTAGACAAGGAACTCGGACACCAGCGCCACGCCGGATTCATCGAACTTGCCGGCACAGTAAATCATGTTGAGCGGACGCGCGAAGACAATCAGGTACAGCGCAAACGGAATCAGGAAGAACAGCATCTGGGCGACGCCACGCGAAATGCCCGTGCGAACGCTGTCGTAATCCTTCTCCTGTGCGTCGTGAGAGAGCTCGGTATAGAGCGCCGTCGAAAGCGAGGCGGCAATCAGCGCGTAGGGCAGCGTGTACCACAGGCGCGCATAGGCGATGACGGAAGGGCCAGTCTCGGGCTGGACCACCAGCGCGGCAGCGTTGGTGATAGAAGTCGAGACAAACATGCACACCGTGGCGAGCAGCGTCGGGATACCGAGCGCAATCGTCTGGCGCAGTGCGGGGTCCTTAAAGTCGATATGGATATGGGGATGCACGCCGTGCTTGCCAAGCGCGGGGATCTGACAAGCCATCTGAACAAAGACACCGAGGGTCGTACCGGCCGCAATCAAGATGATGCCGGCACGTTCGCCAAACTGTGCGGACACGGGCGCAAAGCCCATAAAGCTCGCAATGACGATCACATTGTTGAGGACCGGGGCAAACGTCGACCAGAAGTAGTCGCGGTGCGCGTTGAGAACGCCCGAGAACACCGAGCCCAAACCATAAAACAGAATCTGGATGGCGAAGAAACGGAACATGAACGCAGCGGTATCCATGCTGCCGCCGTCACCCGAAAGGAACGATTGCGTCCAAATAAAGCCCGGAGCGAACACGGTCCCCAGCAACGAAATGCCACCCAGCACCAATAGCAGAATACCGAGCAGGTTGCCCACGTACTCGTTCGAGGCCTCGCGACCCTGCTCACGCCTCACGCCCATGTACACGGGCAAAAACGCCGTCACGAGCATGCCGCCCATCACGAGTTCGTAGAGCATATTGGGCAGGTTGTTGGCGACCTGATAGGAGGACGAGAGCAGCGACATGCCGATAGCGGCCGCCATTGCCCATGTGCGGATAAAGCCGGTGACGCGAGACACGATGGTCAGGATGGTCATAAGCCCGGCGGAACGACCAACCGTGGAGTAGTCCGACGAGCCCATATCATCAGTGCCATCTCGCGACGAAGAAGCTTCGGATGAGGGTGTCTGAGGCGCAGATTCTTTTGCAAAATGAGCTCCGCACTTCAATTCTTCCTGCGGCATCGCTCAGTCCTCTCTCGTAATCGGGGCGACCGTCGCCCCGCAAAATGCAATTAAATCATCGGGTACAAGCTCAAGCTGATAACCACGCTTGCCTCCCGAAATAAAAATGGTATCCCAAAGGACACATGTCTCATCAATGAGCGTCCGGTAGCGTTTTTTCATACCGACCGGACTGCAGCCGCCGCGAACGTAGCCAGTCGCCGCAAGCAAATCCTTCACATGCATCATGGCCAAGGACTTCTCCCCCGCGGCACGCGCGGCGGACTTTAGATCGAGCTCGTCGGCAACAGGGATGCAGCACACGACATGGTCGTTGGACGGCGTCACGCAGACCAAGGTCTTAAATCCTTGTCCGGGCTCCTCGCCAAGCTGCTCCGAAATCGCGACCCCCAGGCCCGCCGACTCATCACCATCGTCTTCGTACGTATGTAGAACATAGGAAATGCCGGCGCTTTCCAGCTCGCGCATCGCATTGGTTTTTGGCGTCTTTACAGCCTTTGCCATGGCATATCCTTTCCCTCGCATTCGGACGCAAGGATTAAGTATATGTCCAATTCGGCTGCATACGTCACTTCGACACAGCAAGCGCCATCGAATCACAAGGAGTCGATGGCGCCCATAAACTGAATCGCCTATTTATTGAGCATCAAGTTGAGCCTGACGCTCCCGGTCACGCCTGAGCAACGGCGCCAAAAACTTGCCCGTATAACTTTGCGGACAGTCCGCAACCTGCTCCGGTGTGCCCGAAACCACGACGGTTCCGCCGCCGTTACCGCCCTCGGGGCCCATATCGATCAGGCGGTCGGCAACCTTGATGACATCAAGGTTGTGTTCAATCACCAGCACCGTGTTGCCCGCATCGACCAAGCGCTGCAGCACATCGAGCAGCTGGCGGACGTCCTCAAAATGAAGGCCGGTCGTCGGCTCATCCAAAATATAGAACGTCTTGCCCGTCTGGCGTCGATGAAGCTCCTTGGCGAGCTTCACACGCTGCGCCTCGCCGCCCGAGAGCGTCGTGGCGGGCTGGCCCAGGCTCACGTAGCCCAAGCCTACATCGTACAGCGTCTGGAGCTTGCGCTTAATCTGCGGGATATTCCCAAAGAAGGCCAGTGCCTCGGTGACGCTCATGTCGAGCACGTCCGAGATGGTCTTACCACGGTAGGTGACCTCAAGCGTCTCGCGGTTATAGCGTTTGCCGCCGCAGACCTCACAGGGGACATAGATATCGGGAAGGAAGTGCATCTCGATCTTAATTTGTCCGTCGCCCTTGCATGCTTCGCAGCGACCGCCGCTCACGTTAAAGGAGAAACGTCCCGGCGAGTAGCCACGCGCCTTCGACTCCGGCGTACTCGCAAACAGCGCGCGAAGATCATCCCACAGGCCAATGTACGTAGCAGGGTTGGAACGCGGCGTGCGACCAATCGGCGACTGGTCGATATCGATAACCTTATCGATACACTCGATGCCCTCGATTTTCTTATACGGACCCACAGGGCGCGTCGAACGGTGAATGGCATTCGTAAGGGCAGGTGCGATGGTGTCGGTAACCAGGGAGCTCTTACCCGATCCCGACACGCCGGTAACGACCGTAAGCGTACCAAACTCGATCTTGGCGGTAACGTTTTTGAGGTTGTTGGCGCGGGCGCCCGTGATCTTAAGGCAGCCGCGACCGGGCTTGCGGCGTTCATCGGGAACCCGAATCATTCGCTTGCCGGTCAGGTAGGCACCCGTCATCGAATCGGGGCACGCCATGATATCGGCAGGCGTTCCCGCGGCGACCACGTGTCCGCCGTTCACGCCCGCGCCGGGGCCCATGTCGATCACATAGTCGGCAGCACGAATCGTATCCTCATCATGCTCGACGACGATGACGGTATTGCCGATATCGCGTAGGCGCTCAAGCGTCTTGATCAGGCGCTCGTTATCGCGCTGATGGAGGCCAATCGATGGCTCGTCCAAAATGTACAGGACACCCATGAGGCCGGCGCCGATCTGCGTTGCCAGGCGAATGCGCTGGGCCTCGCCTCCGGAAAGCGTCGCCGAGGCACGATCGAGGGTCAGATAGTCGAGTCCGACATCGACCAGAAAGCGCAGGCGCTCCAGGATTTCCTTAACGATGCGCCCGCCGATAAATTGTTGGCGCTCGGTAAGCTCCAAGCCCTCAAAAAACTCGAGCGACTCGCGGCACGATAGGCAGCAGACCTCGTAAATGGACTTACCGCCTACGGTAACGGCGAGCATCTCGGGGCGCAGACGAGCACCATGGCAACTCGAGCACGGCTCCTCGCGGATGTACTTCTCCAAGCGCGCCTTGGTGTTCTCATTCGTCGTCTCGGTATAGCGCTCGTACAGGATATTGCGCACGCCCGAGAACTTGGTGTCCCACTGGCTGCGGCGCCCATCGAGCTTTTGATAGTCGACCGAAATCTTCTGGTCGCCCATGCCGTCTAAAAACGCGCGACGCACCCGCAGAGGCAGATCCTCCCACGGCGTATCGACGCTCACCTTGAAGTGCTTACAAACCGCAGCGAAAATCTGCGGATAGTAGTTAGAGTTGCCAAACAGGCTGCCAAAGACCCCGTCGGCGATCGACTTCAAGGGGTCTTCGATTAGGGCCTCGGCATCGACCGTCTTCTTAAAACCCAGGCCATCGCACTCGGGGCACGCGCCATAGGGCGCGTTGAACGAGAAATCGCGCGGCTGCAGGTCATCGATGGAGTGTCCATGCTCCGGGCACGCTAACGCCAGCGAATACTCCAGCAACTCGCCTTCGGTCCCCTCGGGAGCGTCGCGGTCGGGCAGCAAGTATACGTTCACATTGCCGTGCGCCAGCGCAGTCGCCTGTTCAACGGACTCGGCGATACGGCCCAGCGAGTTCTCGCGAATCACGATGCGATCGACCACGACCTCGATATCGTGCTTGAACTTCTTGTCCAGATCGATCGGATCGTCGAGCGAGCGCACTTCACCGTCGACACGCACGCGGCTAAAGCCCTCGGCGCGAAGGTCCTCAAACAGTTTGGTGTACTCGCCTTTTCGCCCGCGTACCACCGGTGCCAGCACAAACGCGCGGCGGCCCTCCCCCGCCGCCAAGACCTTGTCGGCAACCTGATCGGTCGTCTGACGCTCAATGACACGGCCGCATTCGGGACAGTGCGGGGTGCCCACACGGGCGAACAGCAGGCGCAGATAGTCATAAATCTCGGTTACGGTGCCAACCGTCGAGCGCGGGTTCTTGGATGTCGTCTTTTGATCAATTGAGACAGCCGGCGAAAGGCCGTCGATTGAATCCAAGTCGGGTTTGTCCATCTGGCCCAAGAACTGGCGCGCATAACTCGAAAGGCTCTCGACGTATCGACGCTGGCCCTCGGCATAGATAGTGTCGAATGCCAGCGAACTCTTGCCCGAGCCAGAAAGACCGGTAATGACCACGAGTTGGTCACGCGGAATGGAAACATCGATATCACGGAGGTTGTGCTCACGAGCGCCGCGAATAACGATAGAAGAATCAGACATGGAAGCTCCTTGCCTCCTATTGCATCGAACCATACTGCCGATGAGTTTAGCGCACTCGACGCGCACAGATGTTCGTAATACAAGATTCGCAGACCTTTAGCTTTGCGTATCGGGCGCTTTGTTTCTCGAAATGCCGTGGAAAGGTTACAGTAATCTAATACTGAACTTAATTTGCTGTACCAGAGGAACGTCCATGACCGAAGATATCCCCCTTGAAATCACTTCGAGCGACATGGCCAATCTGCCCATATTCATCGCCGTCCTTATCGTAGCCGCCGTCGTCGTGCGCGTGTATTTTTCAATCAAACGCAACGAAAAGCCACCCATTGCCCGCGTCTTTTGGTGCGCGACGCTCCTCATCCCGCTCGGCGTGGTAGCTGCATGGGTTACGAATCAATTGCTCGTAAATGAGGGCAGCTCCCTATGGGTCCTTTCTTATTCGGCGCTCGGTGCTGCCGCCGTCATGCTTCTTGTCGAGCCCTTGGTTTCGGGACTTATCGACCAAACCGACCTTGCGACGGGAACGGTTGCCTGTATTTGCCGTGACATCCTTGTCATCGCCGCTGTTTCAGCGCTCTCGTTCGTTTCACTCGAAATTGCCTGCAACGAAACGTTCTATCGCATTCCCGCCAACTCATTCGGGTTTTCCGTCGGGCTGCTCGCGACGGTTCTGCTCTCCCTTTATTTGCTGGGACAGCGTCATGGAGGCGTCATGGCCCTCGTGCCCGTCGTCTGTTGCATCCTTGGCATTGCCGAGCACTTCGTCATAACGTTTAAAGGCGAAGCCATCCTGCCAAGCGATATCTTGGCCCTTGGCACCGCAATGGAAGTGAGCGAGGGATACGAGTTTACCTTTACCGCCGGAATCGTAACCTCTCTCGCCCTGCTGGAGATTTCCCTGGGGCTTCTTTCGCTCATCCGACCGCGAAAGCTCCGTACGCCCACCCATGTCTTCCCCGCTATCGCCGCTAACCTCTGTGCTTTTCTGCTAGTGACCGTTGTGGGGCTCTCAGGCTTTTCCAACATCGACTTGGAGCAGGCGCTGGATTTTGGATTTGACCGTTGGCAGCCCATCACCACGTATGCGTCTCAGGGTTTTATCACTTCGTTCACCGAAATGGTCAACGAGTTGCCCATTGAGAAGCCCGAAGACTATACGCCCGATGAGGCGCAGAGCATCGAGCAGGAGCTCGCCGCCGTCTACGACAGCACATATGGCTCGAGCGAACAGCGCGCGGCGGCCGTTGCCCAGTTCAATGAAATCAAGCCGACGATTGTTGCCGTCATGAACGAGAGTTTTAGCGACCTTTCGTGCTTTGAGCAGCTCCAGACGGCCGGGTACACCGGCCCCGCATTCTACAACTCGCTTCCCGACACACTTGTTCGCGGCACCATGCTCGCTTCGGTCGCCGGTGGCGGAACGGCGAACTCCGAATTCGAATTTTTGACCGGAGCGACAACGGCCTTTGTCGGATTAGGCAAAATCCCCTATCAGCTGTATCAGATGAATGGCGTCAACAGCCTGGCAAAGGACCTTAAAGAGCTTGGGTATACCGCTACCGCTATGCACCCGCAAAACCCCGTCAACTACCATCGCGATAAAATCTATCAGCAGCTGGGCTTTGGAGACTTTCTTTCAATCGGCGATTTCGAAGGTGCGCCCTATTACCATGCCGGCGTATGCGACTACGCCACCTACGACAAGATACTCGACCTGCTTAGAACCGACGAAGCCCCGCAGTTCATCTTTGACGTCACGATGCAAAATCACGGCGGCTACGACTATGGCACCGTTCCCGCCGAAGAGCTGACAAACTATTGGGTCGAGGGAGCCAGTGAGGGTGCCAACAGCGCGCTCAACACCTATCTCACCTGCATCTACGCATCCGACCGGGACCTCGAGTACTTTATCAACGAGCTCCGCAATATCGGCAGACCGGTTGTTCTTGTCTTTTTTGGCGACCATCAGCCGAGCGCCGCAACGACTCTCAACGACGAGCTGTACCCTCAGGAAGATACGGCAAGCCACGCTTTCCGTATCTATCAGTCGACATATCTCGTCTGGGCTAACTATGAGATCGCCGGCAATACCGAGCTCAACGTCTACGACACCGTCGGGGCAAACGAGATTGCAGCCATTACCCTTAATAAGATCGGCGCCCCGCTCACCAATTACCAAAAGGCCCTGCTTGCGACAAGGTCAGATGTGCCCACCATCAATGTCGCCGGCTATCTCGGTGCCGACGGGCTGCGCTACGACTTGGAATCGGAAGACAGCCCCTACGCCTCGACGATCGACAAGCTGCAGCGCATGCAATACCTCGAGTTCGCCAGCAAAGTTCAGTAAGCCCGCCCATTCGCTTGGGCCCACCGTATTGCAAGCACGCTCGGCCCAAACGCATCGCAAATGACTCCCGCTCGCAAACGAGGGTACAATGACGCTCGTGTCACATCGCGGGGCCCCGGCCCCAGCATATACAAAGGAGTCATACATGGGTTGCGAACACGCACAGGCCGCCGGCGGACAAACGTCGCCGTCGCAATTTGAGGAGAACACGCTGTCCGAGGTCAAGCGCGTCATCGCCGTGCTTTCCGGCAAGGGCGGTGTCGGCAAGTCATTTGTCACCGGTGCCATCGCCACCGAGCTTGCCCGTCACGGCCACAAGGTCGGCGTCCTCGATGCCGACATTACCGGTCCCTCTATCCCCAAGATGTTCGGTATGAGCGGACGCCACGTCCATGCCCTTGGCAACCTTATGCTGCCTGAAATCTCCGAGCACGGCGTCAAGGTCATGAGCTCCAACCTGCTGCTCCAAAACGAGACCGACCCCGTCCTTTGGCGCGGTCCGGTCATCGCAGGCGCCATTAGGCAGTTCTGGAGCGAGACCTCGTGGGGCCCCATCGACTACCTGCTGGTCGACATGCCTCCGGGAACAGGCGACGTCGCGCTCACCGTCTTCCAGTCGCTGCCCGTCGACGGCATCGTCATCGTCACGAGCCCGCAGGATCTGGTCTCGATGATCGTCGCCAAGGCGGTCAACATGGCCGAGAAGATGAACGTCCCCATTCTGGGCATTGTCGAGAACATGAGCTATATTGAGTGCCCCGACTGCGGCAAGAAGATCGAGGTCTTTGGCAAGAGCAAGCTCCCCGAGGTCGCAGAGCGCTATAACCTCGACATCTTGGGCAAGCTTCCCATTAATCCGGCACTCGCCGAGGCCTGCGATAAGGGCGAGGTCGAGACCGCACTGCCCGATGGCATGTTGCCCAAGGCAGTCTCTGCCGTCGAGGCCATTACCCCGCACGAGACCGACGAGGCCTAAGTGAACACGAGCGCCTTCTATGACGTCCTGATAATCGGCGGCGGGGCTTCAGGCCTCGCCGCCGCCATTACGGCCGCACGCGCTGGCAAAAGCGTCTGCATCGTTGAGCGCGATGTCGCCTGCGGCCTTAAGCTCCTTGCGACCGGCAACGGCCGCTGCAACCTCTCCAACGAATCGATTGATCCACAGCGGTATAACCACCCCGCATTCGTCGAATCCGTTATGGGCCCCCAGCCCGAACAAGAGCTTATGGGTTTCTTCTCCTCGCTGGGTATCATGACAACATCCGAGGAAGGCCGGCTGTACCCGCGCTCCCTTCGCGCCGAATCGGTGCGCGACGCGCTTCTCAGCGTTTGCGACCGCCTAGGTATCACCTTAATCTGCGGAGCCAACGTTGCCTCGGCGTACAAAGCTTCCGAAGGCTGGGCACTCCAATTAGACCGTCCAGCGCGGGCGCTCAAGGCAAAAAAACACGATGACCGAAAATCGGAGCTCCGCTCGCTTCGGAAAGCGCTTGCCGATGTCCCTCGCAAGAACGAGGCCCTGCAGGCACATGCCGTAATTATCGCTACGGGCGGCAACCCCACCGGTATCGCCGATACGTTTCGCCTCCCCCTCACTTCGCTGCGCCCCATCCTCTGCCCCGTATCGGCAACGGTCGTTGGCGATCGGGCGGCACTCAAGACGTTGGATGGTCTGCGCGTCCGCGCCCGCTTGACGCTCGCCCGCAACCACAGTGAGCTCTGGCACGAAAACGGTGAAGTGCTGTTTCGAACCTTCGGTATCTCGGGCGTCGCTGTCTTCAACCTCTCTCGTCGTATCCAGCACGGCGATACGATCCTGCTCGACGTTTTCCCCGACCTCTCCAAAGACGAGTTGCTCGATATGCTCAACCGGCGCGTTGAGCTGCTCGGCGGCTTTTCGCCCCGCGATCCCCGTTGGCTCGACGGCATGCTCGCCCCGCAACTCTCCCGCGTCGTCTGCACAGCGTTCGAGCAGTGCCATCCAGGCTCCAACGATGTCATCCACCTGGTCTCGATCCTCAAACACTTTAAGTTGCTCGTCGAGGGAACAGCCGAGGAGCGCTCAGCGCAGGTCACGCGTGGTGGCATATCTGTCGAGAGCATCTCAACACCCAGCCTACGCGCGCGCAGCGTTGTCGACGCCCCGCTTTACGTCTGCGGTGAAGCGCTCGACATCGACGCCGATTGCGGAGGATTTAACCTTGCGTGGGCCTGGATCTCGGGCATTCGTGCTGCAAGCAGCCTGTAGCCGCGCAGTCTATAATCAAAAACGCATTCGGGCCGTCTGGGATACCGGACGGCCTCTTTCTTGCCCCTAAGGAGACCTCGATGATTGAAATCACCCAAGTCAACGCGTCGCTCGATGAAGCCGGCGATGAAAATGCCTGTCTCATTGTTGGCAAGCGAGTCGCCAAGCGCGTCCTACGTTGCAAGGACTCCGAGATCAAGTCCATCGAGCTCCACCGCAAGTCAATCGACGCTCGCAAAAAACGAGACGTCCATTTTATCCTGAGCTTTCGTGTTGAGCTGACTAGTCCCCACCTCGAGCGAGAAGCGGTCGACAGCGTTGCCGAGCGTGACCGCTCGCGCGTACGCGCGATAGAAGACGATGAGCCTTCATTCCCCTCCCCCGCCTCCGACGCACCTCAAGAACGCCCTGTCGTTGTCGGCGCCGGATGCGCCGGCCTTTTCGCTGCGCTTACGCTCGCCGAAGCAGGTCTTAAGCCCTTACTCATCGAGCGCGGCGACCCGGCATTTCGCCGCTCGCGGGCGATCGACCTCTTTCTAAAGGAGCGCATCCTCGACCCCGAGAGCAATATCCAGTTTGGCCTGGGCGGCGCGGGGACTTTCTCGGACGGCAAGCTCAATACGGGAACCAAAAATCCCGCCCATCGCCTTATCCTCGAAACCTTCGTCGAGGCGGGTGCGCCCCGCGATATTCTGTGGGATGCCAAGCCGCACATTGGCTCCGACATCCTTCCCACGGTTGTCACCGCTATATCCCAGCGCATCGAGCAGCTCGGAGGTGTCGTCCGTTATCGAACGAAGCTCGTCGACATTCACATCGACGCGTCTGGCGCCATCACCGGTATTGATGTCCAATCGTCCCAAGACGCCGCTTACGAGCCAATCGAGACAAAGCACCTCATCCTCGCCTGCGGGCATTCTGCTCGCGATATTTTTAAGCTCCTTAAGGACCACAACGTGGCCCTCGCACAAAAGACCTTTGCCATGGGCGTTCGCATCGAGCATCCGCAGCGCGACATCGACCGAGCCCAATATGGAGCCTCGGCGGGACATCCTGCCCTCGGAGCAGCCCCCTACAAACTTGTTGCCCATCTTTCCAACGGCCGCAGCGTGTTCTCGTTTTGTATGTGCCCCGGCGGACAGGTTGTTGCCGCCTCTTCAGAACCGTGCCATCTGTGCGTCAACGGGGCCAGTCTCAATGCCCGCGACGGACGCAACGCAAATGCCGCCCTGCTCGTTAACGTCACGCCAGAGGACCTTCCCAACGATGACCCGCTCGCCGGCATCGAGCTCCAGCGCGCCTGCGAGGCGGCCGCCTATCGCCTGGGCGGTTCCAACTGGAACGCACCGGCACAGCTCGTCGGAGATTTCCTCGTAGGACGTGCCAGCAAGGCGCCCGGAAAGGTAAAGCCCACCTATCCGCTCGGTGTGACCTGGACGGCAATTGACGAAGCCCTGCCGCAGCATATCGTCGAGTCGCTCCGCCTGGGACTTCCCCTACTCGGAAAAAAGCTACGCGGCTACGACCGCCCCGACGCCGTTCTTACCGGCGTGGAGACTCGTTCGAGCTCACCGGTCACTGTCACCCGAGACCGAACGTGCCATGCCGTGTCGACCCCAGGCCTCTACCCTTGTGGTGAGGGAGCTGGATATGCCGGCGGCATCATGAGCGCGGCCACCGACGGCATCCGTTGTGCCGAAGCCCTGATCGCAGACCTCTAACGCACGAATTCCAGCGCGCAAAAGACGCATGCCCCGAGCTCCGCAGGGAACTCGGGGCATGTTCGCTATTTCTTAAACCGTGCACCTTGGCGTTTTCTGCCCGATGCGAACGTGGAACCCTTGCGGGCCTGCGAACGTAAGCGCTCAATCGTCTCGTCCTCAGACGCACCCTCGAGCATCGCCCGAATCTGAACGACGGCATCGCGCAGGCGCGCCGCCTCCTCAAAGTCCATGGCGGCAGAAGCGTTACGCATATCCTCTTCCATGGTTTCGACGATCCGCACAAGCTCGTCATGCGGCAGTTCTTCCAACTGCTCCGCAAGTGTCTGCTCGGGCGCCACCGTTTCCGGCACGCCACCCTCGCCCGACTCATCGGGCGTATAGAATGCGCCATGGCCAAGAGAGTCGCCCTTCGAGCGCCCCTTGGAACCCACGGTTTTTTCGGCCTCGGCAATAAAACTTGAGATGTCGTTGATGGCCTTGCGCACCGTCTTGGGCACAATGCCATGCTCTTCGTTATATGCCATCTGAATCTCGCGACGGCGCTGCGTCTCCTCGATGGCCTCTTTCATCGAATCGGTCACAACGTCCGCATACATGATGACTTCGCCATCGGCGTTACGGGCCGCGCGGCCAATCGTCTGAATCAGCGAACGGCGGTTGCGCAAGAAGCCTTCCTTATCGGCATCGAGAATTGCCACCAGTGAGACCTCGGGAAGGTCTAGGCCCTCGCGAAGCAGGTTGATGCCAACGAGAACATCGATCTTGCCCTCGCGCAGCGTTCGCAGGATCTCGACACGGTCCATCGTCGCTGTATCGGAGTGCATGTAATTGACCTTAATGCCGGCATCAAGCAGATGGTCGGTCAGGTCCTCGGCCATGCGCTTGGTGAGCGTGGTCACCAGCACGCGCTCCTTGCGGGCAACGCGCTCGCGAATCTCGTCCTCAAGATCGTCAATCTGCCCACGAACCGGACGCACATCGATCTTGGGGTCGAGCAGACCGGTCGGACGAATAATCTGCTCCACGTCGTTTTGGCTCACCCGCAGCTCGTAGTCGCCCGGCGTGGCCGAAACATAGATAAACTGGGGTATCCTTGCCTCAAACTCATCGAAACGAAGCGGGCGATTATCGAGTGCCGAGGGCAGGCGAAAACCGTGTTCCACCAGCGTTACCTTACGCGAGCGGTCGCCTTCATGCATGCCGCGGATCTGCGGCACCGTCACATGGCTCTCGTCGATGATACAGAGCATGTCCTTAGGAAAGTAATCGATCAGGGTAAACGGCGGCTCACCCGGCTTGCGACCGTCCAGATGACGCGAGTAGTTCTCGATGCCGTTGCAAAAGCCCATCGTCTCGAGCATCTCAAGATCATAATCGGTGCGCTGCTGCAGACGCTGCGCCTCGAGCAACTTGTCGGTCGCCTTGAGCTCCGCCACGCGCTTCTCGCACTCTTCGCTGATCGATTTCAGAGCTGCCTTGACCTTCGGCTTCTCGGTCACGTAGTGCGATGCCGGCCATACGGGGATGGCCTCGTACTCACGAAGCATCTCTCCGGTGACCTCATCGATCTCGGCAATCAGCTCGACCTCGTCGCCAAAGAACTCAAACCGCAACGGATGCTCGGCATAAGGCGGATACACGTCGACAACATCGCCGCGCACGCGGAACGTGCCGCGTGCCAGATCATAGTCATTGCGATCATATTGAATGTCGATAAGTGCATGGATAAAGTCATCGCGCTCGAGCGGCACCTTCTTGTCGACGTTCGGAGCCAGGCCCGCATAGTCCTCAGGAGAGCCAATGCCATAGATACACGAGACCGATGCGACAACGATCACATCGCGTCGAGAGAGCAGTGACGCGGTCGCCTGATGGCGCAGCATCTCGACCTCTTCGTTAATCGAGGAGTCTTTCTCGATATATGTATCGCTTTGCGGCACATACGCCTCGGGCTGATAGTAGTCGTAGTACGAGACAAAGTAGACCACAGCGTTGTTGGGAAAGAACTCTTTGAGCTCGCTCGCAAGCTGAGCGGCGAGCGTTTTATTGGGAGCCATGACCAGCGTCGGCTTCCCCAGGGCCTCAATAGTCTTAGCCATCGTGAAGGTCTTGCCCGAACCAGTCACGCCCAGTAAAACCTGATAGCGATCTCCGTCCCTCACACCCTGCACAAGCGACTCAATGGCCTTAGGCTGAGAACCTGCAGGCTCATAAGGAGATACAACCTTAAATGGCACCTCAGAGCCCTCAACGCCAAAACGTTTGAGCTCTCCTCCAACACGCTCAACTTCAAATTCCGCCATGGATACTCCTAACTCATATATCTGCAGTATACGCAGGCGGCAGGCATAGTCCTATACGAACCGATCGGGATAGAGGGTCTTGTAGCGAACCCAGGCATTATTGACACGAATCAGATACGCCTGCGTCTCGGGAAAGGTGATTGCATTATGAAGCGACGTGTTCTGCTGCGCCCATCCGTCGACATTGCCCATACCGGCGTTATAGGCGGCAATGGCACTATCCGTCGACCCGTTGAAATAGGTCAGAAGATACGAGAGGTATGCGCAGCCAAACTCGATGTTCGTAGCGGGATCGTTAAGGTTGTCGGCTGAATACTCGCTACCATCGACAAGACCTTTGGCAATCATATCCTGGGCAGTCACGGGCATCAGCTGCATCAATCCCTGAGCACCCTGATTCGATTCGGCCTTGGGATCCCAATTCGATTCCGACTTAATGACAGCGCACACCAGATACGGATCCAGATTATGCGAAATACTGGATTGCTTTACATATGCCTCGTAGTCAATCGGATACAGCGGCTTAAAGAAAGCGGCAGGAGCACACGAGTAAACGAATGAGATAAGGCCGAAGGCAAAAACGGCAGCCAGCGGTATAAGGCGATACCACGCAAAGAAACGTGTCTTAGGCATCGGCATCCTCCTTATTCGCAGTGTCTATAAACCCATGGCATGCAAGCCATGAGTCAAGCTGCTCAAAGAGCGAATTATCGCCTGCGGTATTATCAATCACCGTTGTAGCGAGATTGCACAGCGCAGACTCATCGGGCTGGCAAGCAGAACGGGCATCGAAATCAGATGGCTCCATGCCACGCTGAATAGCACGCTCGCGACGAACTGCTAAAGGGGCGCTGATGACCAGAATTTCATCAGCCAAGCCAAATGCATCCTCAAAACCAGTCGGGGCAGAAACCTCGACAACCGCAAAGGGATAACGGGGGGACGAAACCGTGCAGCAAACCGGATCAAGGATCCTCAGTGACAGCTGCTCAATGAGAACGGGGTGCACAATGCTATTGAGCCTCGCGACCGCATCAGGAGAAACAAAAGCTCGAGAAGCGAGGATGTTACGGCGAACGCCACCCTCCTCGTCCAAAATATCCCAGCCAAATTCTTCCGCGAGGGCATTGACGATATCGGAGCCTGGCACATACAGCGATTTGGCAAGCTCGTCCAGATCGATAAGCATGGCGCC
Source organism: uncultured Collinsella sp. (assembly GCA_958346935.1). Lineage (GTDB taxonomy): Bacteria > Actinomycetota > Coriobacteriia > Coriobacteriales > Coriobacteriaceae > Collinsella. Next base: position 30,355 of record CATVTM010000018.1, read on the forward strand.
ATGAGATTCGAGATAGCGGCAGGCAGTCGACTTACCCGAAGCAATATTGCCCAAGACAAAAACGGTAAACATCAAGTCCTCCCTAACGCCAATGGGAGTTATTATCGCGCAAATACAAAAGAAGGACTCAAAATACAGCCAAACAGTAAGACAAGCTAAAAGAAGGCGAGTTCTTGTATTACAGCTCTCTATAAAACGCAAAAAAAGGGGGAGGCCGCGAGGCCTCCCCCTTCTTCAATCTCGATGACGGCTCGG
>CATVTM010000019.1 GCA_958346935.1 uncultured Collinsella sp.
GCCAGAATCGCGTCGACCACGGCAGCGGGCTTTAGTTCGTCGAGCATCTTAGCCTGGGGGTCTACCACGACGGCGACGTCTCCGGCCTCGGTAATTGCAAGCGCCTCTGCCGGCGTCTGCGCCAAGCGAGCGCAAATGCCCTCGACCTGGACCTCGCCCAGGCGAATGGCCTCGCAAAAACTGATTGTGCGACGGATGCACGTGGGAACCGCGATATCGGCCATAACGACCGAAACGCCGGCGCGCACCAAGCGAGCGGCGACGCCCGTGGCGATATCGCCGGCGCCGCGAACATAAACGAGCATTCCCGGGGCACCTCCCTGTGCTACGGTTTGAGCAGAGCAAAAGCGGTTCGGCCGCTACTCTGATGATTATTTATTATCACAGTATTATACGGCGGTGAACAGATGGAAACGGTTAGCGGCAATCTTGCCTCCGCGCTCAGGATCGAGCCGGGCATTACCGCGATTATCGGCAGTGGCGGCAAGTCGACGCTGCTGAAGACGCTGGGTCTCGAGCTCATGCGCACTGGCGGCCGCGTGCTCCTCTGTACCACCACGCACATGTTTCCCGTCGCCGGCGTGCCATGGGACGGGTCGAGCCGTCGCCTGGACGCCGCGCCTTGGAAGCCGGGGACTCTACATGTTCCCGGCTGCACCTGCGAGGCATGCGCGGGACTTGTCCGCGGAAGTATCTGCCAGGCGGGTGTTTTGAACCCGGAGACAGGCAAGCTCTCCGCCCCCGCCGAGCCGCTCAACGAGCTGGCGCAGCGCTTTGACTATGTGTTGGCCGAGGCAGATGGCAGCAAGCGACTCCCGCTCAAGGCACATGCCGCCTGGGAGCCGGTAATTCCCGCCGCCGCGACAAACGTTGTCTGGGTCGTCGGCGCCTCGGGGCTGGGCAAGCCCGTCGCCGAGGTTGTCCACCGCCCCGAGCTCTTCTGCGAGCGCTGCGGCTGCGAGCCCACCGACGCTGCCACCCCAGAGCGCGTCGCCCAGGTGCTCAATGCCGAGCTGCAGATGCTGAACCTCAACAATGCCCGTATCATGCTCAACCAAGTCGACACGCTTGCTGATCCAACGATGGCAGATCGCTTCGAGGCCGCCCTCGGCCGCTCCCTCATCGCCACCAACCTCAAGGGGTAGCTAAAAGAGCCCCGTCCCAAATTAGCTACCCTGGCGGCCTTCCTGTTAGCGGGGAACGTAGCGGCCGGGTTGGGCTCCGGTGGGCTCGCCGTCGCGCGCGGCCAGCACGCCGTTCACAAACACAGCCTTGGCGCGGCCGTGCGCCTCAAAGCCCTCGAGCGGCGTGTAGTCCACGGCCTGATGCTGCGTCGCGGCGCGAATGGTCCAACGCGCGCACGGATCCCACACGCACACGTCGGCATCGGCACCCTCGGCAAGACAGCCCTTACGCGGATACATGCCAAAAACGCGCGCCGGGTTCTCGCTCATCAAGCGGCAGAGGTCCTCGGGGCCCAGCTGGCCCTCAAAGCTCGTGGCAATCGCGACGGGACGATGCTCCACGCCGGGCCCGCCGTTGGGAATCGCGCGGAAATCGTCGCGCCCGCGGTCCTTTTGCCCGTGCAGGTTAAAGCTGCAGTGGTCGGTGGCGATAGTATCGATCTCGCCGGCCACAAGCGCCTCGCGCAGCGCGGCACGGTCACCGGCATGGCGCAGCGGCGGGCTCATCACATACTTGGCACCCGCAAAGCCGTCCTCGCCCTGCTCCAGATAACAGGTGTCGTCGAGCATCAGATACTGGGGGCAGGTCTCGACATAGATATTCTTCTGCCCGCGCGCTTTGGCAGCACGGATGGCCTCGAGCCCCAGCTTGGTCGAAAGGTGCACCACGTTGACCGGAGCGTCCCCGGCCAGGTGCGCCAGATACAGCAGGCGGCTCACGGCCTCACCCTCGCACACGTCCGGACGGCTGAGCGCATGCCCCTCGGGCCCATGAATCCCCTGCTCGTACACGCGCTTCTGCAGCTCATTCACCAGCGTACCGTTCTCGCAATGCACGCACAGGATACCGCCCAGGCGCTTGAGTTCCTCCAGCACCTCGAGTGTCTCGGCATCGTTCAAGCGCAGGTGATCGTAGGCAAAGTAGGTCTTAAAGGACGACACGCCTGCCTCGCGCATAGCCACGAGATCGGCGCGGTTGCGCTCGCTCCACTCGGCGAGTGCCATATGAAAAGCGTAGTTGGCCGTGCAGGTTCCGTCGGCGCGGCGATGCCACTCGGCCAAGGCATCGGGCATGGTCACGCCGCGATCGGCCGTCGCGTAGTCCACTATGGTCGTCGTACCACCGCAGGCAGCCGCGCGCGTGCCGGTCTCAAAGCTATCGGCTGTCCAATCCATGCCGGTCCAGCACTGCATGTGCGTGTGGCCGTCGATAAAGCCGGGAAACACCCAACAGTCGGTGGCGTCCTGGACGGTATCGCCCTCGCCCGGCTCGATTGCCGCGGCAATCCGCACAATCTTGTCACCCTCCATGGCAAGATCGGCGCGGCGAAGCCCCTGGGGCGTCACGAGCGCGCCGTTTTTGATGATGATCATTATTGCTCCTTATTGATTGATGCAGTTGGCCACGCGATCAAAATACGAGCAGGCGGCGATATGCTCCGTTATGCGTTGCTGTCCCTTGGCGGTATCGACGTCCCACAGCTCGTAGGCTCGCGCCTCGACCAGCACCACGTCGATGCGGTCCTTGAGGATCGAACCGCCACCGTCCTTGCCCTCAAGACACATAAGTGCATCGAACAGTTCCGCCGGAAAGAGCACCGGACTCGAAGGCTCACCGTTGCACGCAAGACGAACCGGATGCTTGCGGCCACGCTCATCAAACGCGCGAACCATGGCCTCAAAAGAATCCGAACTCACAAGCGGCTGGTCGCCGGGCAAAAAGAGGCAACCCTTCCAGCCGCGGCTCACCCCCCACGAAAGGCCCGCACGGACGCTTTCACTGCGCAGCTTGCCATCGTGCAGCACGCACGGGCAATGCTTGTCCTCGCAAATCTGGGCGACCTCGGGCCAACGCGTCGAAACCACAACGTCAAAGCCCCGGGGAACCGAATCGATAGTCCGAGCAATCAGCGGCTTGCCATAGATATCGGCAAGCATCTTGTTAGAGCCAAACCGCTTGCCCTCGCCCGAAGCCATAATGACGCAACCGAGTTTCATCTCCGCAAACCTCCCCTGGCTGCCTTAGACACCATAGTTGCTATACCCACCATAGCAAGCTCGCACTCCGTCGAAACAGGCACGCACTCGTTTTCCAGCGAACGCCCCTTGGCTCCCCATAGCACAAAGGAGGGCACCCCGTGACGCAGGGCACCCTCCTCAATGGTGCAGATATGCCTACTCAGCGTCGCCGGTAAACGTGGTACCGGTCTTGCCGGCAAGACCGTCACGCGCCTTCTCGAGCAGCGTGATGAGCGCCGTGCGGCCCGGCTTGCTCTCGGCAAACGTCGAGGCGGCCTGGACCTTGGGCAGCATGGAGCCGCGACCGAACTCGTTGGCCTCGGACAGACGCTTTACGTCAGCCGCGGTCAACGTGTCGAGCCACTGCTCGTGGTCGGTGCCAAAGCCAATGGCAACCTTCTCCACGGCCGTCAGGATGATCAGGGCATCGGCATCGAGCTGCTCGGCGAGCTTCTCGGCCGCAAAGTCCTTATCGATGACGGCGGCAGCGCCCTTAAGGTGGTTGCCCTGGGCCTTGGTGACGGGAATACCGCCACCGCCGCAGGAGATCACCACGTGGTTGGACTCGACGAGCGACTTAATGGTGTCGAGCTCGACGATGTTCACGGGCTTGGGCGAGGCAACCACGCGACGGAAGCCCTGCTTCTCGTCGTGGATGAACTGGTAGCCGCGGTCGGCCTCCAGCTCCTTGGCCTCGGCCTCGCTCATCCACGGACCGATCGGCTTGACCGGGTCGGCAAAGGCCGGATCGTCCGCCGCAACCTCGACCTGGGTGAGCACGGTGGCGACACCCTTGTCGATATTGCGGTCGAGCATTTCCTCGCGCAGGGCGTTTTGCAGGTCATAGCCAATGTAGCCCTGGCTCATGGCGCCGCAAACGGACAGCGGGCAGGGAATGTATTTCTGAGGGTTAGAGCGCGTGAGCTCTGCCATCGCGTTGGCGATCATGCCCACCTGGGGGCCGTTGCCATGCACGACGACAACCTCGTTGCCTTCCTCGATCAGGTCGACGATAGCCTTGGAAGTCGTCTTGACGGCCTCCATCTGCTCGGGAAGGTTGGCGCCGAGGGCGTTTCCACCCAGGGCGACAACAATACGCTTAGCCATTTCTCAGCCCAGCTTTAGGCCTGGAGCCAACGGGCGGTGTTGCGCTCGTCGAGGGCCTTGAGGGTAGCGGCGGGATCGGCAACCTTCTGCAGGAACATCATGGCTGCGATGGCGTACGGCTTGTAGCTGGCCTCCTTGTACATGCCCACGCGGTGCATGTCGAAGACGTCGGCGTTGACCTCGCCGTGCTCGCAAGAGACACCAGAGATGTCGGCGGGCAGCGGATGCATAAAGATAGTGTCCTGGCCGTTGGCGGTCTTCTCCATGAGCTCGGTCGTGGAGCACCAATCCTGATGGGTGGCGTTCTGAGCGAGCAGCTCCTTCTCGAGCGCAGCGATGCCGGCGTCGTCGCCATCGGCGTACAGGTTGGTGCGCTTCTCCATGGCGGCAAACGGAGCCCAGCTCTTGGGGATCACGATGTCGGCGCCTTCGAAGGCCTCGGCCATGGTGTTGACCTGCTTAAAGGTGGTGCCGGACTCGGCGGCATAGCCCTTGGCGCGCTCGACGACCTCGGGCATGAGGTCGTAGCCCTCGGGGTGAGCCAGGGTGACGTCCATGCCAAAGCGGGGCAGCAGGCTGATCAGCGACTGCGGGCAGGACAGCGGCTTGCCGTAAGAGGGCGAATAGGCCCAGGTGACGGCAACCTTCTTGCCCTTGAGGTTCTCGAGGCCGCCAAACTCGTTGATGAGGTAGAGCATGTCGGCAGAGGACTGCGTGGGGTGATCGGAGTCGGACTGCAAGGAGATGAGCGTGGGACGGTGATCCAGAACGCCGTCCTCGTAGGCCTGCTGGACAGACTCGGAGACCTCGGCCATGTAGGCGTCGCCCTTGCCGATGTACATGTCATCGCGGATGCCGATGACGTCGGCCATGAAGGAGATCATAGTAGCGGTCTCGCGGACGGTCTCGCCGTGAGCGATCTGGGACTTCTTCTCGTCCAGGTCCTGCAGCTCAAGGCCGAGCAGGTTGGCGGCCTTAGAGAAGGAGAAGCGCGTACGGGTGGAGTTGTCACGGAACAGGGAGACGGCCAGACCCGAATCGAAGATCTTGGACGAAACGTTGTTCTCGCGCAGCTCGCGCAGGGCGTTGGCGACGATGTAGAGCGCCTTGAGCTCATCGGTGGTCTTATCCCAGGTGTGCAGGAAGTCGCTGCCGTACATACCCTTAAAATCGAGGCCGTTCAGCTGCTCGACGAGCTCGGTAAACTTAGCGTCCATGGAAATGTCCTTTCTAAAGATGAAACGATCGCAATGAGTAGATGTGCTCCGGCATGCGCGTGTGGCTAGAACATGCAGAGCACCATGACGAGGACCCGCCACCGTCGAGGAAGCATGGGAGATAACGACCGCGGGCCCCAAGTCAACAGGGGGTGCCGGGGGCACGAATGGCCCCCGGCTCAACAAAATCGAAGAATGGGACTAATCGATCTTGTTGTTGGTCAGACCGGCGCGGAACACGGTGGCGTCGCCATCGGCCTGGCTCGGATCGTAGAGGTTCAGGGCAGCCACATACATGGCGGCAGCGGTGACCAGGTCGTCCTTGTAGGTGACCTCGTTGGGAGCGTGAGCCTGAGACTCGGCACCCGGGCCAAAGCCCACGCAGGGGATGCCGTAGCGGCCCTGGATGGAAACGCAGTTCGTGGAGAAGGTCCACTTGTCGCACAGCGGGCGACCGGTGCGCTTGTCCATGCTGGGCTCGCAGCCGATGCGCTCGTCACCGAACATGGCCTTGTGGGCGTCGACGAGGGCCTTGACGTGCGGAGCAGTCTCCTTGTTGATCCACGTGGGGAAGTAAGCCTCGGTCTCGTAGACCTCGCCGGTCCAGGACGGACGGTCGTACATGTACATGGAGACCTTCACGTCGTCGCCGTACTTCTTGGCGGCCGGCAGGTTGCGGATCTCGTCCAGGCAGGACTCCCAGGTCTCACCGGCGGTCATGCGACGGTCGATGGAGATAGCGCAGGAATCGGCCACGGCGCAACGGCTGGGGCTGGTGTAGAAGATCTGGCTGACGGTGCAGGTGCCGCGGCCCAGGAAGCGGGCATCCTCGAAGTGCTCGGGGTTGTACTTGGGGTCGAGCATCTTGACGAGACCCTTGATGTCGGTCGACTCGCCGCAGCCATTGTTGTTGAGGGCGCGGACGTCGGCGATGATGTCGGCCATCTTGTAGATGGCGTTGTCGCCGCGGTCGGGAGCGGAGCCGTGGCAGGAGGTGCCGTGAACGTCGACACGGATCTCCATGCGGCCGCGGTGACCGCGATAGATGCCGCCGTCGGTGGGCTCGGTGGAAATGACGAACTCGGGCTTAATGCCGTCCTTGTTGTAGATGTACTGCCAGCACATGCCGTCGCAGTCCTCTTCCTGGACGGTGCCGACGACCATGATCTTGTAGCCCTCGGGGATGAGGCCCATGTCCTTCATCATCTTGGCAGCGTAGGTAGCAGAAGCCATGCCACCCTCCTGGTCGGAGCCGCCGCGGCCGTAGATGATCTCGTCGGTCTCGTAGCCCTCATAGGGATCGGCATCCCAGTTCTCGATGTTGCCGATGCCGACGGTGTCGATGTGGGAGTCGATGGCGATGATCTTGTCGCCCTCGCCCATAAAGCCCATAACGTTGCCCAGGCCGTCAACCTTGACCTCGTCATAACCGAGGGCCTCCATCTCGGCCTTAATGCAAGCGACAACCTCGCCCTCCTCGCAGGACTCAGAGGGATGGCTAATCATTGCGCGAAGAAAACGCGTCATATCAGCACGGTGGGACTCCGCAGCAGCCTTAATGGCATCAAAATCGAGTTCTTTAGTCATTACAGTCAACCTTTCTACAAGGGTTTACCTACAGGTGGATTTCTTTCAGATAGATCGCTTGTGCCAGGCAGCGTGAGGTCGAGCATCCGGCAAGCAAGTTAACGTAGGGCAGCGGAGCATATGTTTGCTCCGTCGCGAGTTCCGCACGCAAAGGAAAGCACTTAATGTGCTTTCCGTCTTGCGCAGGACTGTTCGAGCAGGGAGCAAACATATGCTCCGCCGCCCGGACAGGTCATCCTGCTAGCAAGTCGGATACTCGCCCTCCCAGACGATGCGACGGTACTGATCCGGATCGGTGTCGCCCTCGGTGGAGAAGCAGAGCACGGAGCTCGTCTTGTCCAGGCCGATGAGCTCCTTGAGCTCGGCGTACTCGGGATCGAGCATGAGGGTCTCGACCAGACCGGTGGTCACAGCGCCGGACTCGCCGGAGATGACGCGCGGGTCGCCCTTCTCGGGAGCGCCCAGGGTGCGCATGCCGCGAGCGGTGACCCAGTCGGGGCAGGACACGAAGGCGGTGGTGTGGTTGCGCAGGATGTCCCAGCCCAGGATGTTGGGCTCGCCGCAGCACAGACCAGCCATGATGGAGGGCATGTCGCCGTCCACGATGCGCGGGTCGCCGTCGCCGGCGGCAGCGCCCTTGTACAGGCAGGCGGCAGGAGCGCACTCAACCACGACAAAGGTGGGCGGGTTATCGGGATACAGGTTGGTGAAGTAACCCACCACGGCGCCGGCGAGCGAACCCACGCCAGCCTGGACAAAGACGTGCGTCGGGCGGTTGATGGCCATCTCGCGCAGCTGCTCGGCAGCCTCGGAAGCCATGGTGCCGTAGCCCTCCATGATCCAAGACGGGATCTTCTCGTAGCCCTCCCAAGCGGTGTCCTGAACGATGACGCCGCGCTCGCAGGCGTCGGCCTCGGCGGCGGCCATGCGCACGCACTCGTCGTAGTTGACCTCTTCGATGGTCACCGTGGCGCCCTCGGCGGCGATGTTATCAAAGCGGGGCTTGGTGGAACCCTTGGGCATGTGCACGACGGCCTTCTGGCCCAGCTTGTTGGCAGCCCATGCCACGCCGCGGCCGTGATTGCCGTCGGTGGCGGTAAAGAAGGTAGCCTGGCCAAAGTCCTCGGCCAGCTGATCGGAGGTCAGGTAATCGAAGGTGCAGTCGGCAACGTCCTTGCCGGTCTCGTCGGCAATGTAGTTGGCCATGGCAAACGAGCCGCCCAGAACCTTAAAGGCGTTGAGGCCAAAGCGATAGCTCTCGTCCTTAACGCACAGGTTGGCAAGACCCAGGCGCGCGGCCTGGCCATCCAGGCGGGCAAGCGGAGTGACGGTGTACTGGGGGAACGACTGGTGGAAGGCGCGGGCCTTCTTCACGTGGTCGAGGCTCATGATTCCCAAGTGCTTGTCATCGCTCTTGGGCATCGTGTTGCTCGCCCACTGGATCTTATCGGCCATACGGTGAACTCCTTAAGTCCTCTCTTGCCGGCCCCCGCATACGCGTTTCAGCCCATTCCCATTCATGCGGCTGAACTTTTATGTGGATGCCAAACAAAAAGTTTGTTAGCACTGTTCTATCACACTTTTTGATTGGAAAATCTAACAAATTGTTTGTTGCCGTAATCGGTACCTTTTCGCCGCCGAACGGTCACATAACGCAGCGACACCTTCGCTATTTGCGAACAAGTGGGGTTTATGGCAAAGTGTGCCCAAACTAATTTTTAGGAAGGCACCCATGACCCCCGCACAGATTGAGTTTTACAAGCGCCTCGCACACGGTTTGGCGCTGCAATTTGGCCCCAACTGCGAAGTTGTCGTCCACGACCTGGAGACCGAGGACGTTGACCACTCTATCGTGGTGATCGAAAACGGCCACGTAAGCGGGCGCAAGCTGGGCGACGGTCCCAGCCACATTGTGTTTGAGTCCATGCACGAGGGTGCCACCGACGTACGCGACCGCGAGCCGTACCTCACCAAAACCACCGACGGCAAGCTGCTCAAGTCCTCGACGATCTTTATCCGCAACGACGAGGGCAAGCCCGTCGGCATTTTGGGCATCAACTTTGACATTACGCTTATGAAGGCATTTGAGCGCTCGCTCGACGCCTTTACCGGCATCGGCGGCACGGGCTACACCGAGCCCGAGCCCATTACCAAAAACATAGGCGACTTGCTCGAGGATCTGCTACGCGAGTGCGAACAGTTTGTGGGCAAGCCCGCGGCGCTCATGACCAAAGACGAGCGCATCCGCGCCATTGGCTACCTCGACCGTCGCGGTGCCTTCCTCATTTCCAAGTCGAGCGAACGCGCCTGCGAGTTCTTTGGCATCTCCAAATACAGCTTCTATAGCTACCTCAACGAGGCCAAAGCTGCGGCCAGCGACAAGTAGGAAGTTCGCCCAGTCGCCCCTCCCCTTTTGGGCGCGAGTTCTGGAATGCACGAATCCGAGACTCGGCTGCAAGGCAAGTTCCATATAATCGATGAGATAAGCATTTCGAAAGGGTGGAACAGAATGGCGTTGAGCAAGGCATCGTGCACCGGTCGCGGAGTGACTCCGGCAATTGGTGGACACGTGCACCACATGTTCGATGGAGACGAAGACGATCTGTTTGCGTTGAGCCTCGACGACGTGATGGACGATCGCCCCTGGACCGCCGACGAGCTCATGGGCGGTGGGACTCGCCCGTCAAGCCCGAATCCCTCGCTCGCGCCGAAACCCGCGCAGGCACCTGCGCCTGTGCCTGTTTCGGCACCTGCGCCTGCACCGATACCCGCACCTGCTCCGGCAACCATGCCCGCTCCCCGCCCCGCAAGCGACCCGTCCGAGACGGCGGCGTTTCTTGCCGCGGCGGCGCAGGGCAAATCGACCGACAGCACCGTTATGTACAGCGCCCAGCAGCTACCTGTTCCTGCGGCACGAAAGTCTCCGATCACAAGACTCGATGAGCCCACTGCCCATCAGGTTGCCTACGACTCGTGGGCAGCGGCCGATCTGGACGAGACCTCTACCGGCATGCCGGCACTCGACGTTCCGGTTAATCCGCTTTTTGCCGCCAACACGAGTGCCGCGGACCATGAGGGCGATGCGGCATATACCGATTATTCCAATGAATACTCCGATGCCGCCCGCATTGAAACCGAAGACTATGGCGCGGCGGCGAGCGATTACATTAACGATCCGTTCGCCGCTCCGTCTGTACCCGTTTACGAATCGAATGTTCAAGCAGAGGCCGCGTCCGCGCCGGCATACACCAAAAGCGCGGCAGAAGGGCGCTTCTCCGATTACTACACCGAGGAGAAGTCCCCGCGCTTTTCGGAGTTTCCGCAGGCAGTCAAGATCGCCTTTATTGTCATTGTTGTGGCACTGCTCGGCGTCATTGCGTTTGAGGGATTCCAGCTGTTCCGCGGCCCCACCGCATCCGAATCGGCAACGCAGCAACAAGAGAACGACAACGAGCATCTTGACATCAACACCCTCAAGGGTGACCCCAACGACGGGAACGACGATTAGCAAGGGCTGGGGGCGGCCAGAAAAGCCAACGACGCGCTACGGCTCCAAAAAGCCCGCCATGAAGATAGGCAGATACAGCACGTCCCCATCGTGGTGTAGGTTGCACTCCGCAAGTACCAGGGCACGATCTATGCCGTAGCCTTTCGTCGCGAGTGCATTGTCGAGCGCTGCATGGGATTTAAAGCTCTTGCCCGATTTAACCTCGATGGCGAGCACCTCCCCGTCGAGCGTTTCCTCAACAAAATCGAGCTCGCCGACCTTTTTCGACGTAAAGTAACGCAGTCTAAATCCATGTGCTTTGAGCTCTTGCGCGACAAAGCCCTCAAATGCCGCCCCCATATTCATGCCAAAGGCGCCTTCCGCTTCCCCATCAAAAACGCCCTGCGCAACCTTCTTTGAATACGACGACATGAGCATTCCGGTATCCAGGTAGAACAGCTTAAAGAGACTCCGTTGCTCACCCATCAAAAGGGGCGCCATGGGTGCCGTCACGTTGTAGACGGGAAGCGCAACGCCCGCTTCCGACAACCAGAGAAAATGGTCCGTCACCTGCGAAAATCGTTTGACGCCTGCAATCGATGACAGCTTGAATCGCTTGTTCTTGGAGCCAGCCTCGCTGGGAATTAAATCGTATATATCGCGAATAACCAAGCGCAGCTCCGGCGGTGCATACTTTGCAATGTCGTCGTGATACAGAGCATGGAGGTCACGGTGGATCTTTCGCACCTCGTCGACATTGTGCGTCGCCAAAAAGGAGTTAACCGCATCGGGCATGCCACCCACCACTACATACTGATGAAACAGGTCAAGTAGTCGATCGTACAGATAATCAGGGAGTTCCGTTTCGTCCTTTAGATAACCCCTGAGCATGTTAAATGCGCTGGCACCAACGCCGTTTGCCCAACAGAACTCCTCAAAGTCAAGCGGGTACATCTGGACCTGCTCGACATACCCCACCGGCAAGGAATCGATGCCCTCCAGCTCAACACCAAGGAGCGATCCGGTAAGGATGTAGCGAAAGTCGCCGCGCTGTACGAGGTATTTGATAAACGTCACCACGTTGGGGCATCGCTGCACCTCGTCGATAACCACGACGGTCTTGTTCGCAACCATCGGCTGCGTCGCAGCGATAGACATGCGCATAAGAAGGTCGTCCGCACTTTTTGCCGCCAAAAACGAATCGCGCACGGACGTGTCGGCGATAAGGTCGAACGTCACGACGTTCTCGAACGATTCACCTGCAAACGCGTTGACCAGATATGACTTTCCCACCTGTCGGGCGCCCTTGACCAAAAGAGCTTTGTTGGGCGACGAGGCAAGCCAAGATTTAAACTGTGCTTTCGCTTTTCTTTGTAGCATGAGCGTACCCCCTATTACGTGTTTATTTAGCACAAGGATACACTTTTCCGGACTTTTGAACTGTTAATTTCGACATTTTTCCGTAGTTTCCTAGTGCGGTATTTGACACTTTTCCGTATTTCTAACTGCCTGATTTTGACACTTTTCTTCCACATCCTTTTTCTAGGGCCTGTCGCCAACATCGCAAGCGTTGCAAATCCCAGTCTGGAGCCAAATTCCGGGTCGTAGTTTCCGCGCGCCGCCTTGTTGGGAAACCGCATCCCAGTCTGGAGCCAAATTCCGGGTCGCAGTTTCCGCTAGGGCCCCATCGGGAAAGTGCGTCCCGTTCTGGGCACCGATTCCGGGATGCGCTTTCCGTCTGGGGCCGGTTCGGAAAGCACGTCCCATTCCGAGCGCCGATTCTGGGATGTACTTTCCACTTAGGACCTCAACCGGAAACTTCAGGCCATTTTGCACGGCGGCTCCGAAGGCCGCGCCACCGGACAGCAGCGACCGCTGTCTCTCCGCCCATATCACATGTCCTCGACCGCGCAATCTAAAGTCACAAAACAGCAGGAAAAACTGCCTTTTTCACAAAAGTACACGCCCATAAACTTACCAGGCCGCCACAACTGGCGACCGTTCACGGGTGCCGATCACCGCTCGCCGATTCAATTTCTAAAATTGACGTCAAAACAGGCCATCTACCTGCATGGTTAGATTTTGGTCAGCTTTTGGTCAGCTGAGCGGCAAGTTCCGGCTGATACGTTTTTGCTACCCCAAACATAGGAGGCGGTAGCCCATGGCGCATAGCAACGACCAACGTATCGACCAGCTGTTGACCCAAGCCGAGCAGGAGGGACGGTGCCTAATTCCCCCGAGCACGGCAATCCGAAAAGCGCTGCTGCGGCGAGGTGGCAGCACGGTTGTCTCGCCCATGCCGGGACTGTTCGCGCGCAAAGCGCGTTGGGAAGAGCTCAACCGGGCGCAACGTCATTGTGAGATCATCCGCGCCCTTGCGATCGCCCATCCCGATTGGACATTCTGTTCGTACTCTGCCGCGTGCCTGCTGGGTCTCGAAGTTTCGTGGCGACATCTAAACGTCGTGCATGTCTGCAGCTCGACAAAGCCATCGGCTCGTCCTGGAACGCGGATTCAGCGACACCAGATTGAGCCTGTCGGCGCGATAGACCAAGGCTGCATATCGATAACACCACCCATTCAAACGGTGACAGATTGCCTGCTACAAACCGGATTTGCCGACGGCATGCCCATTGCCGATTCGGCGATCTCAAAGCTCGGCCTTACGCGAGGACGATTGATGGAAGAGGTTGAAAAACGGGCGGGTGCTCGCAACAGGCGCGCCGTCGCTACGGCCCTCACTACACTCCAATATGCTGACGCGCGCGCCGAGAGCGGCGGGGAATCGGTCGCCCGAGCGGTCATGATCGAAACCGGTTTTGCGCCCGACCGGCTTCAATACGAGCTGACGGACCCCTTCGATTCGACCAGGCGCATACGAACGGACTTTGCCTGGGAGCACCAGGCAAAAGAGCTGACGCTGGGCGAACTCGACGGACTCATCAAATATACCGACCAGACCATACTTGCCGGGCAAACCACGGCCGAGGCGCTCGTTGCCGAACGGCAGCGCGAGGCGCACCTATCGATTTACGGCCATCCGCTCGTCCGCTTTACCATGAGCGAGGTCCGCTCTTCAGGGGCCTTGGCGAAAAAGCTGCAGACCGCAGGCGTCAGGCAAACCGCGCTGCCGACATGGCTCAACGACGTGGAGCTGTAGAAGCTGTTGAGCGGCGTATTGCCACGTTGCATCTCGCCAATCTGGAATGTGCTTTCCCAACAGCCGCGCCAGCGGAAAATCCGTCCCAGTTCGAACGCCCAAACCGGGATGTGCCTTCCGGATGGCACGCCTAGCGGAAAGCGCATCCCATTCTGAGCGCGAATTCCGGGTCGCAGTTTCCGCTAGGGCCCCATCGGGAAAGTGCGTCCCATTCTGAAGCCCCGAAACGGGACGCGCTTTCCGCTTGGGGTCCGATCCGGAAAGCTCATCCCGTTCCGAGCATCAAATCCGGGACATGCTTTCCGCGCTCCACCCCTTGCAGAAAGCGCGTCTCCTTCCAAACACAAATCCTGCGGTACAGCTTCTGCAAAGACGCGAAGCGGCCGCTGACAGCAAAGAGGGGCTGCCGAGACAATGCCCGACGGCCCCTCCCCTCATAACTTACTATCGACGCCAATCGCCACAAGGGCGCGGCTGCCTACTTGCTAATCGCGCCCGTCATATAGACAAACTGTACGCGATTAATATGTCCGCCCTGCTCGCCGTTAACAAAGTCCGTCGGCGTAAAGCTGGGGTTGAGCATTTCCTCGATCTTGTCCTTAACGGTGTCGATGACCTGAGTATCGAGATTGCTCGTTCGGTCGGTAAGCTCCTGCATGCCGTTGCCGAGCTCGGATGCGCCGCTGGCAAGCGTACCCGCACCCGAGGAGAGGAGATTCATGCCGCTGGCAAGGCTCGCAGCACCCGTCTTGAGCTGCACCGCACCGTTGTTGAGCTGCGAAACGCCGTTGGCAAGCGCGGGCGTGGCGCCGTTGAGCTGCTGTGTGCCCGCAGCAAGCTGATCGGTGCCCGCGGCAAGGACCGTGGCGCCATCGCTCAGCTGGCTCGCGCCCGTTGCTGCAAAGCCAACACCGGCGACAAGACCGGGGTTCACGGCCGTGGGGTTTGCCGGGTTGATCGCGCTGTTCATATAGGCGATGGCTCCAGCCAGGCTCAGCTGTTGGCCATCCTGAACAGTGGTGTAGCCCTGAATGGCGCTATCGAGCGCGGTGACGGCACCCTGAGCGCCGCCCTGGGCGCCGGCCGCCTGGGCCAAAGTCGTAACCTGATCGGTAAGCGTGCCAAACATGGGCTCGGCACCCTCAAGACCCTTCGACGCCTGCGTGTTAAGACCCTGCGCGCCCGCAACGGCATTGGATGCGGAATCGAGAAGCGCGGTAAGACCCGTCGCATCGGCGCTCGATGCCGCCGTGGCGGCGGCACCAGCGCTGGTAGCGGCACTGCCGGCACTTGCGGTGGCGGCATCCAGCTGTGTCGTAGCCTCGCTTAGCTTGGCTGCCGCAGCCTTGGCGGAGTCGAGATCGGCCGCTTTATCCAGCGCGGCCTGAGCATCGGCGACCGCCGCCTTGGCAGCGGCAATAGATGCAGCGGCGCTCTCGGCGCCAGCCTTTGCGCTCTCGGCGTTAGCCTTTGCCGCATCGTTGCCCATGGCGCTCGCGGCCTGCTTTGCCCCGCCGAGCGCCTGCTGTGCACCGGCAAGGTACTGCCCCTCGCCGCTGAGCGCCACCGTAAGACCATGCGGCCCGTACAGCGCGCTGTAGGCGTTGCCCGACGTAGCGGTCACAGCGTCCTGGGCCGTCTTAGCCGCAGCCTGCGCTTTGGCAAGGTTTGCCTCCTGAGCCTGCTTGCCCAGCGTCAGCGCGTCGACGTACGTATCGGACCCAGCGGCAATTCCACTTATGCCGCCCGAGATCTGCTGTGCGCTCCCCTGCAGCTTGGAAAGGCCCGCCGAAAGATCGGACGCACCACCCTTAAGCTGCGCTGCGCCGGCATTAACCCCATCGGCACCGGCATTAAGGCTGTTCACGCCTTCGACCAGCGTGGGGACCTGCGCGTTGAGCTGACTCGTACCCGCCGCAAGCGCAGCGGCGCCACTGGACAGCGTACCGGCACCGGTATTGGCCGTGGCAAGCGAGGCCGCAAGCGTCTTGGCACCGTCGGCAACCTGGCCAGCACCGCTGTTGGCCGTAGCGATACCGTTGGAGAGCTCCACGAGCTGGCTCGTATCCATGCTGCTCGAGTCCACGTCGATGGCAAGATTCAGCGGCACGCCGACAATCTGCCAGCCATCAAACTCAAAATCCTCAACATCGGTCGTAATGGTGTAGTCTCCGGTGCTGCCGGGAATCACCATGTAGGTAAGCTGCGTGTTGGAGCCGTTAGCAGCAACCGTGGCGCCCTCAGCCTCAATATCGTGTGCCTCGGCATCCTTAAGCTGACCGGTAATCTGAACCAGGTAGTTATCGGCATAATCGCCACCGGTATAGCCCTCGTTCTTTTCGACCTTGAGCTTCATGGTGAGCTTGCCGCTCTTGCCCACCAAATCCTTGGCGTCGATATCGCGGCCATCGAGCTGGTATGCCACGGTGACGTTCCACGGCATCTGAGTGTTCTTGTCCAGATCGCCCTGGTAGACAAAGTCCTGCGTTCCCTGGCCCGTAACGGCAACCGACCCGCCGTCGTCCGTTAGCTTTTGAGTCGTCGATAGATTGGTCACTTTGTTATAGGTGCCGGCATCGTCGATCTTGACGCCCTTATTGGCCTCGAAGCTATTGACCACGTAAACACCTGTGCGATTGCCGTCGGCATCGGTTTTGACGTATATGACCTGGTTTTTCTTATAACCCGGCGTGCTGTTATCGGAGCCCATCGCCGACTGTTCACTCGTAGCCGAGGCAGCGCTCGTCGACCCTACGCCGTCGGCGAACACAACGGCGCCGGGAACGGCAAGGGCTACGGTCAGACCGGCGGCAAGAGCGAGCGCGGCGATGCGCTTGCGGGGACGACGTACAAGATCGCGTTGGGCTTCGAGCTCTGTCGAAGCGGTATCAGTGGTATGGGTATGCATTGCGGTATTCCTTCCAACTGCTTTGTAAAACGTTACTGAGCGGAGCCATCCGCATCCGATGCCTCGGTGGTGTCCGAAACCGGATTCTGGGCATCCTTGGGCAAAAAATGAGCTTTGAGTGTGGTCTTGCCGATGAGGCCATCGAGCACATACAAGAAGCCCGGCAACGCAAAGAGTACGGCGACCAGGGAGATGCTCACGCCGACGCCCAGGAACCAGCCGATCTGCTTGAGCACGCCGTGGCTCGAGATCGCATGGATCAAGAAGCCGCTAATCAGCAGAACCGATCCAGAGGTCAAAACAGGAATCGTGCAAGCTTCCATGGTCTCGAGTAGCGCTTCGCGCTTATGCATGGTCACGCGGTCCTCACGATAACGGTCAGCAATCAGGATGCCGTAGTCGACGGCAACGCCCAGCTGGATGGAGCTCACAATTAAGTAGGCGAGGAAGAACTCGTGCATACCGGTGTAGAGCGGTGCAGCAAAGTTAATCCAGATCGAGGTCTCAATCACGAGCACCAAGATGATCGGCAGGCTCAGCGACTTGGTGGCCAGCAGCAAGACCGCGAACACGGCCACGACGGCGATGAGGTCGACCTTGCCCTTATCGACGGTGATGGTGTCCTTAAGGTCGGTGGTGCTCACGCCCTCGCCGGCGAGCATTGCCTTACCCGGATAATGTTTGTCCGCGATACAACGAATCTTCTTGACCAGCTTAAATGTACTCGGACCCTCGTAGGGCGCGGTAACCGTGAGCACCAAACGGCTGTAGTGCTCTCCCTCCACCAGATCGAGCGTGTCCTTTTCGGCCATGCCCGTGGGGATATAGGGACTCGCAACGTCAACATAGCTCTGGATGGACTTGACCTCGGGGAGCGCCTTGAGCTCATTGGAGAGTGCCTGCTCCTCGCTCACCTCTCCACGGGGAACGAGCACAACGTAGGTATCGGAGTTGCCAAAGACTTCCTTGACCTTGTCCATATCCTGACCAAGCCGCGTATCCGAACCAAAAATGTGCGAAGTGCCGTAGTAGTACGTGATATCGCTGGAGGTCGATGCCACACGCGCAGGGTAAACCACGGCGAGGATCACGACGGCAGCGGGGATACAGACCTTGAGCACCAGACGGGCGAACTTACCCAGCGGCGGGACAAAGGGCCTGTGCTGCGATTTTTGCACAAAGCCATCGAACTGAACGAACATCGAAGGAACAAAGGTAAAGACCGATACCAGGCTGATGGCGATACCCTTTGCAAGGGCAAGACCAAGGTCGGGGCCGATCTTAAACTGCATGGCGGCAAGCGCGATAAAGCCGATGCAGACCGTGCAACCGCTCGAAAACACGGCGACCGAGGACAGGCAGCACGACTGCACCATGTCTTCGGCAACGCTGCCGTGGCGGCCACGCTCCTCGTTAAAGCGGTGCAGCAAAAAGACCGAGAAGTCCAGCGCGATGGCAACCTGCAAAATGGAGCCCGCAGAGTTGGTGACAAAGCTAATCTCGCCAAAGATGAGGTTGGTGCCCCAGTTGATAAACACCGAGACGCCCAGGCCCAGCAGTACCAGGATGGGTTCGGCCCAGCTGGTAGTCGTGATGACCAGAATCACGAAGATAATCGATATGACAGCGACCGTGATAATGCTGATCTGCTGCTCGGTCGATGTGGTGGCGAGCGCGTTAGACATGGCCGAGCCCGTAATGGCGCCCTCGTCGCCCACGATATCTCGAATAGCGTCGGTTGCCTCGATCTCCTTTTTGGAATTGACCGTCACCGTAAACAGGGCGTTGTTCTTTTTGTAATAGGTCTCGACGGTGTCTTTGTCTTGCATGGCAAGCGGCTGATCGATATCTGCCGCGTCGTCAAGCCATAGGATCTCCTCGACGCCGTCGACCTTTTTGATTTTGTCCTTGTATTTGAGCGCCTGAGCGATCGAGATATTGGGCACCATAACGCGACAGTTGGGAATGTCACCCTCAAACTCATCACCCATGGTATTCAGAGCGACGGTCGACGCCGCTTCGTCGGGCAGATAGCTCGTAATGTCGTAGTTAACGCCTACAAACTGGCGCAGGAACAGGCATACCAGTGCTGCCACCGCATAGAACGCGATGATGGGTTTGCGGTGCTTCACGACCCATCGAAATAGCTTCTCTTTCAACCTCAATCCTCCATAACGCTCAGCCTATGTTTTGTTCTTTGTTATATTCCACATTTGGTAGTTATACAACATGTGTAGGATAAAGGCGCCATAAAGATATGCGATTGACGCGGTCCCGGAGCCAAAACAGCCGCTGCAGAAGCAGTTCGGAAAGCGCATCCCGTTCTGGGGCTTGATTCCGGGATACAGTTTCCGCTTGGGGCCCCTTTGGGAAAATGCGTCCCGTTCTAAAGTCGAATTGTGGGACGCGCTTTCCGCTCGGCAGCCCATGCTCGGCAGCCCACGCTCGGCAAACAAAAGGCCCCGGCTCGCGATGGAGCCGGGGCCAAAGGCGCAGCATATGCAGTTGATGTTGAGCGCGAACAGCTCGTCAGTAATGGCTGTCCGCGCCCTACCCTACCCGCGGTTGCGGACACGGCTGTAGGGCGTATCCACCATGGGCAGATCCGGACGCAGCTTGCCGTCAAATGCGCGGTAGGCGTTCTGCACGGCGGGCGCCGTGGGGATCGTTGCGATCTCGCCGATGCCCTTGCCGCCGTATGCCACGGGCAACAGCTCGTCCTTCTCCACGTAAATGGCGTGGATATCCGGAATCTCGGGCGCACGGAACAGCCCGAGCGTACCGTACCTTGCCTGGGGTACGCAGTCCTTGAGCGGCCAGTCCTCGGTAAGCGCATAGCCCATACCCATGAGCACGCCGCCTTCAATCTGACCCTGGATGGAGATGGGATTGACCACCTTGCCGGAATCGTGCGCGGCATAGACCTCGCTCACGCGGCCGTCATCATCCAGAATGACCACATGTGTGGCAAAGCCGTAGCAGATGTGGCTCTTGGGGTTGGGAACGTCAGCGCCCAGCTTGTCGGTCGGCTCCAGGTACACGTAGCCAAACTCGCAGCCCTCGAGCGCCTTGATGGCGGTCGCGGGATCCTGAGGATGCATGCCCTGGCCGGCGACGAGCTCCTGCGTGCGCAACTGATAGGCGCGACCGTCGTCGTACTCGATCTTGACGCCGTCGCCATGCGCGCTCACGGGAGTATCGGGCGCAGGCTTGCCGGCCTCGATGCCAACCATGGCATCGCGCAGCAAGAAGGCGGCGCCGCGCACGGCCTCGCCGGTCACGACCGTCTGACGCGAGCCAGACGTGGTGCCGGAGTCGGGAGCGTTCTCGGTGGAGCACTCGCCATTGGCGATGCAGCCCAGCGGCAGACCGCAGGCCTCGGCAACGTCCTGCAAAAAGACCGTGTTGCAGCCCTGGCCGATGTCGGACGTGGCGGCGTAGACCACGGCCACGCCGTTCTCGATGCGGATCTTGCAGCGGCCGGCATCGGGCAGGCCCACGCCCACGCCGGCGTTCTTCATGGCGCAGGCGATACCGGCGTGTCCGGGATGCGCGTAATAGGCATCCTTGACCTCGAGCAGCGTCTCCTTAAGCGCCGTGGAGCAATCGGCGATCTGGCCGTTGGGCAAAACCTCGCCCGGCTCGATGGCGTTACGGTAGCGAATCTCCCACGGATCCAGGCCGACCTTCTCGGCCAGTAGGTCGATCAGACTCTCGAGTGCAAACTCGGACTGGCAAACGCCAAAGCCACGGTACGCGCCGGCAGGCGGGTTGTTAGTGTAGTAGCCGAAGCCGCGGATGTCGGTGTTCTGGTACTTGTAGGGGCCGACGGCATGCGTGCAGGCGCGCTCGAGCACCGGGCCGCACAGCGACGCGTAGGCGCCGGTGTCAAAGTTGATCTCGCAGTCCAGACCGGTAAAGATGCCCTCGGCGTCGCAGCCCAGCGTAAAGGTGCCGTCCATCGCATGACGCTTGGGATGGAAAGCGAGCGACTCGGCACGCGTGAGCTTGCACTTCACAGGACGCTGGAACTTATATGCGGCGAGCGCGGCCAGGTGCTGGACCGAAACGTCCTCCTTACCGCCAAAGCCGCCACCCACGAGCATGGTCTCGACGACCACACGCTCGGGTTCGCTATCCCAGCCAAACATGTGGGCGCACTCTTTGCGCGTATCGTAGGCACCCTGGTCGGTCGACTGCACCTTGACGCCGTTCTTGTACGGGAAGGCGACGGCGCACTCGGGCTCCAAGAAGGCATGCTCGGTAAAGGGCGTAGTAAAGCGCTGCGTCACGGTAAATGCGCTCTCCGCCAACGCCTTGGCGGCGTCGCCGCGCGTCACGTGACGGCTCTGGCACACGTTGTCCTTGAGCTCCACCGTGTTGCCAAAGGCAAAGAAGCTGTCGTGCAGGCGCGGGGCGTCGGCAGCCCTGGCCTCGACAATGTTACGCACAGGCTCCAGCGGCTCGTAATCGATCCTGACGAGCTTCTTGGCCTTCTCGAGCGTCGCCTCGTCCTCGGCAACCACCAGCACGATGGCATCGCCCACGCAGCGGGTGATATCGCCCGCCGCGATCATGACGTCCCAGTCCTGGATAAGGTGGCCGACTTGGTTGACCGGCACGTCCTCGGCGCGCAGGATGCCCACCACGCCGGGCAGGGCCTCGGCCTTGGAGGTATCGATGGAGAGCACGCGGGCGCGCGGATACTTGGAGCGCACGGCGCTGGCATAGGTCAGACCCGGCTGATCGAGCTCGTCGATGTCATCGGGGTACTTGCCCTCGCCGAGCACCTTCTTGCGCACGTCGATACGGAAGGCGCGCTTGCCCACACCGTAGTCGTCGCCGCGCTCCAGATCCTCGTCGATCTGCTTTTCGCCGCGGAGCACCGCAGCGGCCAGCGAAATGCCCTCGATAATCTTCTTGTAGCCGGTGCAGCGGCAAACGTTGCCGCGGATGGCGTACTTGATCTGCTCCTCGGTGGGCTCGGGGTCCTCGGCGATGAGCGCCGCACCCGCCATGACCATGCCGGGGATGCAAAAACCGCACTGCACGGCACCCACGGCGCCAAAGGCGTACACAAAGGCCTCGCGCACGTCCTGGGGCAGGCCCTCGACGGTCACGATGTTGCGGCCGGCGGCAAGAGCGGTGGTCAGTACGCATGCCTTGACGGCCGCGCCGTCTACATGGATGGTGCAGGTACCGCAGGCGCCCTCGGAGCAGCCGTCCTTGGCGGAGTGGATGTGCAGGTCGTCGCGCAGATAGCGCAGCAGCGGCTTGTTCTGGGTCGTCGTGCGCTCGATGCCGTTAACGGTAAAAGTGAATTCCTGTGCCATGGTGATTCCCTTCTACACGCCGGCGGCGATGCCGGTGCGGTCGTGGATGGCGCCATGCGGGCAGACGACGGCGCACATGCCGCACGACAGGCAGTCCGCGCCATCGATATGGGCGCAGTTGTCCTCGATGCGGATAGCGCCGGCAGGGCACTTTTTAGCGCACATGCCGCAACCGATGCAGCTCGTGTCGCAAATCTTGCGGGCGATGGCGCCCTTATCGGTGTTGTTGCAGCGCACCAGAATGTTCTGGTAGCCGGGAACGAAGGCAATCACGCGCTGCGGGCACGCCATGCCGCACAGGCCACAGCCCGTGCACTTGGAGCGATCCACGCGGGCGATGCCATCGACCAGCGCAATGGCGCCGTGGGGGCAGGCCGTGACGCAGGCGCCACAGCCAATGCAGCCTTCGCTGCAGCGGGCGTCGCCGCCTGCGGAGGCGCAACCGCTTCCGCAGGCAACGTAGGCCACGTTATGTTGAATGGATTTGGCCATAAGAGACTCGCCTATTTCTTAAGAAGGTACGAATAGTTGTCGCGCACAGCCCTGATGGTCAGGCGGACGGCCTCGGGAAGACCGGTGTTGACGGCATCGACCGAGACGGTGCGGACCGTGCCGGCGACACGGACCTTAAAGTGATCCTCGTCCACGGCCAGGAAGCCCTCGTTCTCGGAGTTCTCCATGTCCTGCTCGCTCCAGAACAGGGTGAGCTTGTCCTTGTAGGGACGACCCTCCTGGTAGGGGCAGAACACGGCGCAGTTGCCGCACTCGTTGCACATACCATCGACATGTACCACCTGATGCTTGGCCAGGCCCGGCACCTTAATGGCCACGTTGGCGCGGTTGGGGCACACGTCGCAGCAGACCTCGCACACCGAACCGCAACCCAGGCAGCGGGTCTTGGTGCAGTTGCGCTTGTCGCGGCAGAGCGTACCCTTGCGCTCGTAGCAGGTGTCCTCGCGACCGGCCTGAGCATTCTGGTCGGCGTACTTGTTAAAGTCCACGCCGGCGATGGCACGGGCGACCTCGGCGGCATCGGCGATAGCCTCGACCACGGTGGCCGGACCGCGACGGCAGTCACCTGCAGCCCAGACGCCCTCGACGCCGGTGGAGGTGGCGGCAAGGCGGCCGCGACGGTCGTGCTCGACGCCCGCAGCATCGTACAGGCTGGCATCGATGCCCTCGCCCACGGCGCAGATCACCGTGGTGGCGGGAAGCTCGACGGTCTCGCCCGTGGCAACGGGGCTGCGACGGCCGCTTGCATCCGGCTCGCCAAGCTCCATAACGTCGCAGGTCAGCACGGCGCCGTTGAGTGCCTTGGGCGCCAGCAGCTCGCAGAACTCAACGCCGTCGGCAAGAGCGAGATCGAGCTCTTCCTCGTCGGCGGGCATCTGCTTCTTGGTGCGGCGATACACCAGGCGCACGTTCTTCACACCAGCCAGGCGCTTGGCCACGCGGGCAGCATCCATGGCGGTGTTGCCGGCGCCGATGACCACGACGTCCTCGCCCAGCTCGAGCTTCTCGCCCTTCTTGGCGGCCTCGAGGAACTCCAGTACATCGAGCTCGGCACCCTCGCCCAGGCCCGCAGAGCCGGGCATCCAGGCACCGGTGGCCACGACCACGTCGGTAAAGCCCTGGGCCTTGAGTTCGTCAATGGAATCCACGCGAGCGTTAAGCTGCACCTTGGCTCCAAAGGCCAGGCAGAGCTCGGCATCGTGGGAGATATCGTCGCTCGCAATGCGGAACTCGGGAATCACGTGACGGACCACGCCGCCGAGCGAATCGCGAGCCTCGAAGATGGTGACGGGCACGCCGGCGCGCGTCAGGAAAAACGCCGTCGCCAGGCCGGCCGGGCCGCCGCCGATAACGGCAACGTTGCGCTCGCCGTCGTTGGCGATGGCCTGGGCGCGCAGCTTGGGCAGCACGGCGGTCATGGCCTCGCGGGCGGCCTTGAGCTTGCTGGCGCGAATCTGGGCGCCCTCGGGCTCGTAGAACGCACGCTCGCAGGCACGGCCGCAGGGATGCGGGCAGATGGTGCCGGTAATGAACGGCAGGGCGTTGCGCTCGATGATGATGTTGAGTGCGTCCTCGTAGCGGCCCTCGTCAACGGCCGCCAGGTAGGCGGGAATATCCTGCTGGATGGGGCAGCTCGTGCGG
Organism: uncultured Collinsella sp.; assembly: GCA_958346935.1. Classification (GTDB taxonomy): domain Bacteria; phylum Actinomycetota; class Coriobacteriia; order Coriobacteriales; family Coriobacteriaceae; genus Collinsella. Next base: position 24,157 of record CATVTM010000019.1, read on the forward strand.
CACGGCGTGGTAAAGCAGTCGGAAAGCGGGCTCTTGCCGGCGACCTTGCGGTCGGGCAGCGGGCGCAGTGGCTTCTTGTAGAGCGGGTTGGTGAGCGAGTCGGTCTGGATCGCAGTCACGGCCTCGAGCGAAATGCCCTCAAACGGCTTGCCGTCCAGGTCGGTAAACTCACCGGCCATCTGGCTAAAGCGCTCGTAGCCACCGGGCTTGAGAACGTCGGTCGCCAGGGTGACGGGCCAAATGCCGGCGTCATACAGGGCGCGGATGTTGTAGACCGTGGCGCCACCGGAGTAGCTGATGCGCAGCTTGCCATCGAACTGCTCGGTAATGCGGCGGGCAGCCTCGATGGTCAGCGAGAACAGCGAACGACCGGACATGTACATCTCGGTGGAGGGCAGCTCGTTCCTCGTCACGTCGACGGGGAACGTGTTGGTCAGCTTGACGCCAAACTCCAGGCCGCGCTCGGCGCACAGGGCAATCAGGCGCTCGAACATGGGCACGGCGTCGGCCCACTGCAGGTCCTCGCGGAAGTGCGTGTCATCGAAGACGATGTAGTCAAAGCCCAGCTCGTTGAGGCGCTGACGTGCAAACTCATAGCCCAGCAGCGTGGGGTTGCACTTGATGTAGGTATTGAGGCCCTTCTCGGTGATGAGGTAGGTCGCGATGCGCTCGATCTCCGCCGGCGGGCAGCCGTGCAGGGTGGACTCGGTGATGGAGTTGGAGACGCGTGCCGGGATGGACTCGACAAACGCGGCGTCGACATGCTCAAACTTGTCCAGGTTGGCAAGCGCCCATGCGCGGCACTCGTTCCAGACGTCGGAGCCGCTGGCATCCTTCATGCCCTCGATGTAGGCATCGACCTTGGGGCTCTTAATGCCCTCCAGGTCATAACCCACCGACATGTTGAAGACAAAGCCGTCCGGGCTGCCCAGACCGTACTCGCGAGCGATCAGGTGGCAGGCAAACCATGCCTTCACGTACTCGGCAAAGGCCTGCGGAACCTCGAGCTCGGTCGACCATTCGCAGTTGTAGCACTCGTCCTGAGCCACGATGCAGGGCTTGTTGACGCACTTGGAGAGCTCCTCGCCGTCCATAACCTGGACGGTCTTGAGCTCAAAGAAGCGAGAACCGGCCACATAAGAGGCCACGATGTTCTGGGCCAGCTGCGTATTGGGACCGGCAGCCGGGCCAAACGGAGTCTCGATGCGCTCGTCAAAAATGGGAAGCGCACCCTCCTGGTTGGTCGTGACCATCTTACGCACGCCAAAGATGGCGTCCTGGGTCTTGTGCTCCTCGATGATCCAGTTCATCAGCTGCGAAAACGGGATCGGCCTCATGATGTCGCTCATAGTGAGCTCCTCTCTGTAACGCCCGGCGAGACCGCGCGACGGGCGCAAATACGGTGTAGCGCTAGCACAGCGCCGGCGACCCCGCGGAGGCCGCCTATGCGCGCGTCGGATGCGGCGAAACATCCGACGCGCGCGAATCTCCAATTGGAATTAGTACACGCGATCGTTGAGCGTGCTCCAGAGCTTCTTGGACTCGGCCATGGTCCACGCGTTGATCTTGTCCTCATCAATCCCAACGAACTCACGATCCTTGTACAGGACGCGGCCGTTGATGATGGTGGTGCGGCAGTTTTTGCCCATCATGCCAAAGAGCATGTGGCCGTCGATATTCTCCTCGCTCAGCGGCGTAAAGGGCTTGTAGTCCATGACGATGACATCGGCGGCAGCGCCGGCCTCGAGCACGCCGAGCTTGCGATCGAAGTACTTGCTCGCCATCTTGGCGTTGTTCTCGAACAGCATGGTCATGGCCTCGCACCAGCCCACGTTGGGCATGGCGGCGTTGTGGCGCTGAATGATCAGGAAGACCTTAAGGCTCTCGAGCATATCGTGGGTGTAGGCGTCGGTGCCCATGCACACGGGGATACCGCGGCGGAAGAACTCGAGCACGGGGGCGCAGCCCACGGCGTTGCCCATATTGGATTCGGGGTTGTTGACGAGCCAGGTACCGGACTCCTTGACGATATCCATCTCGGCAGGCGTCACGTGGATGCAGTGGCCGAGCATGGTGTCGGGACCCAGCAGATTGTGCTGCAGCAGGCGCTCGACGGGACTGATACCGCCGCGGTTGAGGCGGGAATCCCACACATCGTTCATGCCCTCGCACACGTGGATGTGGAAGCCGGTCAGGCCGTTGTTGGCCTCGGCCATCTTGTCCATGGTCTCGTCCGACAGCGTAAAGGTGGCGTGACCGCCAAACATGGCGGCGATCATGTGGTTATCGTTATCGCGACGCTCCTTGGCGGCCCACTGGGCAAACTCGGCGTTCTCGGCAATGGCCTGGTCGCATTTTTCCTGGCCGCGGCGATCGGAGACCTCGTAGCACAGGCACGAACGCATGCCCAGCTCCTGAGCTGCATCCTTAATGGTAAAGAGGCTGCCCGGGATCTCGCAGAAGCTCGCGTGGTGATCGAAGATCGTGGTAACGCCATCGCGGATGGAATCCAGAATCGTGGCATAGGCGCTGGCCTTGGTGCCGTCGAGTGTCAGGTTGTCGTCGATCTTCCACCACTGCTGCTCAAGATTCTCCAGGAAGTTGGTGGGGTTGCAGCCCTTAATGACAAGGCCGCGGGCCAGACCCGAGTAGATGTGGGTGTGGCAGTTGATGAGTCCGGGCATGATGAGGTTGCCCCGGGCGTCGACGTACTCGGCATCCGGGTACTTGGCCTTGAGCTCGCGCTCGGGGCCCACTTCGACGATCGTATCTCCGTCAATGGCGACCGCACCGTTGGGAATAAACGGAGTCTGAGCGTTGCGGGTAAAGACGGAACCGTTAGCGACCAGAAGCATAAATGCTCCCTTCAACATCAGGGGCGGGGTTTGACACCTCTGACATGGCGGAAGTGCGAAGCGCCGGCCTACACCGGAAACGGGCCCTCTCCCGTCAACGCTTCACCAAAGGGACAAGCCCTTTGAAGTGCGGCTTGGCGCCGCATGGCGCCGGCGGACGAGGCGATGCGTCCGCCGGCGAATAGCACCGAATTGGTTACTTCTTGCTCTCGGGCAGGACCAGATCCACAGCGGCATCCTTGGCGGCATCGATGTGCTGAGCCACGACCGGCGTCTGCGGAAGGATCAGGTTAAGGACAATGGCCATGATGGCGGTGGGGGTCACGGCGTTGGAGCCGATGACGGTGGACACCCAGGTGGGCATGCCCTCGCCGGCGAGGCAGCCGCTGGCCATCCAAATACCCAGGCCAAAGACGACCGAGGTGCCGACGATGGTGGTGGTGCGCTGCGTGAGGCCCTCGCGGGTGAACATGCGCACACCGTTCATGGTGATGGTGCCAAAGACGCCGACGGTCGCGCCGCCGATGACAGGCTGCGGGATGGCGGAGAGCACGGCAGAGAGCTGCGGGAACAGACCGGCGATGGCAAAGACGGCCGCGATGATCACAAAGACCCACTTGTTGACGACCTTGTTGGAGCAGATGATGCCCACGTTCTGGCCAAGGGCGCTGGTGGGAAGACCGCCCAGCAGGCCGCCGACCATAGAGGTGAGGCCCTGGGACACAATAGCGCCGGAGAGCTCGCGCTCGGTGGGCATACGGTCGATGGAGCCCAGGCAGGCGGCGGAAACGTCACCGATAACCTGGATGGCGACCATGGGGAACACGACAGCGAGGGTAATGCAGACCTCGGGATCAAACTCGAGCGCGTAGGGCATGAGCTTGGGAAGGGCGAAGACCTGAGCGGTGGCGACGCTGGAGAAGTCGATCATGCCAAAGGGGATCGAAACGATCATGCCAACGATCATGCCAAAGAACACGGATCCCAGCTTGAGCGTGCCCTTGCCAAAGTTGGCGAGCGCAAAGACCACGGCGAAGGTGATAAGAGCGACGCACCAGGCCTGCGGGGTGCCCCACAGCGGCGTACCCATACCGCCGGCCATATACTTGACAGCCGTGGGATAGAGAGAGACGCCAATGGAGAAGATGACCGTACCGGTCACGACGGGCGGGAACAGCCACTTAATCTTGCTGTAAGCCAGACCAAAGAGGACCGCGACGGCGCCGCCGACGATCTCGCCGCCCAGCAGCGCACCAAAGCTAAAGCCCGAGGCACCCATGGCCTGCAGGGCCGGGAGGAACGCGAACGAAACGCCCATGACGATGGGCAGGCCGCCGCCGATGCGACGGAAGGGAGCGAAGGCCTGAAGGGCCGTGTCGATTGCCGAAAGAATGAGCGCGACCTGGATGATGTCGGTGCTCTGCTGGCTATTAAAGCCGTAGACGCCGGCCATGATGACAGCCGGGGTGATGATACCGGCAAACGAAGCCAGTACGTGCTGAAGGGCACACGGGATCATTTCCTTAACGGGAGGCATGCCTTCACGAGTGAACAGGGCTTCAGTGCCGTTCTTAACCGTCTCCTGGGTCATTTGACCACCAATCCTCGAAATAGTTGTTTTCGCATCTAACGCTCTATTGTGACGCAGTGCGGGGTTGAGGTTGTGCCTTCGTTGCATATCGTATTAAAGATGATTCTCATTCTCAATAATAATTTTTTGTTATCAGACTATTCTTCAGCTGAGATAATGCATTTCCGCAGGTCAGGAAAGTGTCTGGTCAAAATAGCATCTAACTTTTCTTTTGGTCAACCGTTTACCGCCAAAATCATACCGTTCGTCTGCATTACGTCATGTACCTGCGGATATACGAGATGATGAGCAGCGTGTTACCATGAGAAAAAATTGTTATGAAACTTCCGCTTTCACCCAAAGGAGTTGCCCGTGAACGAGACCGTACGTCGCTTTTTGCCGATGGTCGATTTCCTGGAGCAGATACTCGGCAAAAACAGCGAGATCGTGCTGCACGATTTCTCGGATCCCGACCACGCCATCGTCGATATTCGCAACGGCATCGTGAGCGGCCGTAAGGTCGGCGGTCCCGCCACCGATCTGGCGCTCAAGATCATGCACGACCCAAAGTATCGCGACCTGCCGTTTATTACGGGCTATGAGGGGCGCGGTGCCGGTGGCAAGACGTTGGAGTCAGCGACGTACTTTATCCGCGAGGATAAAGAGATCGTCGGCATGCTCTGCGTCAACACCGATCTCTCGACCGTGCGCTCCATCAACGCCATGGCACAGCAGCTCATGGCCTGCTTCGACGCGGCGCCGACGCGCACGGAGCCCGCCCCTATCGAGGTCGAAAGCCTTTCGGAGTCCACACAGGAGCTCATCGACCGCAGCATTGCCGAGTTGCTGAGCGCGCGCGGGCTGGATGTAGCGTCGCTTGGCCAGAGCGACCGCGTGGACGTCATTCGCCACCTCAACGGCAACGGCGTGTTTATGCTCAAGGGCGCCGTGGCCTGCGCCGCCACCGCGCTGGGCATCTCGGAGCCCAGCGTCTACCGCTACCTGCAAAAAGT
>CATVTM010000020.1 GCA_958346935.1 uncultured Collinsella sp.
ATGGACGACGCGAGCGAGCGTGCAATCGAAGAGGACATGCTCGATCAGTTCAACTACTTTGATGATGAGGACGAGGAATTGATCGACCGTCGCGAGCCGGCGGCGCTCGATACTTTCGACCTTATTGATGAAGAGCCCGACGAGGACGAGGTCGGATCAGCGGAGCCCCCACAGCCTTCGCGCCTTGACTCGCTGCTTTCGAGAGCCCCCATGCACCACGGCGTTCGTGCCGGCGCGCTCCATATGAAAACTGACTGGCACCAGATCGTGACGGCAGGCGATGAGCTTGCCGTCGATGCGCCACTCACCGATAAGTCATCCATCATCTGCCGCACCGGCATGCTTATGCTGGCAAGCGGAACAGGTGCCTGGCGCGTGCGCGATACCATGAATCGTGTTGCTGCCGTACTCGGCGTCACGATTCACGTCGACCTGAGTCTTCTGTCGTTTGAGTGCACTTGCATCGAAGATGGCCACTGCTTTAACGAGGTTGTCAGCCTGCCCACAACGGGAGTCAATACCCATCGCATTTGGATGATGGAGAGTTTCCTCAAGGAAATCGAGACCTATGGTCGTCGCTTCACGGTACACGAGTATCACGAGATGCTCAGGACCGTTGAGAGCTCAAAGCCTGATTACTCTCCCTGGCAACAGGGCCTTGCGGCAGCCTGTGCTTGCGGCGCCTTCGTCTTTTTGCTCGGCGGCGGCCCTATCGAGATGGCCTGCGCGTTCGTGGGCGCGGGTGTCGGCAACTTTGCCCGCTCCCATATTCTCAAGCAAGGCCTTGGTCAGTTCAGCGCGCTGACGACCGGCGTTGCGCTCGCTTGCGTTTCGTATCTGCTGGCATTGCTCGGCCTTGGCCAGGTCATACCGGGGGCAATGTCGCACCAAGAAGGCTATATCGGCGCCATGCTCTTTGTGATTCCCGGCTTTCCACTCATTACGGCAGGCCTCGACATCGCTAAGCTCGACATGCGAAGCGGTATCGAGCGCCTTTCATATGCCGTATCGATTATTGTGATGGCGACCCTCGTAGGTTGGATGGTTGCCGAGTGTGTTGGCCTGGCGCCGGACGACTTTGCCCCACTGGGCCTTTCGCCGCTTGCCCTTACGCTCCTGCGCGTGGTGATGAGCTTCGTTGGCGTATTCGGCTTCTCGGTGATGTTCAACAGCCCGGTAAAGATGGCCGCGGCAGCTGGGTTGATCGGCGCCGTGTCCAATACCCTGCGTCTGACCCTTGTCGATGCGCCGACGATGATTCCCTTCCTGGGCCTCAGCACGGGAATGCCTCCCGAGGCAGCAGCGTTTATCGGCGCGCTGGTATCGGGGCTGCTCGCAAGCTTGGCTGAAGTCAAGCTCACCTACCCGCGCATCGCCCTCACGGTGCCTTCGATTGTCATTATGGTGCCGGGCTTGTATCTGTATCGCTCGATGTATTACATGTGCACCTTCGACACGGTCAATATGCTCGGCTGGTTTGTGCGCGCAGTGCTCATCGTAGCGTTTCTGCCCGTTGGACTGGGTGTGGCGCGTACGCTCACCGACCCTCGCTGGCGCCACACCAGCTAATTGGTACAAGGGGGACAGGTTACTTTGCACCAAATGAGTTGCGGTGAAATAGGGACTGAATTGTTGCTTAAAGGGTCAAAACAGTCCGTATTCCACCGCAACTTATGGGGTCGGGGGTTTTGGTGCCCTGCATCTCCACAAACTCAACGCTTACGAAGCGCGCGCCGTTCGTGTTAGGGTAGTTCCACCACATAAGTAGTCGCAGACGCGCGTAACACGGGCGGGCGAGATGAAGTCCCAACAGCTCCATCTTGCCCGCCCGTTTTTGTTGCGTGGCGCCGCGGTACAACACAGAGAGGAATCTGCCCTTTATGCCTATCAACAAACGGGAGAGCCTGCTGTTCACCTTTATCATGTGCTTTTGCATGGTGCTCTGGATGAGCATCTACAACGTTGCCCTGCAGCATGGGGCCATCAACGGCGAGGTTGTTGCCGCCGCGTGGCTCGGCTTCCCCGTTGCCTACATTTTTGCCATGTGCTGCGACTGGTTTGTTGCCAGTCCCCTTGCCAAGGGTTTCGCTTTTAAATTCCTGGTCACGCCGGGCAAGAGCTCGCCACTTGCCATGACGCTCGCCGTCAGCTCCTGCATGGTCGTTCCCATGGTCATCATCATGTCGCTGTACGGTGCCTGTGAGGGTCTGACGCACATGCCCGGCGGCATCCTTGCGAACCTGTATTCCGTGCCCGCGATCTGGATGATCAACATCCCGCATAATTTTGTGATGGCGCTGCCGTGGAACCTTTTGGTAGCCGGTCCGATTTCCCGCTTCGTCTTCCGTCGCGCCTTCCCTGTGGGGACGGTTTTCGAGGAGGAGCATGCCGAGCTCTTGGAGCAGGCTATGGCTCCTGAGTGCGAGTAGCTCGCTTAGGGATCTGCTGAGCGCGGGCGACTTGCTTGGTTGGAGCCCTAAGCGTGGATAGCTCTCTCGGCGACATCGCGGGCGTGAGCGGTGCGCATGACCGGAGGGCCCGTGCTGCTCCGTTGCCCGACGTGCTAGCGCGCAGAACAATCTGTTGGTGCATTCGGCGGCTGCTGAAGCGTTTCGGCAGCCGCTTTTTATACGGAGTTTAAATACAACAGTCTGTTGTATTACGTAGAGTGGTATATCTCTAGCGGGAAAAATGCGAGAGACGGAGCATTATGGCGTTGCTAGTAGGACTGGACGTAGGGTCGACGACGACCAAAGTTTACGCGATGCACGAGGATATGACCGAGGCGTGGTGGGGATATCGCCGCCACGGGGCGTGTCAGACAGCGAGCGTGCGCGCCATGCTCGGCGAGCTCGCCGAGCGCTTTCCCCATGAGTCGCTGCGCGTTGCGGTGACCGGCTCGGGTGCGCGCGATATCGCGACCGCGCTGGGCGCCTCGTACGTTCAGGAGGTGGTCGCCAACGCGCTCGCGATCAGCAGGTTCTATCCGCAGACGCGCTGCGCCATCGAGCTGGGCGGCCAAGACGCCAAGATGATCTTCTTCCGCACCAACGATAAGGGAGACATCGAGGTTGCCGACATGCGCATGAACGGCTCGTGCGCAGGCGGTACCGGTGCATTTATCGACGAGATGGCAAAGCTCATGGGGGTCGGCACCGAATCGGGCGAGTTCGAGCAGCTCGCAAGCCGGGGAACGACCGTCCACGAGGTCTCGGGCCGCTGCGGCGTGTACGCAAAGACCGATATCCAGCCGCTGCTCAACGAGGGCATTCCTGCCACCGACCTGGCGCTTTCGGCGCTTCACGCGGTCGCCCGCCAAACGATCGGCGGTCTGGCCCAGGGTATCGACATCGAGCCGCCGGTAATCTTCGAGGGCGGTACGCTCGCCTACAACCCCACACTGGTCCGCGTGTTCCGGGAGCAACTGAATCTATCGGACGATCAGGTTATCGTCCCGCGCGATCCGCAGATCATGGTCGCGCGCGGTGCCGCCCTGTCGCTGACCGACATGTTCGCATCGTCCCAACCGATCGACCTTCCCGACGCTTTTGTCCGGCTGGATAAGCTCGAGACGGTCGCGCCCGCAAGCGGGGAGGGACGTCTTGCCCAGCCCTTTTTTGCCACACCTGCCGAGCAGGCGGATTTTACGGCACGCCATGGCAAAGAGACGCCGGCAAAGGGTCCGGATGCGTATGCGCCCGGAGAGACGGTGCGTGTGGCGCTCGGTATCGATTCGGGGAGCACGACGACCAAGTTCGCCCTGGTCGATGAGGCGGGTGAGCTTGTCGATTCGTTCTACGCGTCTAATAACGGCAGACCGCTCGACGTCGCCCAACAGGGTCTTGTCAGCTTGAAGAACCGCTGGGAGACAGCGGGAGTCACGCTTGCGATCGATGCCGTGGGCACCACGGGATACGGCGAGGAGCTTTTCGCGCGCGCGTTCCACGCCGACTACCATACGGTCGAGACGGTCGCGCACGCCCGCGCCGCGTGCGCATGCGTTCCCGATGCGACCTTCGTGCTCGACATCGGCGGACAGGATATGAAGGCCATCTGGCTCAACCACGGCGTGCTGACCGATATCGTCGTCAACGAGGCGTGCTCTGCGGGCTGCGGCTCGTTCCTCGAGGGTTTTGCCAAAAACCTCGGAATAGCCGTTGAGGATATCGCGACCGAGGCATTTTCGTCCAAAGCCCCCGCCGTTCTCGGCAGCCGCTGCACGGTGTTCATGAACAGCAGCGTCGTTTCCGAGCAGCGGCGCGGTAAGGGTCCGGGCGACATCATGGCCGGTCTCTGCCGTTCGATTATCGAGAACGTGTTCACCAAGGTCATTCGCGTTTCAAATCTCAACCGTCTGGGCGACAAAGTCGTCGTCCAGGGCGGCACGTTCCGAAACGACGCGGTGCTGCGCGCATTCGAGCAGTATCTGGGCAAACCCGTCACGCGTGCGCCCCACCCGGGGCTGATGGGCGCTATCGGTATCGCCCTGCTCGCGCGCGAGGAATGCCGCAAGGGCGACGCCGGCACGTCGTTTATCGGGCTCGATGCCGTGGAGCGCTTCGAGCATCGCGAGTTCGGCGGCGTTACCTGCCGTCGGTGCAACAACCGCTGCCAGCGCGCGGTCGTGGCATTTGGCGACGGCTCGCTTTACGTCACGGGCAATCGCTGCCCGCGCGGCGGCGCCATCTCATGGGATGAGCTCGTGCGCGAGGTTCCCGCGGCGGAGGAGCTGCGTCCGCAGGGTGCTTGCGAGGCACAGGCACCCGGCACGGGGCGCGACCGGACCGCGGCTGCCCCCAATCTCTTTGTCGACCGCGAGAAGCTGCTGTTCGAGTCGTACCCCACGGTTCCCGTCTGCGGGGGGCGCGATGTCACGATCGGCATTCCCCGTGTGCTCGAGTTCTGGGACACCATGCCGTTCTGGTCGACGTTCTTCAGCACGCTCGGCTTTAAGGTGCGCGTCTCGGGACGCAGCACCAAGGCGATGTACGAGCGCGGTCTGGCGCACGTCACATCCGACACCGTGTGCTTCCCGGCCAAGCTCGTCCACGGGCACATCCGCAATCTCGTCGACGCCGGCGTCGACCGCATCTTCATGCCCATCATCACGACGGTGCCCACCGAAAACACCGCCTCTACCAGCGAGTGGATGTGCGCCGTCGTAAAGGGATACCCCTACGTGATGCGCAATTCCGATAACCCGGAGGAGCGTTTCGGCGTTCCGTTCGATACGCCGCTGTTCCACTGGTACGACGAGGGCGACCGAAACCGCCAGCTCAAGGCGTGGTGCAAGGAGACCTTCGATATCGATGCCGACCTGGTTGCCAAGGCGACCGAGCAGGCGGACCGCGCGCAGGAGACGTTTGAGAACCAGCTGCAGCTGCGCGGCAGGCAGGTGCTCGAGAACGTGCGCGAGGACGGCGGCTACGCGGTGGTGATCGCTTCGCGCCCGTACCACAACGACCCGCTGGTCAACCACGGGCTGCCCAAGCTCTTCTCTGAGCGCGGCATCCCCGTGCTGACGCCCGATGCGGTGCCGGGGGTCTGCAACGTCGATCTTTCCAACAGCCGCATCGACATCGTGAACAACTACCATGCGCGCATGCTGTCGTGCGCGGTCATCGTCGCATCGACGCCCGAGCTCGAGCTCGTGCAGATGGGCAGCTTCGGCTGCGGCCACGATGCGTATCTCACCGACGAGATCGCGCGCATGATGGGCGAGATGGGCTCCAAGGTTCCGATGATGATCAAGCTCGATGAGAGCGACGTCGCCGGTCCCATGGGCATTCGCGTGCGTTCGTTTATCGAGTCGGTCAACCGTCGTCGCGCGGAGGAGCGTGCCGAGGGCGCCCGGGTGCACGCGGTCCATCCGCTCGACGACCCGTATAAGGTCAAGTACACCAAGCGCGACCGGCACGACAAGATCGCGCTGGTCCCCAACACCTCCCATGCGTTCTGCAGGCTCATGACCGCGGCGATGCGCAATCAGGGCGTGCGCGCCGAGGCCCTTGATATCGGGCGCGAGGATGCCATCCGCCTGGGCAAACGCTATGTGCACAACGACATCTGCTTCCCCGCGCAAATCGTGATCGGCGAGGCGCTCGCGGCACTCAAGAGCGGTAAGTACGACCCGCACGACGTCGCCGTGGTGACTGGCAAGTATATCGGCGACTGCCGCCTGACGCACTACATGCCCCTGCTGCGCCGCGCGCTCGACGACGCGGGATACGACTATGTCCCGGTGCTCACCAACGACGACGTCGATGCCCACAATGCGCATCCGGGCTTCAAGCTCGGCCTTGGCCCGAGCATCCAGATCGCCTACGGTCTTCCCATGATCGATGCCCTCGAGGCCATGCTTAGGCGCATCCGTCCCTATGAGCTCGAGAAGGGCGCGGCGGACGCTGCGTTCGACCGCGCGCTCGATGAGGTTATCGAGGGCATGGAGCGCTCGGGGCTGAGAGGCCAGGCGACGGGCTTCAAACGCGCGCTTGCGATCATGGACGCCGTTCCGTACGACCGCTCGAACCCGCATCCGACCGTTCTCATCGTGGGCGAGTACCTGCTCAATTTCCATCTCGGCGCCAACCACGAGATCGAGCGCTACCTCGAGGACAACGGGCTCGAGGTCATCGAGGCGCGCATGACCGACGTGATCCGCAAGACCTATTTCTACAAGCATGCGCAGTCGCGCGAGTTCCACGTCGACCTGTCGCTGCCCGAAAAGGCCTGGTACGCCACGGCGGACAACCTGTTCGAGCTCGCGCACGACCGTTGCGACCGCCTGGGCGCGGCGAGCCCGCTCTACGAGCCGCCGACGCGCATGCCCGAGCTCGTGCGCGCGAGCGATAAGATCCTGCACCATACGTTCGATGCGGGCGAGGGCGTGCTGATTCCGGCGGAGATCCTCGAGCACGCCAAGCGCGGCTGCCGCAACTTCGTGATCCTGCAGCCGTTCGGGTGTCTGCCCAACCATGTCGTGGGGCGCGGGCTCATCCATGCGCTCAAGGAGCAGTATCCCACGGCGCAGTTCCTGCCGCTCGACTACGATCCCGACGTGAGCTTCGCCAACGTGGAGAACCGTCTTCAGATGCTCATCATGAACGCCAAGGCGCAGGGGTGCGGTGAGGCGCATGGCGAGACCGCGTAAGGACGCCGATGCGCCCGATGCACGCACCCGTATCATCGAGGCGTTTTGGGAGCTCATCGAGAACAACAGCATCTTCGAGCTGTCGGTTGGCGAGGTGACCCGCGCCGCCCAGTGCAATCGCGGAACGTTTTACTACTATTTTCACGATTTCGATGAACTCGTCGCCATCGCCATAGCCCAGCTGCTGCAGGATAACGAGCTCATCACCGATGCCCTCTGGCATTTTTCGAGCGAGGGCGACCTTTCGGCGTTCGACCGGCGCGACGTCCGCTGCCTGCTGCGGCGCATCGTCATCACCATGAGGGCGGGTGCCGCCGAGCAGGTCGAGCAGGGCATCCATACGATCATCATCGACCGCGTGAGAGAGATCGTCCACCCCGACGGAGAAGAGCTCAAGGCAGATTCGAGCTTTGCGGTGGGCTTTCTGGTCTCGGGCATCATGGGCTTTGTGATGGCGGTCGGCTTTGCCCGGGAGGGCGGCGAGGAGATAGACCTCGAGCAGCTGGGGGACAGCGCGTGCGCGTACCTGAGGGCGGTCGCCATGCAGACGGTTGAAACGGTCGCGCAAGTCGAGGGCGTCGATACATCCGAGCTGCTCGAACGCGTCTCCAAGGAGGCCGATGCCTATCGCGCATCGCGTGCGACGAGTCCCGACGTGGTGAAAGACGTCTAGGGTTTCTCTTGCGGGGCGCCCGTCGCGCATCGCGCGGTGAGTCCCGCGATGCGGTCATAACCTGCATTCATGTGAGCCGGGTTTATAGATATTCCTCCAGCTGTTAACATATACTCCATATGGGTAAAGAGACCAAAGCGCTGCCGCGGGGCGGCGCTTTGCGTTTGAAAAAAACTAGCTCGTCTAAGAGGAACTAGCATGTTAGACCGTTTTACCGATCGCGCGCGCAAGGTCATGTCCATGGCCAAGCAAGAGGCGCTCGATCTACACTCAAATAAGGTGGGCACCGAGCACCTGCTGCTCGCGCTTGCCAAGGAGGACGAGGGCATTGCCGCCGAGGCGCTGCGTTCGCTCGACATCTCCTACGATGACATCATGGATACTCTCAAAGAGGTCCAGACCACGGTTCCTGAGCCCAGTGAGGAGACCGAGGCGGCCAAGCTCGCCTTTACGCCGCTTGTCATAAGCGTGATGGAGCGTTCCTTCCGCGTGGCACGCGAGAACAACCAGACGTATGTGTCGACCGAGCACCTGCTCATCGGCATCGTCGAAGAGGGCAACGGCATGGCCATGGACATCCTCATGCGCCTGGGTGTGTCGTCCGCCTCCATCAAAAAGGCTATCGAGAAACTCACCGCCAAGGACCAGGACAAGAAGCGTCCGCTCGCTGGCGCCGGTGCTGGTCGTCCCGGTACGGGCCTGCCGTTCTTTAGCGGCTCGGATACCTCCCAGCAAAAGGGGAGCGGTACCGATACACTTAAGCAGTTCGCGACCAACCTTACGCAGAAGGCGCGCGACGGCGAACTCGATCCGGTGATCGGCCGCGAAAAGGAAGTCCAGCGTATGATGGAAATTCTTTCGCGTCGCACCAAGAACAACCCGCTCATTCTGGGCGACCCCGGCGTGGGCAAGACGGCCATCGTCGAGGGTCTGGCCCAGCAGATTGCAGCCGGCAACGTGCCCGAGAACCTCATGAACCAAAATATCTGGACGCTCGACCTGCCGGGCCTCGTGGCGGGCGCCAAGTATCGCGGCGAGTTTGAGGAGCGCCTCAAGAACGTAATCCAGGAGGCAACCGAGGCCGACGACGTCATCCTGTTTATCGATGAGATGCACACCATCATCGGTGCCGGTTCCGCCGAGGGCTCCATCGACGCGAGCTCCATGCTCAAGCCGGTGCTCGCGCGCGGTGCTTTCCAGATCATCGGTGCCACCACGGCCGAGGAGTTCCGTAAGTACCTCACCAAGGACCCGGCTTTCGAGCGTCGCTTCCAGACCATCGATGTCGAGGAGCCGAGTGTCGAGGACACCGTCAAGATCCTGACCGCGCTCAAGCCGCGCTACGAGGAGCACCACCACGTGCGTTACACGCAGGGTGCCATCGAGGCCGCCGCGAACCTCTCCAACCGCTACATCCAGGATCGCTTCCTGCCCGATAAGGCAATCGACCTCATCGACGAGGCCGGTGCCCGCGCTCGCATCGCCGCGAATCGTGCGCCCGAGCCGGTGCGCGAGGCCGAGCATCGCGTGGAGGAGCTTAAGGCCGCCGCGCAGGAGGCCACCGAGAGCGACGACATGAACAAGGCCGCCGAGATCACCGAGCAGCAAAAGGCTGCCGAGATTGAGCTCGCCGAGGCCAAGGCTGCCTGGACGGCCGAGCTCGACGCCAGCCCGCTCACCATCGATGTCTCCCAGATTGCCGACATCGTGTCCGTGACCTCGGGCGTGCCGGTGTCCTCGCTCACCGAGAGCGAGAGCCGCCGCCTGCTGCAGGCCGAAAGCGTGCTCAAGACGCGCATCATCGGTCAGGACGAGGCCGTCGAGGCCGTTGCCAAGGCCGTGCGCCGCAGCCGCTCGCCGCTCAAGGACCCGCGTCGCCCCGGCGGCAGCTTTATCTTCCTGGGCCCCACCGGCACGGGCAAAACCGAGCTCGCCAAGACGCTCGCCGAGTATCTCTTTGGCAGCAAGGACGCGCTCATCAGCTTCGATATGTCGGAGTTTGGCAGTGAGTTCGAGGTCTCCAAGCTCATCGGTAGCCCCCCGGGCTATGTGGGCCACGACGAGGGCGGCCAGCTCACCAAGGCTGTTCGCCGTCACCCGTACTCGGTCGTGCTGTTCGACGAGATCGAGAAGGCGCACCCTGACATCTTCAATATCCTGCTGCAGGTGTTGGAGGAGGGCCGTCTGACCGATAGCCAGGGCAAGACGGTCGACTTCCGCAATACGGTGATCATCATGACGTCAAACGTGGGCGCCCGCGAGATCGCGCAGGATGCGAGCGTTGGCTTTGGCACCACCGGCGAGCAGAGTCTCACGTCGAGCGAGATCAAGGGCCGTGCGATGGGCGAGCTCAAGCGCCTGTTCCGCCCCGAGCTGCTCAACCGTATCGACGATATTGTGGTGTTCCAGAAGCTCTCGGGCGAGAACCTGACCAAGATTGCGCACCTGCTGGTGGACGATCTGCGCCAGCGCCTGATTGCAAACGGCATGAACATCAAGCTTACCGATGCGGCCTACGACAAGATTGTGGCGGAGGGTACCGACCTCACCAACGGCGCGCGTCCTCTGCGTCGTGCCATCCAAAAGCTCATCGAGGATCCGCTGTCCGAGGAACTGCTGGCTGGCGAGTGGGGCGAGGGCGATACCGTCCTGTGCGACGTGGCCGATGGCAAGTTTGTCTTTAGCCACGGCACGGGCGAGATCCCGGCACCGCGTCCGGTGGGCACGCTCGGTGGCGATACCGCCCCGGCGGCGCCACACACCGGCAACGCCGCGCCCGTGAACGGCGGCGTGACCTCGGGCCCCGGCGGCATGATGCAAGCTGGTTCCGGCGCGCTGTAGGGATCGAGCATAACCTTGCAAGATGGGGGCGTTTCCGATGAGGAAGCGCCCCCCATTTCCAATGAAATGCGCTCATATCTTTCGTGCTATACTAAATTCAAAGATACGTATAGCAAAGGAGCTGATATGCCTACGTCAATACTCGATACGCGGCCAGTTCAGATGAACGTGCGCATAGATCGCCAGCTCAAAGAAGCGGGAGATACCGTGCTTGCCCATATCGGCATGACGCCGTCGCAGGCTGTTCGGGCGCTTTGGGAATATCTGGTCATCAACGAACGCATGCCTTCAAAGGAGGGGAGCGCAGAGATTCTCTCCGACGAGGCGAACCAGCGATTCGTGGAATCAAGAGCAGCACAGGGTAGCCATATCATTCGCGATTCGTGCCTCAAATACGGCATCCCCATCCCTGAGTTCTCGGGTGACTACGACGACCTCTATGAGGAAGCCATGGCCGATCGCTATCCCGAGTGGGTGGAGCTATGAGTGCGGGCGGAATCCTCAAGTTGCTCATCGATACCAATGTATGGATGGATTATTTTTCTGGTAGGTCTGACCGTACGGCAAACGTCGTCCATCTGATCGAGATTGCCGATGTCTCGGAGCAGATTGCCCTGTTTGCCTCGTCTCTTTCGGTCAAAGATGTCTCGTATCTTGTCTCGGCGGCGATTAAGAGGGAGTGCCGAAGGAAGAAAGGTTCGCTGAGCGATAACGCCATTGCGGCGGCGGACGAAACGGCCTGGGCATGCGTTCGGCAGATGCGCGAGCTCGCCCTCATCGCGCCGGTCGGTGCAGACGAGGTCTTCGACTCCTTTGTGTTCAAGTATCATCACAACGACTTCGAGGACGACCTGATGCTGGGCGTCGCCAATCGCATTGATGCCGATTACGTCGTGACGGAGGACAAGAATCTTATTAAACATACCAATGGTGTATGCATTAACGTTCAACAGGCGTTGAGGCTGGTTGAAGGGTCCAACGTCCCCTCAGCACGGCCCGTCTAACCTGCTTTATCTTAATAAAGTGGCGTTTCCCCGCCGTTAGCCGATGATGCAAGGGCGCTCGTCGTTTTCGACTGGTTTATGCACGTAAAGTCTGGGAATATACAAGGCGCATGTCTTATTGTCTAACCAGTTGCGCCAAGGAGGCACCATGGACTACAAGATTACCGGCTACGAGCCCGCCCAGCTGTTCCATTTCTTTGAGGAGGTCAGCGCGATCCCCCGTGGGTCTGGCAACGAGAAGGGCATCAGCGATTTCCTGGTTGCGTTTGCCAAGGAGCGCGACCTCGACGTTTATCAGGACGAGGTCTACAACGTCATCATTCGCAAGCCCGCTTCTGCCGGCGCCGAGAATGCCCCGACCGTGATGCTGCAGGGCCACATCGACATGGTGTGCGACAAGCTGGGCTCCGTTGAGCACGACTTTACGACCGATGGTATCGACCTGGTCGTCAAGGATGGTGTCCTCACCGCTAATGGCACCACCCTGGGCGCCGACAACGGCATTGCTGTCGCTCTGATGCTCACCGTGCTCAACGACGATTCGATTGCTCATCCGGCCCTCGAGTGCGTGTTCACCACCGACGAGGAGACCGGCCTGGTTGGCGCCGAGACGCTCGACAAGTCCCAGATCAGCGCCCGCACCATGATCAACCTCGATTCCGAGGAGGAGGGCGTGGCCACCGTCAGCTGCGCCGGCGGCGTCGTCGTTACCTACATCTGCCCGATCGTGCGCGAGCACAAGACCGGCAGCACCCTTACGCTCGAGATCTCCGGCCTGCTGGGCGGTCACTCCGGCAGCGATATCCACCTGGAGCGCGGCAACGGCAACCTCATCATGGCCCGCATCATCGACCGCCTGATGGTCGCCGGCGAGCCCGCCATCGTCAGCTTTAACGGCGGCACTAAGGACAACGCTATCAACCGTGAGTGCAAGGCTGTTCTGGTCTACGCCGACCACGCTGCCGCCGAGGCCGCGGCCCAGATTGCAAAGGGCATCATCGCCGACGTCACTGTCGAGCTCGAGGTCTTCGACCCCGGCTTTACCTGCACCGTCGAGATTGCCGACGACGCCGAGGTCGAGGCCATGGACCAGAAGTCCGCGCTTGCTCTCATCCGCGCCCTGCGTCTTGCCCCCAACGGTGTGATCCGCCGCAACGTCGCCACCGACGGCTCCGTCGAGGTTTCCTCCAACATCGGCGTGGTTGCCACCTCTGACGACCAGGTCAAGATCATGCTGTCCCCGCGCTCCTCGATCACCTCGCTGCAGAACGAGTTCAAGGACCGCCTGCAGACGCTGGCCGATGTCCTGGGCTTCGATGCCAAGTTTGAGTTCGAGTATCCCGGCTGGAGCTATGCCGAGCATTCGCCGGTCCGCGACATCTTTGTCGAGAGCTATCGCGAGCTCTTTGGCTCCGAGCTGCGCATCGAGTCCATTCACGCCGGCCTTGAGTGCGGCCTGTTTGCCGAGGCCCTGCACGGCCTGGACGCCATCGCCGTGGGCCCGACGCTCTCCGATGTCCACACCCCGGACGAGAGCATGGAGCTCGCTTCTGCCGAGCGCTTCTACGAGCTGCTCATCGACGTCCTCAAGCGCCTCGCTGCGTAAAGGTTGCGCTGGCAGCAGTCCGAGCCACGTGCTAGCGGATTGCAGATGACATTATGAGAGGGGGGCACCCGAGCTTTTGCGATGGGTGCCCCCTCTCTTCTTTTGGGAAATGGGAAATTGCGGCCACCTAGCCCATATCCGCCTTGATGAGGTCGAGGGTGCGCTGGCAGTTTTCGCGGACGGGGCCGAGCATATGTTCGCGCAGGTCCGCCATGCCGGGCAGGTCGGCGTATTCGTCCATGACCTCTTCCATGCAAATGGGTACCTCGTAGGCGAGGTCCATCATGGTCGCAAAGCAAAACTTCTCGGATAGACCGGCATCGGTGAGCGCCGCCTCCAGCGCGGGGTCGCCCATACCGTGGTATCGGCGGATAGCGCCTGGACCGATGCGCCCCACACGATTTTCGCCGCCAACGCTCATGGCAAGGCGCGCCCGGCGACGCATGCGCTCATACGCCAAACCCGACGCGACATCGTACATTCGAGCCATCATGGCTGCGCCGTCGTTTCCAAGGAGCAGGGAATAGTTTTTCGCATGCGCATCCGGTGCGCCGATAATGGCGTTGAAGAACAGTATCTGCGTAAACAGATATAGGTTAAGTTGATGGTGGCTCGTATTTACGAGGAGCTCTTGAATGTCGCGGGTGGTCGGGCCGCCGTCTGCCGTGTACTTTTGGGAGGGCATCACCCCAAGTGCCTGACAGAGGTCTTCTTGATGTAGGCGTCTGATCGTTCCGTCTTCGACTTTCACGCGGTCATAGCGCTCAACAATGAGGGCGGGTTCGTCCTCAAACATACGATATTCGACGTTTGCCGTTGCGATACCGGCGCGCTGGGCGCTTTTCATGCAGACAAACTCATTGAGAGCCTCGAGTTTAAATCCGATAACGCCATTTTTTAAAATATGCGTCGTGGGCGAGGAGCCCATGCATTCGCACCAGCGGCCGTTTATGAACGCGAGCGCGAACTTGCCCTGGTTGCCTCCAAGTGACCAACTTTCATCTAGACCCATCCACGATGCATCGCGGTCATCTCTGATCGACTTGAGACGGAGAGCAATTTCGTGGTCGTCTATAGGGCGGTATTCGCCAGCGCGATGCAGGACGGCGTCGGCATCTTCTTCGGCACAAAACTGCACTCCGCCCGGACAGTCGAGTCCGATATGGCTGAGCAACGCAACGGGATTGTTGGGCCTAACGTCGAATTCGGCGGCAATCGCTTTTCGTTGGTCTTCGCTGTCGGGTAGAAGGCCAAAAAGGTACGGATTCATGACCTGTTGTCCGTATGTGCGATTCGATACGGGTATGTTGGTCGATAGGGCTGGCCCGTCATAGTCATGATCGTAGGTAAAGCTGATAAGACCGTTCTCATCTTGCGTGAGCGTTCCCGCAGGTACGCCGCAAATAATGGTCCGAAGTGATGTTCTGGCCATTGGCTATTTCCCTTCGGGCTTGGTTTGGTTAGATACGTTTGCGGCAATCGAGACTCCGAGATTGGACATGGCGAAATCGGCGAAGACCTCGTCGTAGAGTGCGGATGTAAAGGGGGCATCTGCAAGAGCCGGAATGGGGGTACTACGACGGTTGCGATGATGAGGACGTTGAGTGTGATGGCGCCTGGGGATGCTGCGAGGCAGCGGATTGGCATGCGGGGCGTCGACTGGTCGCTCGTTTTTCGCTTCGCCGATATCCCCTTGAGCGGCGAGTGCCAGTCCAAGAGCATTGAAAATCGTCAGCAGCTTGTCGAGTCGAATGCCGGTGGCGTCTCCGAGCTCGAGCGATGCGAGCAGACGCTCCGAAACACTGGCCGTTTTAGCGAGGGCGGCACGGGTGAGACCCTGAGCCTCGCGTGCCTGGCGCACGTAGATGCCAGCTTGGCGCGGTGTGGTGATGGGAAGGGTGTCCACGGCGATCTCCTAACGTGCAGACTTTTGCATATTAGTATGACATGCAAAAGTCTGCACGAAAAGGCCTCATGCAAAACTCTGCATAAGGCCTTGTGCTGGCGTTGAGTTTTGAGCGATTGTGCTTGGCGTTACAGCGCCAAAATCCCCAGATGCTCAAGCAAGATCTTAAGCCCGATGAGGATGAGCACGACGCCACCCACGATGGTGGCGGGTTTTTCGTAGCGCGCGCCAAAGGTGTGGCCGATCGCTACGCCGGCGATGGAGAAGATAAACGTTGTGACGCCGATAAGCGATACAGCGGGAACGATGTCGACCGAGAGCGCCGCAAACGAGATGCCTACGGCTAGGGCGTCAATTGAGGTGGCGATGGCGAGGATTAGGTACTCGCCCAGGTCAATCTTTTCGGCATCCTTGCCGTCGCCCTCGTCCTCTTCCTCGGTAAAGGCTTCCCACAGCATTTTGCCGCCGATAAAGGCCAGAAGGATAAAGGCGATCCAATGGTCGATCGGTCCGATGATGCCCATGAATTGACTGCCGAGCGCCCATCCGATTACGGGCATGCCGGCCTGAAAGCCGCCAAAGAACAGGCCGAGCACCACGGCAACTTTAAGGTTGATCTTCTTCATGCCAAGGCCCTTGCAGATGGAAACGGCAAAGGCGTCCATCGAAAGGCCAACGGCGAGAAACACGAGCTCTGCGAATCCCATAGTCTGGCTCCCTCTCTGCGGGCGAGCCCGATTACGCGACTACTCCCTCATTTATATGAGACCCGATGCTACCACACGAGCAGTCAAAGAACCCCGTCTCAAATGAGCTACCTAAGCGGTGTTCGCTCATTCTGTAAGCATCGGATTTCGCAAGCGCTGCGGGGACAAACCGTGAGAAACTATTTAGCGTTTATGGAGCGTATACGATGGGAGCGATGCCTTGGATAAGAACGAGCTGCAAAAGCGTATGGAACAGGCTATCCGCCTGACGGCACCTGGTCAGCCGATCCGCACCGCCCTCGACATGATCATCGCCGGTCACCTGGGCGCCCTTATCTGCGTCGGCGACACCGAAAACGTGCTCGCTGCCGGTAACGACGGCTTCCCGCTCAACATTTCGTTCACCTCGAACCGTCTGTTCGAGCTCTCCAAGATGGACGGTGCCATCGTCATCGACGGTGACCTCACCCAGATTCTGCGCGCCAACTTCCACCTCAATCCCGATCCCTCGCTTGCCACGAGCGAGACGGGCATGCGTCACCGCACCGCCGCTCGCATGTCGGTGCTCACCGATGCCATCGTGATCTCGGTCTCGGCCCGTCGTGCCGTCGTTAACGTGTACGTCCACGGCAAGAGCTACGAGATCCAGCCCGTCACCACCATCATGAGCTCGGTCAATCAGCTCGTAGCCACGCTCCAGACCACCCGTCAGTCGCTCGATCGCTCCTTGCTGCGCCTGACGGCCCTCGAGCTCGACGACTACGTTACGCTCGCCGACATTACCGGTATTTTCTCGAGCTTCGAGATCATGCAGCAGGCAAAGACCGAGCTTAAGGACTGCATCGTCAAGCTGGGCAACCAGGGCAAGCTCGTGCAGATGCAGCTCGAGCAGCTCGCGGGCTCCAGCATGGATACCGAGTATGACCTGATGATTCGCGACTACGCGAGTGATTCCTCCGAGGCAAACGCCGAGAAGATCCGCGCAGAGCTTGCCCGTATGACGCCCAAGGACCTGTCCGACCCTCAGCATGTGGCGGCGGTTCTGGGTTACGACGACCTGGACGAGGACTCCGTCATGACACCGCTGGGCCTGCGCACGCTTTCGCGCGTGTCCGTCGTGCGCGACGGCGTGGCCGAGAAAATCGTCGACGAGTATGGATCGCTGCAGGAGCTCATGGACGACATCAGCGAAGATCCGGAGCGCCTGGGCGACTTTGGCGTCAACAACCCTGCCATTCTTGCGGACTCCCTGTACCGCATGAAGGGCACCAAACAGGGGAACGCATAATGGCGCCCGTATGCGCCGTGGTCGTTGCCGGTGGCAGCGGCCAGCGCTTTGGTAACCCCGGTGGTAAGCAGCTCGTCAATGCAGCGGGCCGTCCGCTTATGAGCTGGTCCATCCGCGCATTTGACCGTAGCAATAAGGTCGGCCACATCGTCGTGGTTTGCCCTGCCGAGCGTCGTGCCGAGATGCGCCGCCTGGCCATCAGCCCGTATTCGTATAGCACGCCCATCAGCTTTGCCGATGCCGGCGAGACCCGCCAGGATTCCACCCGCGCCGGCGTGCACGCGGTGCCGGCGGGCTTTGAATATGTCGCCATCCACGATGGCGCCCGTCCGCTCATTACGACCGAGGCTATCGACCACGCTATCGACGTGCTCGTGAGCGACCGTGCCCTCGACGGTGTCGTGTGCGGTCAGCCCGCGATCGATACGCTCAAGATCGTCGATGGCGACAACATCGTCGAGACGCCGCCGCGCGAGCTCTATTGGGCCGCGCAGACGCCGCAGATCTTTAGCGTCGACGCCATGAAGCGCGCTCACGCCGCTGCTATCGCCGAGGGCTTTATCGGTACCGACGATTCATCGCTGGTCGAGCGCATGGGTGGGCGCGTCCGCTGCGTCCAGAGCCCACGCGACAACCTAAAGGTGACGGTGCCCGAGGACCTTCGTCCCGTAACCGCGATTCTGCTTGGCCGTATGGCCGAGGGAGAGGACCTTCCCCATGTTCAGTAACCTGCGCATTGGCCATGGCTACGACGTCCACCGTCTGGTGGAGGGGCGTCGATGTATCATCGGCGGTGTTGACATTCCCTACGAGCGCGGCCTGCTGGGCCACTCGGATGCCGATGTGCTCGCGCACGCCTTGGCCGACGCCATTCTGGGCGCCTGCCGCGGGGGAGACATCGGCAAGCTATTCCCCGATACCGACCCCGCCTATGAGGGTGCCGATTCGATGGTGCTGCTCGCTCGCGTGATGGACTACGCGCGCGAGCTGGGCTTCGAGTTTGTCGATGCCGATTGCACCATTGCCTGTCAGCAACCCAAGATCACCCCGCACCGCGATGCCATGCGCGCCAACCTTGCCCATGCCCTGGGCGTCGACGTCGAAAACGTGGGCGTCGCCGCCACTACGACCGAAAAGCTCGGTTGGGAAGGCCAGGGCGAGGGAATCGGTGCCTGGGCCGTCTGCCTGCTACAGAAAACCGTTAAGGAGTAACGAATGCGTATCTACAACAGCGCTACCCATAAAAAGGAAGAGTTCCAGCCCATCGAGTCCGGCAAGGTCCGCATGTACGTGTGCGGCCCCACGGTCTACGACAACATCCACATCGGCAATGCCCGCACGTTCATCAGCTTTGACGTGATTCGTCGCTGGCTCATCGCGAGCGGCTACGAGGTCACGTTCGCCCAGAACCTCACCGATGTCGATGACAAGATCATCAAGCGCGCCAACGAGCAGGGCCGAACGGCCGCCGAGGTCGCGACGGAGTTCTCCGACAAGTTTATCGGCGTCATGCGCGCCGCCAACGTGCTCGATCCCGATGTGCGCCCCCGCGCCACCAAGGAGATCGGCCCCATGATCGCCATGATCAAGACGCTTATCGAGCAGGGCCACGCTTACGCAGCCGATAACGGCGATGTGTACTTTGCCGTGCGCAGCGATCCCAACTATGGTCAGGTTTCGGGCCGCAACATCGATGACCTTATGGTTGGCGCGCGCATCGAGGAGAACGAGGACAAGAACGACCCGCTCGACTTTGCCCTGTGGAAGGCCGCCAAGCCCGGCGAGCCCAGCTGGCCGAGCCCCTGGGGCGAGGGTCGCCCCGGTTGGCACACCGAGTGCGCCGCCATGGTGCATCGCTACCTGGGCACTCCGATCGACATCCACGGCGGCGGCTCCGATCTTGCCTTCCCGCATCACGAGAACGAGTGCGCTCAGGCCACCTGCGCCTGGCACCAGGGCTTCTCCAACACCTGGATGCACACGGGCATGCTGCTGGTAGACGGCGAGAAGATGTCCAAGTCGCTCGGTAACTTCTTTACGCTGGCCGAGGTGCTCGAGCAGCACTCTGCCGCGGCTCTGCGTTTGCTGATGCTGCAGACGAGCTATCGCTCACCGCTCGACTTCTCTTGGGAGCGCCTGGAGGGTGCCGAGAACTCTCTCACGCGTATCGCCGGTACGGTCGAGAACCTGCGTTGGGCTGCGAACCACGCGACGGCCGATGCCGATGCGGCTGCCGCCGAGGCGTTTGCCGCCAAGGTCGCCGAGACCCGTGCCGCCTTTAAGGAGTGCATGGATGACGACTTTAACACCGCCGGTGCCATGGGTGCCGTCTTTGGCTTTGTGACCGAGTGCAACCAGTATCTGGAGCAGGCGGGCGATGCTGCCGACAAGGCCGCAGCCCTGGCTGCCGCCGATACGCTGGCCGAGCTGCTCGATACGTTTGGCATCGAGCTTCCCGAGCCTAAGGTCGAGTTGCCGCTGGGCCTGCTGGGCGTTGCCGCCGGTTTGGTCGCCTATACGGGTGACGACGTGGACGAGGCCGCTGCCAAGATTCTCGAGGCCCGCGCCGAAGCCCGCGCCGCCAAGAACTGGGATCTGGCCGACGCCATCCGCGATCAGCTCAAGGACCTGGGCCTGACGATTGAAGATACTGCCGCCGGCACCCGTATTAAGACTCTCTAATCCCCGCGGGTTTCCCAAGCACCCGACCTTGCCGTTCAAACCGTCGCTCGCGTACTCAAGTGCGCGTCGCTCCTCTTTCACGGTAATCTCGGGCACTTGGAAAACCCGTACCGACCGCCCGAGCCACGGCACCTTGCCTTTCAATCGTCGGGCATGACCTCAAGGTCTATGCCCTCCTCTTTCAAGGCAATCTGCCGCACCTCGGGCGGTCGGTCTATTTGTTTCGTTTGATAGTTGTATTTAGGAGGTCGCTTTATGGCCGACAATCGCAAGCGTGCACCGCGTGGAGGCAAGCAGGCTGCTTCTGGCTCGCGTCCGATTCGCCGCAACGACCGCGCTGCCGCTCCCAAGGGCCAGCGCGATCGCGCCCAGGCCGCACGTCCGCAGCGCGATCGCAACCGCGACGCTGTCCAGGCTCCCAAG
Organism: uncultured Collinsella sp.; assembly: GCA_958346935.1. Taxonomy (GTDB): domain Bacteria; phylum Actinomycetota; class Coriobacteriia; order Coriobacteriales; family Coriobacteriaceae; genus Collinsella. The sequence goes on from CATVTM010000020.1 coordinate 20,281, forward strand.
GGTGAGTTCATCGAGGGTCGCCGTGCTGCTGCCGAGGCGCTGCGCACCGGTTTTCCCATCAAGTGCGCACTCATTGCCGAGGGCGGGGAGCGCGATGCTGCCTTGTCGCGCCTGGTCGACGACCTCAACGCCGCGGGTGTCCGCATTAAGTATGTGCCGCGCGCGCAGCTCGATGCGCTGTCGAGCCATGGCGCCCACCAGGGCATCGCGCTCGAGGTTGGCAACTTCCCCTATGCCGATGTCGCCGATATCCTTGATCGCGCGGGTGATGGCCCGGCACTTGTCGTGGTGCTCGACCACGTGACCGACGACGGCAACTTCGGTGCCATCGTGCGCTCCGCCGAGGTTGTGGGCGCCGCGGGCGTCATCATCGCCAACAAGCGTGCCGCCGGCGTGACCGTGGGCAGCTACAAAACTTCAGCCGGCGCCGTCATGCATCTGCCTATCGCGCAGGTGCCCAACATCGCCCGTGCACTCGACGACCTTAAGGCCGCCGGCTTTTGGGTGGGCGGTGCCTCTGAGCACGCCGAAGGCAGTTGCTGGGATGCTCCCTTCGAGGGTCGCGTGGCGCTCGTCATGGGCTCCGAGGGCGACGGCATCTCGCGCCTGGTGCTCGAGAAATGCGACTTTTTGACCAAGCTTCCCCAGCGCGGCATGACTGAGAGCCTCAATGTTGCCCAGGCGACCACGGCACTGTGCTTTGAGTGGCTGCGCCGCAACGCCGGCGAGCTCATGGGGGAGGAGTAGCGCATGTCCAAGAAGAACCGTGCCAAGTCCAAGGCCAAGCGCTTTGGCGAGGGCTCGGCCAAGCCGATTGTTTCGGCCGCGACCTACGGCGTGGGCGGCAATGCGTTTGCACAGGCTATCGCCGACCCAGTCTCGACGGTGCACTCAAATAAGCCCGAGCTGCTGGTGGTCGACGGCTACAACGTGATCCACTGCACGCCGCGCTACGAAAAGCTCGTGTACGACCATTCCGACGATCCGTATTCCAGCGACGTTCACGATATGGCGCGCACTGCCCTCATTAATGACGTAGCCGCGTTTGCCCAGGGCCGCTACGAGGCCGTGATCGTATTTGACGGCGCGGGCAATATCTCCAGCGAGCGCCCCAACCTACCGGCCCGCGGCGTGCGCATTGAGTTTTCGCCGACGGGTGTTTCGGCCGATACCGTGGTGCAGAAGCTCTGCATCGAGGCACGTGAGGAAGGCCGCGCGTGCTCCGTGGTATCGAGCGACGGCACGATCCAGGCTGTCGTCATGGGCAAGGGCGTCACGCGCATCTCGAGCCGTATGCTGGTGGACGAGATCAAACAGATCGATAACGACGTTCACGAGGCAGAGGAAGCTCCGCAAATCAAGATGACTCTGGGCAGCCGCCTGAGTCCCGATGCCCTGGCCAAGCTCAAGGCCCTGCGCGGACGGTAGGGGAGTTGGCGGGGCAATGCTGCCTTGCTAACTCCATTCAGCGATGTCGATCATTCTTTCGAGGCGCCACGTTAGCGCCTCTTTTAGATAAGGCAGTCTCGCTGCTAGGGCATCGTTTTTAGACAGAATCTCGATTGCCTCGTCGACAAAACCTTCGAGTTTGCCCCCGTCAAACCAGCTCATATCCTCAACAAGCAACATTTGTTTCGCGGGACTTGAATGGAACTGCGCGCTGGCAAAACTGTGCTCTCCTGCCCTAAGCTCCTCTAGAGATATGTTGCACCAGAGCGATGAGCCCGAATCGAAGATGGGGGCTGGTCTGCAGGTTAGCGTGTTGACGTTTCGCACAAGGCCAAAGTTACGCCAATGACGGTCATAGTTGGCGATGATGTCGTCACATACGATCATGCGGTCAAGGGCATCCTTAACGCCTGTCACCCCGAGCTCCTCGCAGTTTGCTACGTATCGCTCGTAGTCGGTTAGCCGTTCATCTGCGTTTGCGTTCTGGTTTACATAGAACGCAGGGACATACTCTTCTTCATCAGTTAAGAAGACATCGCATATGCTCAGGGCGGAAGTGCCCGTGCCCTCGAGCGAGTAAGGCACATAATCGCAGGCGTTTAGGATGCGACGGTGGAGCGCGGTCGCCACCAGCTCGTTATAAGGTTCCTGGTTCAGGTGCGCTCCTACCTTATGCAGAATTCGACGCCCGTCCTCGCACGTCCAGTACTTTTGAAGATTGCCGTCCGAGGTGTTATCGGGCTTTGCAGCGGCTGCTTTGCCCTCTGGGGCGAAGGGTGCGATGGACAGAGAGACGTCGTCAAAAACATTATTGAAGAAGTTAATATCCTCCCACGCGAGACCGGAATCTTGGGGTCTAATCCAATACTGGTCGGATAGGGAGAGGCCGAGATTTCGCTGGATGAGTTCGTCGGGAACATCGACTGCTGCTTCTGCCAACAGGGATGCAAGTCCAATGCGCGCGAGCGGGATACCGCGACCTCGCCACCAAATGCGGAAAGAGTCGAGCGACACGGGGCTATTGGGGCCAAGTATTCCAATAGGGGCGTGGGTGTAATCGATGTCGGCACCGATGTGGGTAAAGTCTTTTCGCGATGTGCTGTAGACCAGCTGGGCGACTTCGTGCGCGCGGTTCATGAGGGTAAACGTAATCTCGCTTTTTCCATGGCCTCGACGGGGGCGTCCCCCCGCTTTGGTCACGGAGCGGAGTCGTGCGTTGACGCTGTCTTTGTCGATGAGCCATACACCAGAAGCCTTGCGTGCCTCAAGTGCTCCGTTTTTTATGAGCTCTTGCACCCTGCGCGGGGTGATGTCGAGTAGCTCTGCAGCTTCCTTCGTGGTCAACATCGCGAAACCCTTCGCCAGAACGAATAGTTTTATCAATTCCATTGTAATTAAAACTATTCGTTCTAACGAATAGTTTTAAGATGTGGTCGGTCAAAGGGCCTGTTGCGCCCCGTCCGTAATTCCTTTATTCTTAATTGGCTTCGCGCGAAAGCGCCAAGTGTGCCAGTGTGGCGCAACGGTAGCGCAACTGATTTGTAATCAGTGGGTTGCAGGTTCGATTCCTGTCACTGGCTCCATGAGAGTTTCGGGCTTTGTTCCTTGTGGGACAGGGCCCGTTTCTATTTAGGTGGTGCGCCATCGGGTTAGCGCCCATCCCGTTTTTGGTTTGTCTCGTCCTCCAGTTTGTCTAAATCTGTAACACCAAGACCGATATTTGGCATCTAACTGTTACAGATTGAGATGAAACTTAGGGTGTTTTAGGAATATCTTGATCTGTAACATGTAGAAGCGGAATAGGCCTCTTGCCGTTACAGATCGAGACAAGGGCGGGTACGGACCTGGATGTCCTGCTCGAGCGTGGATTTCTGGACGCGCGAGAGAAAAAATCTCCCGACCGGAGAACGAGCGTGGATAATTAACTTGGATAGGGAGCTAAGGTAAACACCGATTGTCTATCGACGGCTTTAGAAACGACGACCCCGATTCCATTGTGGAATCGGGGTCGTTTGTGCCTCAGGAATCCGAATGGATTAATCGAGCTCCTAAGGACCTTCTTGGGTTCTTGCTAATGGTCTGCCGAGGATGTCTCCAATGCAAACAGCGGGCATCTACTCAATATAGCTGGGGTTCTTCTTGATGATCACGCGTGCAGCGATGAAGGAGACGACGATGGCGATGATGGCGACAACGCATGCCAGCACGAAGTTGCCCATGGACCCATCGGGAGCGATAAAGATGAGTGCCGAAAGAAGGCCGGGGCATGCTCCCGCAACATACTCTTTCAGAACAAAGATGCCTGCAGGGAGTCCAGCGCAGAGCGCGCCGATTGCCGTGCCGACAAGCAGGCGAGGACGCTCGATGAGGCAACCGTAGAACGCGGGCTCGGTTACGCCACAGAGTGCGGTGACGGCAACCGTGGTGACCATACCCCTCTTCTCTTTGTTTCCCTTCATGGCAGTTGCCAGGGCGAGGCTCGTGCCACCAATGCAGAGGTTCGAGATGAATCCAAAGATAATGGGTGCCCAACCGAGCTGCGCCAAGCTCGTAACTTCGATTGCGATGTAGGCCTTATCAAGACCGAGCATGACAAAATAGGGGTTAAGGGCTGCAAGGATTGGAGTAGCGATAAATGCCACGTTATCCATGAGCCACGTGACGGCATCACTCAGCGCGTAGCCCATCATGCTGCCAGCGGGGCCGAGGATAATCAGCTCAACAGGCACGACGATGAACATGGTGAGTAGCGGCTTCAAGAACAGTTTGGTAACGTCCGGGATGATTTTCTGAAGACCGCGATCAACAAAGTACATGAACACAACGCCCAGTACGATTGGCACCACCGTGCTCGAGTAGTCATTCGTCGGGATGGGGATGCCAAGAAAGTCGAGACCCTCAGCACCGCTAATAGACGAGCTAATCATGATTGCGCCCAGCAGCGCGCCCATGATAGGCTGCATCTTCATGACGGCGGCGAGCTGGTAGCCTAGGTAAACGGGCAGGAAGCTAAATGAGGCACTGAAGATCGCCAGCAGAACCTGGGCAGTTCCGCTATCGGTGCTCAATCCACAATAATTGACCAGGAGATTCTTAATCGAAAGAATGAGTCCGCCTACGATGAGCGCCGGGACGATGGGCATGAATACCTGTGCGGAGACATTTCCGAATTTCTCAACCAGGCTCATGGCAGTGTTGCCGCTTTTGATACCCTCTGCAAGATCCTTGGCGGTTTGGGCATCGTCGGCAACCGCGCCGCCGCCGACTTCGATTCCCGCGAAGTCGAGGAAGTCGTTGTAAGCCTCGGTGACGTTGGGGCCGATGATCACCTGAAGCTGGCCACCGCTGACTACTGCCCCGAGCGCCTGATCGGCCGATTTGGCGAGCTGGAGATCGATGATCGAGGTGTCTCGTGCGTCGATGCGAAGGCGCGTCGCACAATGAGTTACCGATGTAATGTTCTCTTTGCCGCCAACAGCCTTTAGGACTGTTTCGGACATTGCCTGATATTTCATCTCTTTCTCCTAACCTTCCTGCTCCTGATACTTCGAGATAAGGTCTCGGTACCAATACCAGCTCTTTTTGGGGGTGCGCTCCAGATTGTTCTCGAAGTCGATATGGACAAGTCCGTATCGTTTTTCGTAGCCGTTGATCCAGCTATACAGATCCATCGTCGACCAGAGGTAGTAGCCCTCAACGCGCGCGCCGTCGCGCTTAGCCCTCATCATGTGCTCGATGAACTGGCCCAGAAGCTCGATGCGGTCATCATCGTGGATCATTCCGTCTGCGTCTGGTTGCTCATAGGCGCCATGTCCGTTTTCCGTAATAAAGATGCGGGGCGCGTCATAGCGCTCGTGGACATCCATGATGGTTGAATACATGCAACTTGGGAGTATTTCGCGGCCCCATTTATTGCGGGGAACATTGCTGTCGCGGGCGCTTTCAAACAAGGGCGCAATGCATTTTCCTTCGACTTTTTTGCTCGAACCGCCCTTATTGTTCGCCGAAACGGCAAGCTCTCCACCGTGCCAGTCGGTTACATACTCTCGGCAATACACGTTGAGTCCAATAAAATCGACTTTACCGTCTCTGAATTCTTCTACGTCATTTGGGGATCGATAGAGCGAGACGCCAAGTTTTTCAAGGATTTCGTCCATTTCTGGCGGCAGTTGACCCTGAAGCGCTGGTGCCAGAATCATGCGATTGGCGAAAAAGTCTGCGTATCGAAATACGTCATCAGGGTGCTCGGTTGCCGGGTCGAGTTCGACAACGCCGCCATCGTGGACGGCGCCGATGATGCCGTCGTAGTCCATTTGACGATATGCTCGGACTGCGAGTGCGCTTGCGCGCATCAGGTTGTATTGAAACTGCATGTACGACTGAACGTCGAGCGATCGATTGGGGGGATAGTTGCCCAACATGTTTACGCAGTAGCTGTAGAAATGCGGCTCGTTAACGGTAGCCCAGATTTTGACGCGGTCTCCAAAGCGCTCAAAGCAAATCTTGGCGTATTTGCAGAACCACTCTGCCATGTCGTTGTTCAGCCATCCGCCTTTGCAAGCAAGCGTGAATGGCAGATCGTAATGGAACAGCGTAACGTTGGGCTCTATGCCATTTTCGAGGCAGCAATCAATGACTCGATTATAAAAATCGATACCCTCTTCATTCACTTCGCCGATACCCGTGGGGATGATTCGACTCCATGAAAGAGAGAAGCGATAGGTGTTTTGTCCGCCTTCTTTCATCATGCGGATATCTTCTTCATAGCGATGGTAGAAGTCGCAAGATACATCACCGTCAACATGGTTGATGTTCTTATTGCTTGTGTGGTTAAAGAAATCCCACTCGCCGAGGCCTTTGCCGTCTTCGTTCCAGGCACCCTCGCACTGATAAGACGCCGTGGCGGAACCCCAGAGAAACGGCATGTTGTTCACGTTGCCCATGAATCCCCTTTCCATCATTCAACACGGTGGATACGTGTGACGGAATTACGATTAAGATGACGTCAACTGATTTGAATCATAGGAGAACGACCAAAGCTGTTTGATTCAATAAATGAACCATAATATCGAGGAGAGCGGAAAGAGGGATCACGTGAATATCAATGACTTCGATGTGCTCAATCGCATTAGCTCCATCATCAACAGCGAGTTTGGGTCAAACGATGCCGCCATCGCTCGATATCTCATCGCTCACATTAGGCGTTCGAGCGAAATCAATGTTGCCGCAATAACCCGCGATGCATTCGTGACCCGTTCCGCTGTTCGTCGTTTCTGCAATCGATTGGGCTACCAGTCTCTTAGCGATTTGAAAGAATCATTTACTCAATCAGTCTTTCCAAGCGACTTAAGCCATCGAGAGGAGGAATTTGGCTACGAGGAGTACAGGGCAGAGCTCGACGTTCGCATGATCGAGATGTTCGCTGAGGTCGAAAGCGGCGTATCCGATATCGCTATTAAGCACCTTGCCGACGAAATTGATGGCCATAAAAACGTTGAAATCTGGTGCACCAATAATGTGAGCGCCAATCTCGTACGATTTCAGCAGGAAATGTTTTATGCGGGCAAGATAGTTCGCATAGTTGCTGGGGCTAACATCGCGGAATTGAAAAACATGGGAGACGCTTCGCAGTCATTGATAATTCTCGTATCGGTCTCCGGGCTATTTGTGTCACAGGCGCGTGAGTATCTTGAGTGCCGTTCGGGCAGGAAGATTCTAATTACTGCGTTTAGCAACGATGACAAATCGAGGTCTTTTGACCGTGTATATCGTCTTGGTAATGCAGGAAACGGAATTGACCGACTCGGCGTTTATTCGAAATACGCCATGACTTATTTCTTCGACTTGCTATCGTCGTGTTACTTGAGTCGCTACCCCTGCACCAAGGGGGAGCCGCTCTATAGGTCTACTTTGGCCTGGCCCGAGTAGTTGCGGCTCTTTAGTTCTCCCGCCTGGAGAATGAGCGTGGATAATCTGCCGCTTTGGCCTTAGGGCCGCGCTAAAAGTGGGAGATTATCCACGCTCGATCGTGTCGTGGAAGCCCGATCGTGACCTATGTAATAGTGCGAGAGGGTCGTTATCGAAGGTCGATGCTGCAGATGTACTCCACCGTGACAAAGTGTTCCCTCGGGAAATGTCACCAGCGCAGCCAAATCTACCGTCCTTCATATCCAAACTCAACAAAACCGCAGGTCACGGCTATATAGATACGCCCGGCACCGTGTATCTAGAGGTTTTCGTTGACAGCCCCCAAGGTTGCATCGTATTATCTTTTTCGTTCGCGGGGGCGGCGGTCCAAAAGACCAAAGAACCTGCGGATACTTGAACGATTGGGAGTTTGCCCGAGTGGTTAATGGGGACGGGCTGTAAACCCGTTGGCTCTGCCTACATAGGTTCGAATCCTATAGCTCCCACCCGTCAAGTGCCTGTATAGCTCAGTCGGTAGAGCACTTCGTTGGTAACGAAGAGGTCACCAGTTCAAGTCTGGTTGCAGGCTCCATCCGGCGGTGTAGCTCAGTTGGTTAGAGCACACGGTTCATACCCGTGGCGTCACTGGTTCGAATCCAGTCACCGCTACCATAGGTAACACGGTGGCTTCTCAATAGTATGTTGAGAAGCCACTATGGTATAAAGGCAAAGTCCCGTCCGGGGACGACCTGTTAAGAGGAGGGCTTTATGGCCAAAGAGAAGTTTGAGCGCACTAAGCCGCATGTTAACATCGGCACCATTGGTCACGTCGACCACGGCAAGACCACGCTGACCGCCGCCATCACCAAGGTTCTCTCTGAGACCGAGGGCTGCAAGGCTGACTTCACTGCGTTCGAGAACATCGACAAGGCTCCCGAGGAGCGCGAGCGCGGCATCACGATCTCCGTCTCCCACGTCGAGTACGAGACTGCTGCCCGTCACTACGCTCACGTTGACTGCCCGGGCCACGCTGACTACGTCAAGAACATGATCTCCGGTGCTGCTCAGATGGACGGCGCTATCCTGGTCATCGCCGCTACCGACGGCCCCATGGCTCAGACTCGCGAGCACATCCTGCTCGCCCGTCAGGTCGGCGTTCCCTACATCGTCGTCTTCCTGAACAAGTGCGACATGGTCGACGATGACGAGCTCATCGACCTCGTCGAGATGGAGACCCGTGAGCTCCTCTCCGAGTACGATTTCCCCGGCGACGATATCCCCGTCATCCGCGGTTCCGCTCTGGGCGCTCTCGAGGGCGACGCCAAGTGGATGGACGCCATTCGCGAGCTCATGAAGGCCGTCGACGAGTACATCCCGACGCCTGCTCGTAACAACGACCTCCCGTTCCTGATGGCCGTTGAGGACGTTATGACCATCTCCGGCCGTGGTACCGTTGCTACCGGCCGTGTCGAGCGCGGTGAGCTCAAGCTCAACGAGCCCGTTGAGATCGTCGGCATCAAGGATACCCAGAACACCGTCGTTACCGGTATCGAGATGTTCCGTAAGTCCATGGACTTCTGCGAGGCTGGCGACAACGTCGGTCTGCTGCTCCGCGGCATCAAGCGCGAGGACATCGAGCGCGGCCAGGTTCTCTGCAAGC
>CATVTM010000021.1 GCA_958346935.1 uncultured Collinsella sp.
CAGACTTCCTACACTTGAAAAGTGCGAACATACAAACAGATTCATCAATATTCTCCTTTAGATATAAATTCTTATTTGTTGAACTAAGCCGTGTATACCATACGTTCCAATGAAAGAACGCCCTGATATAGCGTAATTTGCTGTTTTCCTGCGTATGTGCGTACACACTCCACAGGAATTCTAAGGGCCCTGCCCCCTTAGCACACGGACTTTGGAACAAAGTCTAGTGTGTTACGCCTTGCCAGAGGTGTACAGGCTCCCGGTACGCACGTACGCAGCAATTGCCATCAATGCGCCATATAAGTGGCGATTAAGTTCGCATAAAGCGACCTTGGTTCCGCAAAGCAAAAGGCAGGATACCATCACCACGATGATACCCTGCCTCTGTTCGTTCCTGTTTACCGTTCCGAGTAGTCCTTCCGCTGAATTACCGATAAACAAAAAAAACGTACCCGAACCCTTTCTCGTAAAGAATCGGGTTCGAGTACGAACTGAATGCTGGAGCAATAAAAAACCACCACAAAGGTGCCTGTCCCCTTTGTGGTGGTTTTGGTCGGTTAGGCGAGGAGGGTGTGGCCGTAGGCGTTGGCGGCCTTGATGGCGGCGGCGAACTTCTCGTCGGTGAAGGGCTCAGGGTTTCCCTGCTTCCACTCGTTGGTGGCGTGCGCGTACTCGCACAGGGCCGGGATATCGGACTCGGAAAGCCCGACCTGCTCAAGCGTCACGGGCAGCACCATCTGCTTGTTAAAGGCAGCGTAGCGTTCAAGGCTCTCGGTATCGCCCGTGTAGGCGAACAACACGAGCACGCCCAGGCTCACGACCTCGCCGTGCAGGTAGGTGCCCTCACGCGGAATGCTGCAGGTGGCGTTGTAGAACGCGTGTGCCACGCTCGAGTTGTAGTAGTAATCGTTTTGGTTGGTCAGGTTCGAGACATAGCCCGTGTTGACCACGATGTCGAGCGCGATCTGCTTGACGGCTTCGCTCGACAGGTTCTTGCGTACGTCCTCAAGACCCTGGACGCCATAAGTAAACAGCGGGTCGGAGCAGGTGTGGGCAAGTGCCAGGCCAAGACCGGCGGTATGCTCCAAATTACCGGCGCTCGTGGCGTATTCGACCTCAGGCTGCTTAGACAGGGCATCGCCCACACCGGCCCAGAAGTACTCTGCCGGTGCCTCGGCGATGATCTTGGGGTTGATGAAGATGTGGGCCGGTCGGTTGGGGTACGAATAGCCCTCGAGCGAGCCGTCGTCGTTGTACACGACGGCAATGGCGGTCGCGGCGGAGCAGTTGGAACAGATCGTCGGGACCGTAAAGACGATCTTCTTGAGCTCGATAGCTGCGGTCTTCACGGTGTCGAGCGCCTTGCCGCCGCCGCATGCGATAAGCACGTCGGCTTCCTGGCAGGCAGGGGAGTTTACGACCTTGGCGATATTTGCGCGCGTACTGTTGGTGCCGTAGACGCGCGTCTCCAGAATTTCGACGTCGGTACCCGCCAGCGCAGCTTCGATACCGGGAAGTGCTGCGGCCAGTGCCCGCTTGCCACCGATGATCGCGACCTTCTTCGCGCCGTACTCGGCCAGCGCGCCGGGCAGCTCGTCAAAGCAATCCTCGCCAACGGTGTAGTCGCTCATTCCAATCGTGCGCATAGCAACCTTCTTTCGTTCGATAAAGCGCTTTCAGGTATTTTGCTCCAAGAGAAGGTCCACATCCACGAGAAATTTCGAACGTATAAAACCAGTGTTGAGGGTTTTTCGCCGGCGCGGAACGTGCTAGCATACTCCGCATAAGCGTTGATGGGGACGAGTAGTCGGCCGTCCGCATGCCACAGAGAGCGGGGAGCGCTGAGAACCCGTGCATGCGACCGATGAATATCACCCCGGAGCTGCGGTCCCAACGGACGTGCTGCGCAGGCACGTCTTAGTAGATATCGCCGAGATGGTCGTCGATACAGGCCAGCCGAGTAACGGATGCGAGCGCGCGAATACGCGGGCGAGGGCATCTAAGCTGGGTGGTTAAACGAAGAGCTTTTGCGGGCGTACAGCTCGTTTTGTGGCGCTTCGTCCCAGCTTGTAGGGACGGGCGCTTTTTTGGTGCCCAACGGGCGTGTGCGCCCATGACATGAAAGGGGTACCGTGGCAAACGAGTACAAGCAGACGATGAATCTGCCCAAGACCGGTTTTCCCATGCGTGCCGGTCTTTCCAAGTCCGAGCCCAAACGACTCAAGGACTGGCAGGACAACAAGGTCTACGAGCAGGTTCTGAAGAAGAACGAGGGTCACAAGAAGTTCGTACTGCACGACGGCCCTCCGTACGCCAACGGCCCGATCCACATCGGCCATGCCATGAACAAGATCTCCAAGGACATGATCAACCGTTACTGGATGATGCAGGGCTATGAGGTTCCCTATGTCCCCGGTTGGGACTGCCATGGTCAGCCGATCGAGCACAAGGTCGAGGAGAAGCTCGGCACCGAGAAGTTCAACCAGACCTCCACGGCTAAGATCCGTGAGCTGTGCAACAAGTTCGCTGTCGAGAACATCGAGCTGCAGAAGGCCGGCTTCCGTCGTCTGGGCGTGCTCGGCGACTGGGACAACCCCTATCTGACGCTCTATCACCAGCATGACGCCGCCGACATCGAGGTTTTCAAGGCCATGTTCGATAAGGGCATGATCTATCGCGGTCACAAGCCCGTCCACTGGTGCAAGCACTGCCACACCGCGCTTGCCGAGGCCGAGATCGAGTACTCCGACGAGACGAGCCCGTCCATCTTCGTGCGCTTTGAGATGACCTCCAAGCCCGCAGGCCTCGAGAACTTCGACGGCCCGGTTGACTTTATCATCTGGACGACCACGCCGTGGACCATCCCCTCCGACCAGGCAGTTTCTCTCAAGCCCGGCGCCGCCTATGTCGCCGTTGAGCACGAGGGTCGTGCCGAGGTCATGCTCGAGGACCTGGCTCCCAAGTGCTGCGAGGAGTTTGGTTGGGAGTACACCCCGGTTATGGTCGACGGTAAGCCCTATGTGGTTCCCGCCGAGACCTTCCACCACATCCACTACAAGCAGCCAATCTTTGACGGTGTTGAGGGCGTGGCGCTGCTGGCCGATTACGTCGGTGTCGATGACGGTACCGGTATCGTTCACAACTCGCCCGGCCACGGCGTCGACGACTACTTTGCCTGCCTCAAGGAGGGCATTAACGACATCTGCATGCCGGTCGATGACGACGGCAAGTTTTACACCGGTGAGGAGTTTGGCACCGGTGGCCCCTTCAGCGGTATGGATACCGATGAGGCCAACCCGCACATCATCGAGTTCCTGCGCGAGCGCGGCACCCTGGTCCTCGAGAAGAAGATCACGCACAGCTATCCGCACTGCTGGCGCTGCAAGCACCCGGTGCTCTTCCGTGCCACCGACCAGTGGTTTGTCTCGATGGACAAGACCGGTTTGCGCGAGCAGGCTGGTAAGGAGGTCCGCGAGAACGTCAAGTGGTATCCGGCTCACGCCGCCAACCGCATTGGCGCCATGGTCGAGCAGCGTCCCGACTGGTGCATCAGCCGTCAGCGCAACTGGGGCGTGCCCATCCCGAGTTACACCTGCGCCGACTGCGGCGAGAAGGTCATGAACGACGCCACGCTCGACGCCGTCATCAAGCTCTTCCACGAGAAGGGCTCCGACGCCTGGTTCACCGACGCTCCCGAGAGCTACCTGGGCGAGGCCTGCGTCTGCCCCAAGTGCGGCGGCCATCACCTCAAGGCCGATAAGGACATCCTCGACGTGTGGTGGGATTCCGGCGTCTCCTGGAAGGCCGTCTGCGAGTATCGCCCTGAGCTTGAGTACCCGGCGGATGTGTACCTCGAGGGCTCCGACCAGCATCGTGGTTGGTTCCAGAGCTCGCTGCTCACCTCGGTGGGTGCCAATGGTCACGCCCCGTACAAGGCAGTCGTCTCGCAGGGCTTCACCCTCGACGGCCAGGGCCGCAAGATGTCCAAGTCGCTCGGCAACGTCATCGACCCCAACAAGGTTTGTGACGAGATGGGCGCCGACATCATCCGCCTGTGGGTTGCCTCCGTTGACACCAGCTCCGATGTCTCCATCGACCACGAGATTCTCGCTCGTACGTCCGATGCCTATCGTCGTTTCCGTAACACGTTACGCTTCCTGCTCTCCGAGCTTGAGGGTCAGTTTGAGCCTGAGACCGGCGGCGTCGCCTTTGCCGACCTGCTGCCGCTCGACAAGCTCATGGTTGCCCGCCTGACTCAGGTCCAGGCCGAGGTCGACGACGCCTACGCCAGCTACGAGTTCCCGCGCGCCTACCGTGCGCTCTACGACTTCGTGGTTACCGAGCTCTCCAACGTGTACCTCGACGCCCTGAAGGACCGTCTGTACTGCGACAAGCCCGGCTCGCTCGAGCGCCGCAGCGCCCAGACCGTGCTCGCCGAGCTCTTCTCGATGCTCATGCGCGACCTTCAGCCGATCCTGTCCTACACCGTCGACGAGGCCATGGCCTATGCGCCCGCCGGTTGTGTCGACCACCAGAAGTACGCCGCGCTGCTCGATTGGTACAAGTCGCCCATCACGGTTGACGAGGCCAATGAGTTTGAGGGCGTGCTCGAGGCTTCGCTCGAGCTCCGCAGCGCCGTGACCAAGGCCCTTGAGGATGCCCGTTCTGCCGGCACCTTCACCAAGAGCCAGCAGGTCCGCGTCAAGGCGGTCGTTCCTGCCGAGATGTACGCGCTGCTGACCGGCGACAAGGCCGTCGATCTGGCCGAGTTCTACATCGTCTCCGATGTTGAGCTGACCCAGGGCGAGGAACTTTCCGTTGCTATTGAGGCTGCCGAGGGCGAGTGCTGCGACCGTTGCTGGAACTACCGCACCACCGTCGGCGAGTACAACGGCCATGCACATATCTGCAAGCGCTGCGCGAATGCCCTTTAAGGCACGGTAACTCGGCATTTTAGTTATTGGGAGAATTTGGACGCCTTCGGCCCATTTGCTCCGCTGAATAAAAGCGGCATTCTGTTTTTCGGAATGCCGCTTTCTTTTTATGCTGGTTATTTATCTGGCGTTAGCGAATATGTCGTGCGCTCTGCGTGTGGCAATATAAGATGGTTAATTGCGTTAAACGGAATTCGATGTTCTTGAGGGTAGGGGATTGATTTGGGTCGTGCTGGGGGTATGACGCCGCCTTTGCGTTGGCGGTTGGGTGTTGCTGGTGGGGTGGCGCTGGTTGTGCTGCTTGTTGACCAGCTGACCAAGCTTGCGGTTCGTGCCGTGGGCGAAGCTTTGCATGTGACTGTCATCCCCGGTGTCATCGACTTTATGCTTGTCCGCAATATCGGTGCTGCCTTTAGCATGGGTGAGGGGCATGGCATCGCGTTTGCCGTGCTGGCGTTGGCGGTCATTATCGCTATTGTCGTGTACTTGCTCCGCGCGCCCCAGCTCGCTCGTCTTGAGGTTGTGGGCATGGCTATGGTTGCGGGCGGTGCTATCGGCAACGCTATCGATCGTTTGGCCTTTGGCTTTGTGACCGATTTTATTGCCACCACGTTCATCGACTTTCCCGTCTTTAACGTGGCCGATATCGGCATTACGGTCGGTGTGGTGCTGGCACTCATCGGGTACATGTTCTTGAGTCCCGCTGCTCGCGATGTCGATGCGACCGCCGAGCTCAACGCCCGTGACGAAGCCCGCGCCAAACGCAAAGCCAAACAGCGTGGGGAGCGTGCCCGCAAGATTCGCGAAAGGAATGAGCGTTAATGGCCGACATCCATATTCTTGTTGCCGACGATTCCGCTGGTCAGCGTCTCGACGCCTATTTGGGTGCCAACGATAGCTGCCCCACGCGCTCTGCCTGTGCGCATCTGATCGAGGGCGGTGCCGTTGCCGTCAACGGCGAGACCTGCCTGTCAAAAAAGTATGCCGTGCGCCCCGGTGACCGCATCTCGGTCGACCTGCCCGAGCCGCACGATCCGACTGACGTGATTCCTGAGGCCATTCCCCTCGATATTCGTTACGAGGACGACTACCTCATCGTGCTCTCCAAGCAGCGCGGCCTTGTGTGCCATCCCGCCCATGGCCACGAGAGCGGCACGCTTGCGAACGCTCTGGTCTACCACTGCGGCATCGGTCATCTTGGTACTGTGCAGGGTGAGGACCGCCCCGGCATCGTGCATCGCCTGGATCGCGATACCTCGGGCCTTATGCTCGCGGCAAAAGACGACGACACCCAGCGCGCGCTTCAAAATCTCATCCGCACGCGCACGCTCGACCGTCGCTATATCACGCTCGTTCACGGGCACATAGCCATGGACGAGGGCACCATCAATACCGGTATCGCCCGTTCCACGCGCGACCGCGTCAAGATGGCGGTTTCCGATGACCCCTTTGCCCGTCAGGCCATTACGACCTTTAAGGTCCTCGAGCGCTTCGATTCCACGCGTTTTGACGACGGCTATACGCTCGTCGAGTGCCACCTGTTTACGGGCCGCACACATCAGATTCGCGTGCATATGCGCCATATCAACCACGCCTGCGTGGGCGATCCGCTCTACGGCAAGTGCGATGCACGCGCCGATCAGGGTCTGACCAGGCAATTCCTTCATTCTTGGCGTGTGGCGTTCGATCATCCCGTGACGGGGGGGCGCATTGAGTGCCGTGACGAGCTTCCGTGGGATCTTGCGGCGGTTCTCGACGATCTGGCTCCGCGCTCGCTCGGTCGCACGGCCGCTGGCGACGAAATCGTCCCGCAGCTCGGTTTGCTTGAGGCCTAGCCAGTATTAGGTGGTTTCTTGAACTCGGTAAGCCTGCGGTAAGATATACGATTGTTTACGTAACGCGTTGCTGGGAGCCTACATGCTCGCCTTTTTACAAACCAACACACCCATCGTGATCTTCAACCAGATTGTCGTCACGCTACTCACGGTCTGCTTTCTGTACCAGGTGGTCTTCTTTGTCATTGGTGCTCTTCGTGGCGAGGTCGCGCCTCCTAAGGCCAAAAAACTCCATCGCTATGCTTTCTTTATCGCGGCGCATAATGAGGAGGCCGTGATTGCCAACCTCGTTCGCTCCATCAAGGACCAGGATTATCCGTCCGAGCTTATCGAGGTCTTTGTCGTTGCCGATGCCTGCACCGACAACACGGCACAGCTCGCGCGCGAGGCGGGCGCTGTCGTTTATGAGCGCAACGACCTGGCCCGCAAGGGTAAGAGCTGGGTCATGGACTTTGGTTTCGACCGTATCCTTAACGAGTATCCGGATACGTTTGAAGGTTACTTTATCTTCGATGCCGATAACGTCATCTCCCGCGATTACGTCTCCAAGATGAACGATGCCTTTGACCAGGGCTTCCATGTGGTCACGAGCTATCGCAATTCCAAAAACTTCGGCAGCTCGTGGATCTCGGCGGCTAATGCTACGTGGTATCTGCGCGAGGCGCGCTTTCTCAACAACGCGCGCAACATTTGCAAGACGTCTTGCGCCGTCTCGGGTTCGGGCTACCTCATCTCCGCCAGCGTTATCGAGGGCATGCACGGTTGGCAGTTCCATACGCTGACCGAGGATATTCAGTTCACTACGTTCTGCGCTATTCACGGTATTCGCATTGGCTATGCGCCGGCGGAGTTCTTTGACGAGCAACCCGTGACGTTCAAGGCATCCTGGAAACAGCGCATGCGCTGGACCAAGGGCTTTTACCAGGTCTTTTTTACCTATGGCAAGCATCTTGTCAAATCGACGTTCCGCTATCATCGCTTTGCCGCCTACGACATGTTTATGACCATCGCTCCGGGCATGCTGCTGTCCTTGATCTCGATGCTCGCTAATGCGACGTTCTTGATTGTGGGCGGCCTTTCGCATGGTTTCTTGGCTACCGAAGTCGAGATGCAGGCGTGCGCCGCTTCGCTCATTATGACCTTCGCGATGATGTACCAGACCTTCTTTATCCTGGCGCTGCTTACGACTATCTTTGAGTACAAGCACATTCACTGCGCGCAAAAGTGGCGTCTGGTGACTAACCTGTTTACCTTCCCGATCTTTATGTTCAGCTATATCCCCATTACGGTGGCCGCGCTGTTCCTGAAGGTCGACTGGGTTCCTACTCAGCATGCCGTAAACGTCACCCTCGACGAGGTCATGCAAGGCGCCAAATAACCACCACCAAAACCACCGCAAAGGGGACAGGCAATTTTTTGGTGGTTTTTGCTTTTGCGATGCAGCTCGAGGAGGCGTCCGATGGTCTATATCCCGTTTTGGATTTGCATCTTTGCCGGCGTGGCAATTGATGCCCGAGAGCGACGGTTTCCCAATGGGCTTGCCGGCGCATGTGCCGTGGCGGCGTTGGCGGGTGTTTGGCTCGACCTCGGTTTGAACACCGCGCTTGATCACGCCGGTTTTGCTGTCATCGTCTACCTTGCCCTTGTGCTCACTGAGTCGTTTTGGCGTCGTGTTCGCCGCGCTCCCGGCATTGGCATGGGGGATGCCAAGGCGCTCTTTGCGCTTTGCACGCTCGACCCTATGGGTGGCATCGTGGCATTTGCCGCCGCGCTCCTGGTTCTTGCCCTCTCCTGCCTCATCACGAAATCGCGCTCTCTGCCATTGCTCCCGTTTTTGGTGCCGATTTTTGCCATAATCGAGGTCGTGGGCTGCACTTTGTAACCGATTGCGCATCCTTCTTAAGGAGCATGCCATGGCAACTAATCAAGAAACGGCCGTCATTAAGGCGCGCATGGACCGTATTCCCTCGGCGTTGTCGCCCGAACTTGTCGAGCGCATTGCCGCCGATCGCGCTTCGGGCTATGTCAACCCGTATCGTTGCAACGACGATCAGGTCATTCGTCGTATTGATCGCGCCTCCGACAAAGGCACGCTTATGCGTCCGGCGTTTATGCGCGATACCGAAAAGATACTTCATCTTCCGGCGTACACCCGTTATGCGGGCAAAACGCAGGTCTTTAGCTTCCGTAGCAATGACGATCTGTCGCGCCGCGGTTTGCACGTGCAGCTTGTCTCGCGCATTGCGCGCGATATCGGTCGCGCCCTGGGGCTCAATTGCGATCTGATCGAGGCGATTGGCCTGGGCCACGACTTGGGACACACGCCTTTCGGTCATGCCGGCGAGCGCTTCCTCAACGATATCTATCATGAGCGTACGGGGCGTTATTTTTTCCATAACGTGCAGTCGGTCCGCGTGCTCGATGCACTCTACGGCCGTAATGTGTCGCTTCAGACGCTCGATGGCGTGCTATGCCATAACGGCGAGTACGAGCAGCGTGTGTTTGAGCTCTCGGACATGAGTTCCTTTGACCAGTTTGACCAGACGGTTGAGGATTGCATTGCCACGGGCTATAGCGCAATTGAGCATCTGCGTCCCATGACGCTCGAGGGCTGCGTGGTCCGCATCTCTGATATCCTTGCCTACGTTGGGCGCGATCGCCAAGACGCCATTGCGGCGGGCCTGCTTTCGCCCGACGCTTTTGATGATGGCCGGGGCGGTGCCTACAACAGTTGGATCCTCACGCATGCCTCCATCGATATCGTTGAGCACAGCTATGGTAAGCCGCGCATCGAGATGAGCGAGGACCTGTTTGAGGAAATTCGCCGAGCCAAGCACGAGAACTACGAGAAGATCTATAGCAAGGGCGGTATCGAAGGCGATTCCGAGGCGGAGCTGCGCGAGGCATTCGAAAAACTCTACGACCGTTGCCTGCAGGATATAAACGAAGGCGACGAGTCTTCGTATATCTTTAAGCACCATATTTCGCGCATTGAGCAGCAGCTTTCCTACTACGATCGCACCTACGCTTGGCAGGACGACAAGGATCAAGCCGTGGTGGATTATATCGCGAGTATGACGGACGGTTATTTCTGCGAGCTGACGAGCAAGCTGTTCCCGGGTCTAAAGTTTCCGCATCGTACCTATATTAACGAACGGTAGTTCGTATCATTTCGGTATACTGTTGGTCAACAACGATTTTGATTGATGTACAGGATGGCTATGGACGACCTTTTTTCTGCTTCGACGCGCGAGCGTTCCTTTCAGAATGCGCCGCTTGCGGTGCGCATGCGCCCCAATTCGCTCGACGAGTATGTGGGCCAGCAAAAGGCCGTCGGTAAGGGCTCATGGTTGCGTGCTGCGATCGAGCACGATGTGCTTTCGAGCGTGATACTGTACGGGCCGGCCGGTACGGGCAAGACGACGCTGGCCCACATTATTGCCAACCATACAAAGAGTGAGTTTGTCGAGGTCAGCGCCGTCACGGGTACCGTGAAGGACCTGCGTCGCGTGATTGATGAGGCCAAGACGCGCCTGAATACGTACGACCGTCGCACCATTCTATTCATCGATGAGATTCACCGCTTCTCTAAGTCGCAGCAGGATGCCCTGCTGCATGCAGTTGAGAACCGTACCGTCATTATGATTGGCGCTACGACGGAGAATCCGTACTTCGAGGTAAACTCGGCGCTGCTCTCACGTGGTCGAGTCGTGGAGCTTGAGCATTTAAAGGACGAGGATATCGCCATGCTTATCGAGCGTGCGCTCGAGGCACCGCAGGGCTTGAACGGTAAGTTCTCGGCCGATGAGGATACGGTCAAGACCATCTGCACGCTGGCAGCGGGTGACGCTCGCTCGGCGCTTACGACGCTCGAGCTTGCGAGCGAGATTGCCGTCACGCGTCCCGATACCGAGGGAACGCCAGCGCCCGCGGCGGGGGAGCGCTATCCCATCACCGTGGATGACGTGAAGATCGCCAACCCGCGTCGCGGCTTTACGTATGACAAAAACGGCGACATGCACTACGACATCATCAGTGCGTTTATTAAGTCTATGCGCGGTAGTGACCCCGATGCCACGATCTATTGGCTCGCGCGCATGATCGATGCTGGGGAGGATCCTAAGTTTATCGCTCGCCGTATTATGATTCACGCTTCTGAGGATGTTGGCAACGCCGACCCGCAGGCGCTTTTGGTGGCGCATGCCGCGTTTAAGTCTGCCGAGGTCATTGGCTATCCCGAGTGCCGCATTAACCTTGCTCAGGCTGCACTCTATGTGTGCTTGGCGCCTAAGTCAAACGCATGTGAGGCCTCGATTGACGCGGCGTTGGCCGATATTCATAGCAGCGGTTTACGTGAGGTGCCGAGTTATTTGCGCGATCGTCATCGCCCAGGTAGCGACGAATACGGTGTATACAAGTATCCGCATGATTATCCCGAAGGCTGGGTCGATCAGCGCTATTTGCCCGAGGGGCTGGAGCGTGGCGCGTTCTGGCAGCCTGCGGGCCGCGGCTGGGAAGAGTGGCGCGTAGAGCAAAGTGAACGCGACCGCAGCGGGAATGCACCGAAGTAGCTGCTGATAATTTTGTCCCACGTTGCTGCTCTTGGCATGTTCGGTCCCCTTTGGGGTACCATGGAAACCGTCTGTATATCGATTCCTTTGGGAGGCTTGTATGAGTCCCATTCAGATTGCCCTGCTGCTGCTCGCCGTTGCCGGCGTGTGGGCCATCGTTGAGCTCGCGCTTACCCTGCGCAAGACCCGCACCGTTGTCGACTCGCTCGATAAGACCGTTAACGACCTCAACAACACCATCGCCGAGGCTCAGCCTGTGGTGGCAAAGCTCGATGGCGCTGTCGATGAGCTTACGCCGGCGCTTGCCCAGATGGAGCCGCTGCTTAAGTCGAGCAAGACGGCAGTTGATGCCCTTACCTCCAATCTCGTAGAGGTCGAAGCCGTGGTTCGCGACATTTCTGAGGTCACCGGTAGCATGGCCGAGGCCAGCAATGCTGTGTCGAGCGTGACTGATTCTGCGGCAGGTGCCGTGCAGAAACTCTTTAACAAGGTGAAGGCTCCCGCGGCCGACGCTGAGCGCAAGCTTTCCGCTGCCGAAGAAGCCGAGCAGCCGGCCGAGCGTGTCCTGATTGGCGAAGCCGGGGACGATGTCGCTGCTGGTGACAATGATGCACAGAAGCCTGCTGCTAAAGCAGCCCAGTATTACACCTACACGCCCGCCGAGACCTCTGAGGAGTCCTGCGATGAGTAGCGAAGCAACCTGCCCCATCACGTTGACCGTTGCCGGCGACCCGCGTCTCGCTCGCCTTGTGCGCATGACTGCCGCCAACGTTGGTGCCCTGTGCTCTATGTCTGTCGATCGCATCGAGGACATCCGCATGGCTGCCGAGGAGGCTTTCATCTTTGGTTGTACCGCGGTCGACTGCGATGACATCACCATCAAATTCGATGTCGATGAGACCCACGTTGGCATGACTATTTCCTTTGGTGACCAGGCTACGGTCGATGAAGACGACCAGGCTGCGGTGTATGCCGAGCTCATCCTCGCGAGCGTGTGCGACTCCTACGAAAAGACTGCGGCGCCCCTGACGCTTTCCCTCGACCTCAAGGCGGATATCTAATATGACCGAACGTTCCCGGAGCGGTAAGACCGCTTGGGACAAGGAGAAAACCCGCGAGCTGTTTCGTCGCTACAAGGAGACTGGTGATCCGGACGCCCGCGAGCAGCTCGTCATGTCCCATATGAACCTGGTAAGGTTTCTTGCCAATAAATTTAAGAATCGCGGCGAGCCGCTCGACGACCTCATGCAGGTCGGCTATCTGGGTTTGCTCAAGGCTATTGACCGTTTTGACCCCGAGCGCGGACTCGAGTTCACGACGTTTGCGACACCCACTATCTTGGGCGAGATCAAACGCCATTTCCGCGACAAGGGCTGGAGCGTGCGCGTGCCTCGTCGCCTGCAGGAGCTTTCTGCCAAGGTCAACCAGGCTACTGACAAACTTACCAACGAGCTGCAGCGTTCGCCCAAGGTTGAGGAGATCGCTGAGTATCTAGATGTGACTGTCGATGAGGTCCTCGAGGCTATGGAATCGTCTTCGGCCTATACCTCGGTGCCCATCGAGGCTCCTGGTGCGTCCGATTCCGACGATGCCCCTTCGATTCTCGACCGTTACGCCGACGACGACAACGAGCTCGACTTTACCGATGACCGCCTAGTGATCGAGGAAGCCATCCGTGATTTCTCGCCGCGCGAGCGCGAGGTGATCGAGCTGCGCTTTGTGAAGGGCATGACCCAGATCGAGATCGCCAAGAAGCTGGGTATTTCTCAGGTGCAGGTTTCGCGTCTGCTGCGCCGCACGCTTAAGAAGATTCAGGACAAGATCGACCCCGACGGAGTGATGATTCGTTCATGAGTGAGCACCCCCAACAAACCGATCGCGTGCTGCGCGACACCCGCATTCTGACGCTGCGCATTTGGGCTGTTGTCGGCTGCATTGTCATCGCCGCTGTCATCTTTAACCTTATGGGCATCCTGGCACCGGTTATTGAGTTTCTTGCCGTCGGTTCCATCATTGCTTTTGTGATGTCCCCGATCACCAACTGGCTCGAGCACCATGGCGTGAATCGCGGCATCGGTTCGCTTGTCGCGCTTATTGTTGTTGTTGCCGTGCTCGTCGGTGTCGTTTGCATCTTGTCGCCGATTCTCTTTGGTCAGATCATGGAAGTCCTGAGCCGCCTGCCCGAGCAGCTTCGTGTTGCGGGTGGCGATCTCAATGAGATGATCTCGCATGCCAAGACGCTCAACAACACGCCGCTCAAGGAGTATTTGGACGATAATCTTTCGTCCCTGGTTACCGTGGCATCGAAGTATGTGTCTCAGATCGCTGCCGAGCTCGGCCGCGGTGTGTTCCCGCTTATCACCAATACGGCTTCGCAGCTGTTCGTGATCTTCCTGGGCCTGGTGCTTGCCTACTGGATGGCCTGCGACTACCCCCGCATGCACCACGAGATTTGCACCATCATCGGCCAGGAGAAGGAGACTTCGTACCGCTTTATGGTCGCCATTCTTTCGCGTTCGGTGGGCGGCTACATGCGCGGTATGGTCGTGACGTCCATTTGCGGTGGTATCTTGGCCTTTATCGGTTTTATGATCATCGGGCACCCGTACGCGGCGCTCATGGCCATCTTTACCGGCATCATGCATTTGGTTCCGGTCGTTGGTCCCTGGGTGAGCGCGGCAATCGCCACGATACTCGGCTTTATGTTCAGCCCCATGTTGGCGTTATGGACGCTCATTGTGACGATGATCGCGCAAAACGTCACCGACAACGTGATTTCGCCTAAGGTCATGCAGAGCTCGGTGCAGGTGCATCCCATCATGAGCCTGACGGCACTCGTCATCGGCTCGGCGCTCATGGGTCCCATCGGCATGATTATTGCCATCCCGCTTTGCGCGGCCCTCAAGGGTATCTTCGTGTACTACTTTGAGAACGAGACTGGCCGCCAGCTCGTGGCCTACGACGGCGCCGTCTTTAAGGGCACGCCGTATCGCGATGCCGAGGGTAAACCGGTTGCCGCTTACGATGCGCTCGGCGACGACACCTTCATCTACGAGTCTGAGCTCATCGGCAACGAGACCGCGCCCGAGGCAAAGGCCATGCCCAAGCCCGAGCTCGACAATCCTTGGATTAAGCTCTCGGGCCTTCAGCCCGACGCCACGGGTTTCTTCAAGAACCCCTTCGCCAGGGATGATGACTCCGGCTCGGACGATGACACCAAAACCGGCATCGACGGATCCATGGACGATTCGGATTCTAAATAGGTCTTGTTAGCGTTTCTTGATGTTGTAAATGACGAGAAACGCGACCAAAGCGATTGATAAGGGGCCAGCTACATAGAAAAAGAGAACGTCAATTGCGCGTAGAGCGTAATAAGTCTTATTGCCGGACGTTACTGCATACAATACGTAGCCAAATGCTGGTTGGTTTGCGTACCAGCAAGAGAAGGCCAAGAGCACGAAAAGTGCTACTACCAGAAGTGCATTCAGGACAAATCGTTTGCTTTTCATCGATCGCTCCTTCCGGGTGACTCTTATATGTAATTCTACAGCAGCCATTTTTCAAAGACTATGGCTGTCCTAAATAACGTGCACTTTCGCTGGAGGGTCGCTGTTTTACGGCCCTCTTTTTTGCACTTGCGCGGTGGGATGGTAATATCGTTACGTTTGAACTGTTTCGATGTGAAACCGAGGAGATTCCCTCTATGAGTGCTGACTACCCGTCAATGACTACGGCCGAGATCCGCTCCAAGTTCCTCAACTTCTTTGAGGAGCGCGGTCTTAAGCTCTATCCTTCTTCGTCCCTTGTTCCCGACGATCCCTCGCTGCTGCTTGCCAACGCCGGCATGAATCAGTTTAAGGAGTACTACCAGGGCAAAAAGACCATGAAGGAGATCGGCGCGATCTCCTGCCAGAAGTGCGTCCGCACCAACGACATCGATTGCATCGGCGAGGACGGCCGTCACCTGTCCTTCTTCGAGATGCTCGGCGACTTCTCCTTTGGCGGCGTCTCCAAGCAGCAGGCCTGCGCTTGGGCCTTTGAGCTCATCACCAAGGAGTTCAAGCTGCCGCTCGACCGCCTGTACTTCACCGTCTTTACCGAGGACGACGAGACTCACGACGTGTGGCGCTCCCTGGGCGTTGCCGAGGATCACATCTCCCGTTTGGGCGAGGACGACAACTTCTGGGCCGCCGGCCCCACCGGCCCCTGTGGTCCGTGCTCCGAGATCTACTTTGACATGGGCGAGGAAGTCGGCTGCGGCAGCCCCGACTGCAAGCCCGGCTGCGACTGCGACCGCTTCCTGGAGTTCTGGAACCTCGTCTTTACCCAGTACGACCGCCAGGAGGACGGCTCCATGCCGGAGCTGCCGCACCGTAACCTCGATACGGGCATGGGCCTGGAGCGCATGGCCGCCATCATGCAGCACAAGACCGCTAACTACGACGGCGATCTGATGCAGCATCTCATCAAGCTGGGCGAGGAGATCAGCGGTAAGACCTATGACGCCGACGATTACTCCGGTGCTAGCCGTTCTCTGCGCATCATCGCCGACCACTCCCGTGCCGTTGACTTTATGATCTCTGACGGCATCCTCCCCGGTAACGAGGGACGCGAGTACGTCCTTCGCCGCCTGCTCCGCCGCGCCGTGTTCCACGGTCGCCTGTTGGGCATCGAGGGCGCCTTCTTGACCAAGTTCATCGACGAGGTTAACGCTCAGATGGGCGAGGCTTATCCCGAGCTGCTCAAGAATGTCGCGCTCGTCAAGGGTATCGTCGCCTCCGAGGAGGAGCGCTTCTCCACGACGCTCGACAACGGCCGCGTCTATCTGGACGAGGCCCTGGCAGCGCTTGCTGAGGGCGCCGTGCTTCCGGGCGATGTCGCCTTTAAGCTGCACGACACCTTTGGTTTCCCCATCGATCTGACCGTCGAGATCGCCGGCACCGCTGGCCACGACGTCGACATGGACGGCTTCACTGCCTGCATGGAGGACCAGAAGGCCCGCGCCCGCGCCAATGCCAAGGGCGACGCCTGGGGCAGCTTCAACGACGTGTGGGTCGAGCTTTCGGACAAGGTCGCAGCGACCGAGTTCGACGGCTATGACAACGATGTGATCGAGGGCGCCAAGGTTGTCGCCATCGTGCGCAACGGCGAGTCCGTCGAGTCCGCTGCCGCCGGCGAGGATGTCGAGGTTGTGCTCGACCGTACCCCGTTCTATGCCGAGATGGGTGGCCAGCAGGGCGATGCCGGCAAGCTTTCCGCCGAGGGCGTTGTTCTGACCGTTGCCGACACCAAGAACCACAACGGCCTGTATGCCCACGTCGCGCACGTTGCCGAGGGCACGCTGACTGTCGGTGCCGCTGTTACCGCCGCGCTCGACGCCGAGCGCCGTGGCTTCCTGCGCCGCAACCACACCGCCACGCACCTGCTCGATGCTGCCCTTAAGCAGGTCCTGGGCGAGCACGTCTCCCAGGCCGGCTCGCTGGTGACGCCCGAGCACCTGCGCTTTGACTTCACGCACTTCGAGGCCCTATCCTCCGAGCAGCTCAAGGCTGTCGAGGACCTGGTCAACCAGCAGATCTTCGCTTCCAAGCCGGTCGTGACCCGTGTCATGGGCATTGACGAGGCTAAGGCTGCCGGCGCTGTCGCTCTGTTTGGCGAGAAGTACGGCGATGTCGTCCGCGTCGTCTCCGTGGGCGCCGAGGACCAGCCGTTCTCCCGCGAGCTCTGCGGTGGCACGCACGCTGCCAACACCGCCGAGATCGGCCTGTTCAAGATCATTTCCGAGTCCTCCACAGGCTCCAATGTCCGCCGTATCGAGGCTGTGACCTCTAAGGGTGCCCTCGACTATATGGCCGACCGCCTGGCGCTCGTTGACGCCGCCGCCGCTGCGCTCAAGTGCCGCGTCGACGAGGTTCCCGCCCGCGTGGAGAACCTGCAGGCCGAGCTGCGCGAGACGTCCAACAAGCTCAAAAAGGCTTTGACCGGTGACTCCTCCGACGCTATCTCCAGCGCCATCGAGGGCGCCGTCGAGCTCGACGGCTACAAGCTCGTCGTCGCTGAGCTCCAGGGCCTTGAGGCTGCCGACCTGCGCAACGTCTGGGATACCGTGCACCAGAAGGTCGCCGGTCCTGTCGCCTGCGTCGTCGCCAGCGTGACCGAGAAGGGCACCCCGGCCCTGCTCGCCGCCGGCTCCGATGACGCCGTCAAGGCCGGTTTCCACGCCGGTAACGTGATCAAGCAGATCGCGGGCCTGGTCGACGGTCGCGGTGGCGGCCGTCCCAACATGGCCCAGGCCGGTGGCAAGAACGCCGCCGGCATCGCCGATGCCCTCGCGGCCGCTAAGACCGCGCTCGGCGCCTAAGAATCTAGGTAGTCGCTGTGGTCGCGCTTGCGCTGGACATAGGGGAGACCAGGATCGGCATCGCCGTCTCGAGCCGTGATGGCAAGATGGCGATGCCTGTCAAGGTGCTCCCGGCTGCAGAGGTCACCGGTATGGCCAAGACGTTCCGCTACCTGCTCGAGGACTATGAGCCCGATATCCTGGTAAGTGGGCGTCCCCTGACCATGGCCGGTGAGCCCGGTCCCCAGGCCGAGCGTGTTGCCGCTGTTGCGCAAAAGATTGCCGACGAGCTCGATCTTCCGCTGGAGTTTGAGGACGAGCGCCTGTCCTCGCAAGAGGCCAAGCGTATCCTGCGCGAGCAGGGCCTCAACGAAAAACAGATGAGGGGCAAGATTGACATGATTGCCGCCAGCCTGTTTTTGCAGACGTGGCTTGATCGTAAAAACGAGGAGGTTTCGCATGCCTAGCGCTCCCGATCCGCGCCAGCCGAATCGTACACGTCAGCCGGCGTCGCGCCCTGCCCAGCCTGGCCAGCGTCCGGCACAGCCGACCCAGCGCGCAGCTCAGTCTGCCGCGCGCCCGGTGCAGTCCTCCTCTCGTTCGGCCCAACCTGTTCAACGGACGGGTCAGCAGCCTTCTGCTCGTTCGGTTCAGTATCCGGCTTCTCACACGGCTCAGCAGCCCACTGCTCGTTCGGCTCAGCCTGCAGGCGGTGCTCGCTTTAAGCAACAGGCACCTACCCAGCGAACGCAGGTCCCCCAATCGCATTCGCATCACGCTCGCGGTTCGCATGGCGTTGCTCCGGCGACTCGCTCGAGCTACAACACGCATGCTCGTCGCGGTGCTCAAAAGAAGAGTTCTCCGGTTCCTATGATCATCGGCGTTGTGGTGGCCGTAATCGCGCTTGCTACTATCGCTTTCTTTGTCGTGCCTGCCGTCAAGGGTTTCTTTGCCGGTGAGGATACGAAGGTTACGGCTTGTCAGCAGGTTACGGTGACCATTCCCGATGGTGCTTCGGGCGACACGATCGCCTCGATTCTCTCCGAGAACCATATCGTCGAAAATCCCAAGGATTACTATGCGGCGGTGAAAAAGCTCAACGCCGATATGTCGCTCAAGCCTGGTGATTATTCGTTCACCACACTCATGGATGCGACCAAGGTTGTTCAGCAGCTCATGGAAGGCCCCAACGCGGGCTCCAATGCGCTGACTATCCCTGAGGGCCTGACGGTCGATCAAGTCGCCGACCGTGTGGCCCAGGCCTACGACAGCATCTCTAAGGAAGACTTCCTCAACCAGGCCAAGGCCTCCAACTACGTGGACGACTATAGCTTCCTTAAGGGCGCCGCCAACGACTCGCTCGAGGGTTTCTTGTTCCCCAAGACCTATTCGTTGGGTGATTCGCCGACGGCCGATGACGTGATTCGCGCTATGCTCGATCAGTTTAAGACCGAGTACAAGTCGCTTGACTTTGCGAGCTGCGAAGCCAAGATCAAGGAGCGCTATGGTGTGGAGATGTCCGACTACGACATCGTCAACTTGGCCTCTATCGTTGAGCGCGAGGGCCTCAACGCCGATCAACGTGCGCACGTGGCCTCGGTCTTCTACAACCGCCTTGCCGGCAAGCTCGACGGTCTGCGCTATCTCAACAGCGATGCGACCATGATGTATGTCACCGGTGGCGAGGTTACCGCCGACGACCTGCAGAGCGATAGTCCGTATAACACCTATAAGCACGAGGGTCTGCCGCCCACGCCCATCTGCTCTCCGTCGCTCGAGGCACTCAAGGCCACGCTTGAGCCGACCGACTCCGATGACCTGTATTTCTACATTACGCAGGACGAGGAGTACTTCTCGCAAACCTACGAAGAGCATCAACAGTCTTGGAATTAGCATGAGGATTTTTAGCCCCAAACGATACGTTGCCTCGGTCGATCGCATCGACCTTGATACCCTGTGGGCCGACGGCAAGCGCGCCATTCTGCTCGATCGCGATAACACCTTGGTGCCGCGCGACACCGAGCAGGTTCCCGCCGCGGTTTCCGCTTGGCTCGACGCCGCTCGCGCCAAAGGCTTTAAGCTGTGCATGGTGTCCAACAACTGGCATCGCGACCAGGTCATGAGCTCTGCACGCGAGCTGGGGCTCGAGGCCATCAGCCACGCCATGAAGCCGGCGCCGTTTGCCCTCAAGGCGGGTCTTAAGCGCCTCGGCGCCACGGCCGACGAGGCGGTGCTGATCGGTGATCAGCTTTACACGGACGTGTGGAGTGGCAATTTCGCCGGCGTCGATACCATCCTGGTAAAGCCGCAGGCGACGCAGGACCTGTGGTATACGCAGATCTTCCGTATCTTTGAGCGCCGGGCCCTGCGCGACCTTCCCTGCGAGGAATAGGTCTCGCTATGTCCCAGCACACTAAACACGGCTGCGACCATATCTTCTTTATCGGCTTTTTGGGCGCGGGCAAATCGACGCTCGCGCGCAACGTCGGCACTATGTTCAAGCGGCGTTTTATCGATACCGACCGCCTGGTCGTGCGCCGCTGCGGCAAGTCGGTAACCGAGATTTTTGAGACCGAGGGCGAGGATCGTTTCCGTGAGCTCGAGACCTCGGCGCTCCGTTCGCTCCAAAGCGAACGCAGCCTGTTGGTGTCGTGCGGGGGCGGTATCGTCGAGACGCCGGTGAATATTGAGCTGATGCACGAAATGGGTACGTGCGTGTACCTCGAGGGCGACTTCGAGGATTCGATTCGCCAGATTCGTCGGTCCGACACGCGCCCCGATTTCCGCTCGCCCGAGCATGCCGCGCGTCTGTTTGAGCATCGCCGTCCGCTGTATCGCCAGGCCGCCGATATTACCCTTGATATTCGCAACAAGTCCTTCGAGGACGTTTCCTACCTTTGTGCCGAGATGCTTTTGGAGCGTGGACTGCTATGATTCGCCGTCAACTGATCAATTTCCAAAACCGCAGTGTCGATGTCCGCGTCGGATTGGGCGCGTTCGAGGAGCTGCCGCGTATGTTTGCCTCGGCTGTGGGCAAGCCTAAGCGCGCGATGGTCGTTTGGAACGACGCTACATCCGAGCGTTTTGGTGAGGTCGTCGAGCATGCGCTGGTTGATGCCGGTTTTGCCGTGTCGCTGCTCGTCCTCGAGGTTTCTCCTGCCGGTGCTACGCTGGCCGATGCCGATACCGTCTTTGGCGCCCTGTCTGCCAACGGCATTACCTGCGACGACCTGGTTGTCGCCGTTGGCGATGCCGCGACCTGCTCGGTTGTTAGCTGGTGCGCCAACCAGTGGTGTGGCCGAACCGAGTGCGCGCTGCTGCCGACGACCTTCGACGCCATGCTCACGGTCGCGACGACCATGAAGCCGCTCATCGCTTCGTCGGCGAATGCGCTTCCCGCTATCGCGTTCCGTCCTGAGCCGGGCTTGGTCGTGTGTGACCTCGACCTTGTTCGCGAGGCGGACCCCGAGGACCTCAAGCTCGGCTATGCAGTACTTGTCGGCACCATGCTTTCGAGCAGCAAGTCTCGCTGGAATCAGTTTACTGAGACCGTCCCCGAGATCCTCGCGGGCGAGGAGGTCGCGCTCGTCAATGCCGTTCAGTGGTCTCAGACTGCCCGCAAGGACGTACTGATGGCCACGAACCCGAGCGCCCGCCACGCGCTCGATTTTGGCAAGACGGGGGAGCGTACCCTGCGCGCTTGCTTGGGCGATGCCGCTTCGCAGGCCCCTGCCTACCAGCTGTTGTCCGAGGGCATGCGCTTTGAGGCGCGCCTTGCCCACGACGCCTGCGACTTCGATATCGATTACGTTTTTGATCTCGATGACTACCTGGAGGACTTTGGCATCGAGGAGCTTGCCTTCGACTTGGAGCCTGCCGCATATATCGAGGAGTTCCGCAGACAGCAGTTTGTCCGCTCGAACCGCAGCATGCTGCCGCTGCCCGCGGCGCTCGGCGCCATTCGCCTAACGAACGTTGAGGACGAGGTTCTTGAGCGCCATGCTCACGCCTATTTGGCTTCTCGTAAAGAACTTCTCTAAGATTTATTGACTTCCATCGTCTTTCGTATCATGTTGAGGGGCGGGTTTTCAATCGGTTGCGAATCGCTCGCGATTCCGTACGTTGATTGAGCCCGTCCCGTCTTTATGAAGACAACAAGAAAGGAATCTGCATGTCTGAGTTTGATGCCGGTCCTGCCGGTCGTATCGAGCGTGTCCGTGCCCTGATGGCTGAGCGCGGCTACGACGCTATCGTGGTGCGCGACGAGGCCAACCTTCGTTGGCTTACGGGCGTGAAGGGCGTCTTCGATTACACCTTCGAGTTCCCGCACGCTGCGTTTATTACGGCCGGCCAGTGCCTGTTCCATACCGACTCGCGCTATCTCAACAGTTTTGAGGAGAACACGCCCGCCGGCAGCCCCTGGGTCTACGACATGGACGAGGGTACCATCCCCGGTTGGGTCGCCGGCAAGATCGCGGCCAACAAGTGCCGCGTCTGCGCTGTCGAGGACGATATGCAGATCAATTTCTACCAGGGTATTCAGCGTGGCCTGGAGGACCGCTCCGTTGCCTGCATGCTGCCGCTGATGCATGACGACATTCGTAAGATGCGCGCCATCAAGGACGCCGAGGAGATCGAGCTCATGCGCCACGCGCAGTCGATCACCGACGCCGCCTTCCAGCATATGCTCGGCTTTATTAAGCCCGGCATGACCGAGAAGCAGGTTCGCAACGAGCTCGAGAACTATATGTTCGCCAACGGCGCCGACAGTCTGGCCTTCGGCTCCATCGTGGCGAGCGGCCCCAATACCGCCAACCCGCACGCCGTGCCGAGCGACCGTGTGATCGAGAAGGGCGATTTTGTCCTCATGGATTACGGCGCGGGTTACTGCGACTATCGTTCCGATATGACGCGTACCGTCGTGATGGGCGAGCCCACGCAGGAGCAGCTTGACCTCTACGCGCTCGTGCGCCGCACGCACGAGGAGTGCGTCGCCGCCATCCATCCGGGCGTCGAGGGCAACGACATTTTCAAGCTTTCCAAGCAGATCATCGGCGATGCCGGTTATGGCGATTACTACAACCATGGCCTGGGCCACGGCGTGGGCATCGACATCCACGAGCTGCCCAACTTCAACCGCAGTAAGAACATTATCGAGGTCGGCTCGGTTGTTACCATGGAGCCCGGCGTCTACCTGCCGGGCGTGGGCGGCGTGCGCCTGGAAGACTACGGTGTCGTCACCGAGAACGGTTACGAGCCCTTCACCAAGACCCCGCATGACCTCCACGTCATCGATTGCTAATCTACTTTGGTAGATAGTTTGGTGCGGGGCGTCCGGAATGTTTCGGGCGTCCCGCGTTCTCTTTTTATGCGCTCGCTGCAGGCGCCGTCTGCAAGTGTATAATTTCGGTCGTATGTAATTTGGACGCTTGTGCGTTCTGCCCATAACAAGAAAGGTCGCTATGCCTACCATTTCTACCGCCGACTTCAAGAACGGCCTCGGTCTCCGCATTAAGGACAAGGTCTACACCATCGTCGAGTTCCAGCATGTCAAGCCGGGCAAGGGCGGCGCGTTCGTGCGCTACAAGACCCGCGACATCAAGAGCGGCCGCGTCGTCGAGAACACCTGCAACGCCGGCACCAAGTTCGAGAGCGTCATGCTCACCACCCGTGAGTTCCAGTACCTCTACAACGACGGCACCGATTACATCTTCATGGACAATGAGTCCTACGAGCAGGTTCCCGTTCCCGAGGACATGGTGGGCGAGAACTCCAAGTGGCTGCGCGAGAACGACATCTGCCAGCTGCTCTTCGCCGACGACGAGCTCATGGGCGTGACCCCGCCGATGTTTATCGAGACCACCATCGTCCAGACCGACCCGGGCTTTAAGGGCGACACCGTCCAGGGTTCCACCAAGCCGGCCACCATCGACACAGGCGCTGTCATCCAGGTCCCCATGTACCTCAACGAGGGCGAGGTCATCAAGGTTGACACCCGCGACGGCAAGTTCGTCTCCCGCGTCTAGCAACCAATTCTTCTAGGAGGACTCATGCCCCAGGAAATCAAGATTGACGGCATCGGCATATCGCCCGATGTTCTGACCGCCATCGTCTCGCGCGCCGTCACGGATGTCGAGGGCATCGCCTCCGTGGGCGTCAAGGACCTTGCCACCAACCTTGTCTCCATGATGCTCTCGTCCAAGGCCCCGGCTTCCGAGCCGGCGGTCGAGGCCGAGGTCATCGGCGACAAGCTCGCACTCACCGTGCGCGTCGTGGTGTTCTTTGGCTATCCGTTCAAGAAACTCGCTGAGGCCGTTCGCGCCGCCGTGGTCGCCGCCATCGATGCTCAGGTGGGCGTTGAGGTCGAGCGCGTTGATGTTTGCATCGACGGCCTCGTTTTCCCCAAGGAGTAACCTTTGAGCCTTAAGGTTTATCGCGGGCGTACGCTTGCCCGCAGTCAGGCGCTGCAGCTGCTGTTCCAGGCCGAGGCCACGGACAGCCCGCTCGAGCGCGTCCTCGAGGGCGATTTCCTGATCTCGAAGGGTCCCCTCGACCCCTATGCGCTGGAGCTTTGCCGCGGTGCCTATGAGCACATCGACCGCATCGACTGTGCCCTGCGCGCCGTTGCCAAGAACTGGGATCTTATGCGCATGCCCGGCGCCGACCGCAACCTGCTGCGTATCGCCGTCTACGAGATGCGTTTCCTCACCGACGAGGAGGTCTCTGACGCCATCGTG
Source organism: uncultured Collinsella sp. (assembly GCA_958346935.1). Taxonomy (GTDB): domain Bacteria; phylum Actinomycetota; class Coriobacteriia; order Coriobacteriales; family Coriobacteriaceae; genus Collinsella. The sequence goes on from CATVTM010000021.1 coordinate 24,418, forward strand.
ATCAACGAGGCCGTTGAGCTTGCCAAGGCCTATGGCACCGACCAGTCCGCATCGTTTGTTAACGGCGTACTGGGCAAGATCGCTCGCAGCGAGGAGCTGCCGGGCGAGGACCTGTACCAGGAGCTGCTGGCCGAGGATCGCGCACGCGAGGAGGCCCAGGCTGCCGAGGCTGCCGCTAAGGTTGCGGTTGCTCAGGCTGAGGCTGGCGTGCTGGCCGAGGATGCGGACGCCGCCGAGGTTGTCGTCGACTCCTTCGAGGAGTAGTCATGCCAGAGGGTTCTGTCCGCAACTTTGACGAGATCTCGGACCGTCTGGACCAGATCATCGCTACCGTTCGCTCCAAGGATACGTCCCTGGAGCGTTCGCTCGATCTGTTTGACGAAGCGATTGAGCTGGGTTCCCGCGCGGTCGATATGGTCGACAAGTTTGAGTTGACGCCGCGTGAGGCCGATAAGCTCGAGCAGGAATACGATGAGGATGCGGCAAACGAATCTCAGGATAGCTAGCCGCATCTCCGGATACGAATGGTTGATGGCATTCATGAAACGCGTGCGTCTTGATGACGAACTGATTTCACAGGGCATCTGCGCCGATCGCGCGGATGCCCTTCGCACTCTTATGGCCGGCCTGGTCTCGAGTGGCGGCGAGCGCTTGACTTCGCCGGGGCTCAAGGTGACGCCGGGCCTACCGCTGCATGTTAAAGGGCGCATTCCGTACGTTGGACGCGGCGGCCTTAAGCTCGAGGGTGCGCTCGATGCGTTTGGAATTGACCCGTCGGGCCTTGCCTGCCTGGACGTGGGATGCTCTACCGGCGGCTTTACCGATTGTTTGCTTAAGCGTGGCGCCGCGACCGTTGTTTCGGTCGATGTGGGCCGAGCTCAGTTTGATTGGTCGCTGCGCCAGGACGATCGCGTGACGCTTCATGAGCGCACGAATGTGACGCACCTGCCCGAGCTTGGGTACGGCAATGCCATTGACCTGGCTGTATGCGATGTTTCGTTTACGAGCATTGCAAACATTATCGATGCCGTGTTGGCGTGCCTGACACCTGTCGGCTCGTTCTGCACGCTGGTGAAGCCGCAGTTTGAGGCTCCGGCGGCACTGGTGGGCGAGGGTGGCATCGTGACTGACCCTGCCGTGCGCGTTGATACGCTCGTGGCGGCGATCGAGCTCTTTGCCGCCAAGGGCCTGTTCCCGGTCGATGTGTGCGTGTCGCCTATTCATGGCGCCAAGGGCAACGTGGAGTTTTTCCTGTACGGCACGAGGTTTGCTGTCGGTGAGCGCTCCGATGATGAGCTGCAATCCCAGGTATCGGTTTTGAGCGAGAAAGCTGCAACGCTATGAAGGTCTTTCTGGTTCCCAATTATTACAAGCAAGAGGCAGTCGAGAGCGGTTTGATGCTCGAGCTTTGGCTGACGCGTCAGGGCTACGAGGTTGCATGGGCGGCCGATCAGCGCTCCAAGATTCAGAGCACGCCCGATATTGATGGCGCCGACCTGGTCATCACACTCGGTGGCGATGGCACGCTGCTGCGCGCGGCTCGTATCCTCAACTATCGCGAGATTCCCATCTTGGGTCTTTCCTATGGTCACCTGGGATTTTTGACGGCGGCCAGTCCGGAGGAGCGCGACATTTTGCAGGTTGTGAGCGATGCCCTGTCTGGCGAGCTTCACGTGAGTCGCCGCGCCACGATCGCTGCGGATATCGTGTCCGTGCGCGATGACGGTACGAAGGACGTCGTGCGCACGTTTGCCCTCAATGACATGGCGCTCACGCGCGGGCCGCTGTCCGATATGGTTGAGTTCGACATTACCGTGTCGGGCCACCATATCGATCGCCTGCGTGGCGATGGCGTGGTTGTGTCCACGGCGACCGGCTCTACGGGTTATGCCCTGAGCGCTGGCGGTCCTATCGTGAGTCCCGATTACGCAGGCATGGTTTGCGTGCCCATTGCGCCGCACACCATTCAAGCTCGTGCCTTCTTGACCTCGCCGAGTGATGTCGTCGAGATTTTTATGTCCGACGACCGCCCGAGTGTTCCGGCGATCGCTATCGACGGACAGTTCATTACTTGCGACGGCACGGTCGAGAGCGTGGCCGTTCGCCGCGGTCCCGGGGATGTGCTGCTCCTTGATTACGGCCCCGAGAGCTTTTACAACTCGGTGAGCCGCGTATTCTACGGAGTTCGTCATGATCGATGAGCTGCAGGTTTCCAACATTGCCCTCATTCGCGAGGCAACGCTGGTGCCGAGTGCCGGCTTGACTGTCCTGACCGGTGAGACCGGTGCCGGCAAGACTGCGCTGCTGTCTGCCCTCAAGCTCATTTTGGGCGAGCGCGCGGATTCTTCGACGGTTCGCGAGGGCGAGGCGCTGGCGAGTGTCGAGGCTCGCCTGTTCGATGGTCCGCACGACGCCGAGGGCTTCACCGTTTTGCGCAGCCTTTCTGCCGAGGGTCGCAGCCGCGTCAAGATCGATGGTCGTATCGGCAGCGTGCGCGAACTTTCTGAGCGCGTGGGAGCAATGATGGACCTGTGCGGTCAGCACGAGCATCAGCGCCTGCTCGATCCAGCACATCATGTCGCCATGGTGGATGCCTGGGCGGGCCGTTCGGCGCTCGAGGCACTCGATCGTTATCTCGCCTGCTTTAAGGCATCGCGTGCGGCTGCCAAGGAGCTTCGCCGTGTCGAGGAAGCCTCGCGCGCGCAAGGGAGTCGCGTCGAGGAGGCGCGTTTTGCCCTCGAGCGCATTGCGGAAGTCGACCCCAAGCCGGGTGAGTACGAGGAACTCGAGGAGCTGCTGCCGCGCTCGGAGCACGCCGAAGTCTTGGTGGCCACCGCCAACGAGGCTCATGCATCGCTTGCTGCCGAAGGTGGAGCGCTCGATGCCGTGAACAGCGCCGTGGCAGAGCTTTCCCGTATGGCTGCCGTCGATCGCAAACTGGGCGACATTGCCGATGCGCTTTCGGATGCCTGTATCTCCCTTGAGGATAGCGCGAACGAGCTTCGTGCCTATCGCGATGGCGTCGCCTTCGACCCGCGCGAGCTCGCTCGCATGCGTGAGCGCTATTCCGACCTTAAGGGGCTGCTGCGTCAGTGGGGTCCTACCATGGACGATGTTTTTGCCATGCGCGATCGCTCGCAAGAGCTGCTGTCGCTCGTTGACGATGGTGATGAACAAATCAAGAAGTCGCGTGAAGCACTTGGTGCCGCTGAGCGCGAGTTATTTGCTGCTGCCAAGGCGCTCAAGCGTGCGCGCAACACGGCCGCCCCACGTTTTTGTCACGAGGTCGGCCGTCAGATGGCACGCTTGGAGATGGGAAGCGCTGAGCTCGTGTGGGAGTCGCGCGATTTGCCCCGCGCTGAATGGACTCCGGCAGGCCCTTCGAGCTATGAGCTGCTGTACCGTAGCGGCGCCGGGCTGACGCCGCGTCCTTTGCGTCGCATTGCGTCGGGTGGCGAGCTCAGCCGCGTCATGCTTGCGAGCAAAGTGGTTCTGGGTAACGCCGATGGTGTTGACACGCTGGTATTTGACGAGGTCGATGCCGGCGTTGGCGGGTCGACGGCGCGTGCCCTCGCAGGCGTGTTGGCAGATCTTGCCGCTACGCATCAGGTGATTGCCGTAACTCACTTGGCGCAGGTCGCGGTTATGGCTGATAAGCATTACGTGGTCAGCAAGGAGCCGGGTGATGTTCCCCAGACGCACTTGGACGAGGTAACCGGCGAGGCCCGTACCGCCGAGATCGCCCGCATGCTCAGCGGCGATCAAACGGAGGCGAGCTTGGCGCACGCCAAGCAGATGCTCGAAGAAGCGCGGGGGTAAGCCGTATCCCGATGGTTGGTGGGACAAAATTATCAGTAGTTCTTGTCCCAGGTGCGAAAGTCGTATCGAGTTTGTTGCCGCAGGCGACCCTGGGACAAAAACTACTGATAAATTTGTCCCACCACGTGCTTGTTCAGAGCCGTT